>NZ_JBHWGA010000002.1:356392-403493 GCF_042733315.1 Streptomyces sp. NPDC059718
CCGTGAAGGGTTCGGTGGAGCCGAGGGTGCCGGTGACCGTGATCTCGGCGCCGGGCAGCGCCGAGGTGGGGGCGTTGACGGTGAGGGTGGTCGCGGCCTCGGTGACGTTGGCGGTGTCCTCGGCCGTCGCGACGGCGGTGGCGCTGTCGGCCGCGGCCGGCGTCGCCGTGACCCCGAGCAGGGACGCGGTGGCGAGCAGGACGGACAGAGCCGTCCCGCCCGCGAGGTGGCGGGTGCGCAAGCTGGTTCCCCCCAGGCAGGCGTGGGTGGCCGGAGGTCTTCCGGCGAGACATGGGTGCGCCGCGGGGCGCGGACTCCCGTGGTGGGGCCCGGCGCGCCTTCGTCGGCGGCAAGAGGGAACGCTACGTCATGCCTCTGACAGCGGGCCACTGCATTGTCGGCCCGTGCCGATCCGTTACCGCCGCTTCGCCCGGTGGTGGGGATACCGTGGCCGATTCGATGCCCGGCTCCGTACAACCTCCTTGCCGTAAAAGCGTGTTCAGTGGTCGGCGACCCGCACGGTGACGGTCCACTCCCGAAGTCCCAGGCAGGCCACCTGGTCCGGGGCGGTGGGTGTGGCGCACAGCGGCTGGGTGGCGTTGAGCCGCGCCGTGCCGGGCGCGGTGGCGCGGTAGGCGGCGATGGTGTCGCCGCGGGGGGCGCCGATGCCCGCGTTGGTGGGGGTGAGGGCGCCGCCCTCGCTGGTGACGGGGGACCACGGGCGGTCCGGCGTGCCGTCGAGGGTGACGCGGACGGTGCCGCCCGCGGTGACGCAGACGGTGCGGCCGGTGTCTGCGGCGGTGAGCGCGGCCTCTGCCGCGCAGGCCCCTCCCGGGCCCGCCCCGGAACCGGCGCTGCCGGTGGCGCCCGGGGCGCTGCTCCGGCCGCCGTCCGCGGGGCCGCCGGTCTGCGTGCCGCAGCCGGTCAGCAGGAGTGCGGTCGCCGCGAGGACCGCGGCTGTCGTATGACGCATGGATGGCCTCCTTTCCTCTTTGACGTGTTCCAGGCGCAAAAGGGTCCCGGCCGCCTGGTGGCGGCCGGGACCCTTCCCGCGGGGAGGCGGGGTCAGGCCGTGGTCAGGGCGGTGTCGTCGACCACGAAGCCGGTCTGCAGGGAGGAGTCCTCGCTGCCGGTGAACTTCAGGGTGACGCTGGAGCCGGCGAAGGAGGACAGGTCGAAGGACTTCTGGGTGTACCCGGTGCCCTTGTTGAGGTTGGACCAGGTCGCCAGCGTGGTGGACCCGGCGGTCAGGGTCAGCTTGTCGTACGCGGTGGTGGTGGTCGTCTCGGCGGTGTCGACGTGCAGCCAGAAGGTCAGCGTGGCGTGGCAGCCGCTCGGGACGCTCACCGTCTGGGAGAGCGTGTCGGTGTGGGTGGAGCCGTAGCCGTCCAGCCAGGCCTTGTACGTGCCTCCGTGGGCGGCCTCGCCGCTGTCGCTGGTGATGACGCCGCTGGACGACGTCCACGAAGTGCTGCCGGACTCGAAGCCCGGGTTGCCGAGCAGCTGGGCCGCGGTGCAGGTGCCGCCGCCGGCCGGGGAGACGGTCCAGCCGAAGGACGCGGAGCCGGAGGCGCCGGTGCCGTCGGTGGCGGTGACGGTGGTCTGGTAGGTGCCCGCGGCCGTGGGGGTGCCGGAGATCAGGCCGGTCGAGGCGTTGATGCCGAGCCCGGTGGGCAGGCCGCTCGCGCTGTAGGTGAGCGCGGCCCCGGCGCTGTCGGTGGCAGAGATCTGCAGGCTCTTCGCGGTGCCGACGGTGGCGGTCTGGCTGCCCGGGCCGGTGACGGTGACCGTGTTGCCGCTACTGGTGCCGTTCTTGAAGGCGGTCACGCCGTTCGGGGTGCCGAGGCCGGTCGGGCCGTCGTAGCCGGCCTTGCCGGTGCACAGGTACGAGCCGGAGCAGCCGCCGTTGGCGCCGCTGGTCACGTCGTAGAGGTTGGCGGTGTGGGCGTAGGGGTACGACGCCGGGTTGGTGCCGGAGGCCGGGGCGCCGGCCAGGGCGTACACACCCGCGATGAGCGGCGCGGAGGCGCTGGTGCCGCCGTAGACCGCCCAGCCGGAGCCGCCGTAGGTGTCGTAGACGGCCACACCGGTGGCCGGGTCGGCGACGGCGGAGACGTCGGCGACGGTGCGCTTGGCGCAGCCGGTGTCGGTCTGCCAGCTGGGTTTGACGTCGTACGCGGAGCAGCCGGAGCCGGTGCCGTCGCCGCCCGCGCTGGTGCCCCAGACCTTCTCGGACCAGCCGCGGGTGGTGGACGCGGTGGTCAGGGAGGTGCCGCCGACGGCGGTCACGTAGCGGGAGGCGGCCGGGTACTCGGCGCCGTAGCCGGAGTCGCCCGCGGAGACGGTGATGGCGACGCCGGGGTGGTTGAAGTAGGCGCTGTCGTACGACGGGTCGGCGGACTCCTCGTCGCCGCCGTAGCTGTTGGAGACGAACTTCGCGCCGAGCGCCACGGCCTCGTTCACGGCCGCGCCGAGGTCCTCCATGCTCGCGGAGTCCGCCTCGACCAGCAGGATGTTGCAGCTCGGGCAGGCGGCGCTGACCATGTCGAGGTCGAGGGCGATCTCCCCGGCCCAGCCGCTGTCCGGCGTGGGGAGGCTGGTGGTGCTGCCGGTCTGGCTCACCTTGCGGAAGCAGCCGCTCGCGACGGTGCAGGCCGAAAGACCGTACTGGGAGCGGTAGGTGGCCAGGTCGGTGGCGGCGTTGGGGTCGTCGTACGCGTCGACGACGGCCACGGTCAGGCCGGAGCCGCCGGTGGCGGGCAGGTTGTAGGCGCTGTGCAGGTTGGCCGGGCCCAGACCGGACGGGGTGGCCTGGGGCGAGAGCGTGTTGTCGCGCTTCATCGCGATGTCGGTGCGGCGCTGAGCGAGGCAGCCGAAGTCGCCCGCGGCCGGTGCGCCGCACAGGTGCCTGGTCGGTACGGCGGCGCCCGCCGTGCCGGTGGGGTGCACGGTCTGAGCCGAAGGGGACTGCAGGGCCCGGGCGTTCTGCGTGTCCCGGGCGGTGGGGGTGTGGGGGGCGGCGGCCTGGGCGGCCGGTCCCGCGGCGAGCAGGCCGGTGACGGCCAGGGCGAGTGCGGGCAGGGCCGCGGTCAGTGTCCTTCTCAGTCGCCTCAGCGGCTGTGCGGGTCGGTGTGCAGAGGGGTGCACGGGGTGCCTCCGTCGAGTGCCGGGAGTGGGGGTGTCGCGGCGTGGTGCGGGTGGCGCGGTGCGTAGGGCGGCGGCAGGCCGGGACGGTGCGGACCGACGGATCGGTGTGGGCCGTGGGTCGGTCGTGGAGATCGGTCATGCGCATGACATATGGACACGCGTAGACCGCCCCCGGGCTGCGGCTGCGGTCGGTGGTGACGGGTGGACGCGCTGACGTTAGGCGCGTCCGCCGGGTCGCGGACAGCCGCCGGGAAAGATCTTTACCGCCGCTTGAGGCGGGTTTGCCCGCGCCGAGACCGGACCCCTCGGCCAAAGGTCCGGGGGCCGGATTTCCCTAGGGTTTTCCCTGTATGCCCGGCCCGCGCCCTCCGGTCCTTGACCTTGTCGCAGCGTCAAGGTCTCTACTGGGCTCATGCGCATCGGAGAACTCGCCGCCCTCGCCGGGGTCACCACCCGCACCGTGCGGCACTACCACCGCATCGGGCTGCTGCCCGAGCCCGCGCGCCGGATCAACGGCTACCGCGACTACGGCCTGCGCGACGCCGTCGAGCTCACCCGCATCCGGCGCCTGACGGAGCTCGGCCTCGGTCTCGACGAGGTCAGGGACGTGCTCGCGGACGACGCGGGCAAGGAGCTGCACGAGGTGCTGGCGGAGCTCGACGCGGACCTCGCCCGGCAGGAGGAGGCCATCAGGTCGCGCCGGACCCGCCTCGCCGAACTCCTCGCGCAGGCCGAAGCCGGCGGCGGACTGCCCGCGCAGGCGCCCGTCTCCCCGGAACTGGCGGCGCTCTTCGCCGAGATGGCCCGGGCCTCGGCGGAGCTGCCGGGGCCCGAGCCCGCGATGGCCGTGAAGGAGCGCGAGTTGCTCGCGCTGCTGGACACGGCGGCCACCCCCGAGGCCCGGGGCTGGCTCACCGGCCTGCTGCGCTCCATGGGCTCCGATCCCGGCGCGATGCGCCGCGCCTACGAGGTGTACGCGCGGATGGACGAACTGGCCGGGGCGGCCGTGGACGACCCCCGGGTCGCGGAGGTGGCCCGGGCGATCGCCGACTCCGTCCCGGACGAGGTCGCCGCCTCGATCGACGCCGCCGGTGAGGACGGCGCGGCGCAGTCCGGTGCGGAGGGCGGATTCGCCGCCGCGTTCTTCGACGACCACGCGCCCGCCCAGGCCGAGGCCGTACGGCAGGCGATCCGGCTGCTGCGCGAGCGTGCCCGGTGAGCCGCCGGGGGGCGTGGGCGCTGGGCACCCTGGTGGTGGCCGAGGCGGTGCTCGCCGCGTGCCTGGTGGCGGGCGTGCCGGTGCCGGAGCCGGTGCTCCGGGGCGCGGAGCTGTGCATGACCGCCGTGCTGCTGTGGCGGCTGCCGAAGGTGGTGCGGGCGCAGCGGGACGCCCGGCGGCGGGGCCTGTCGTGCCGTGCCGCCGCGTGGACCGCCGTGCGGGACGCCGTCCCGGCGCCCGCGCGGCGCCTGATGCGCCATGAACTCGCCCTGTCCGTGAGCCTGGTGCGCTGGATCGCGCGCCGTCCGCACGGGGTGGGCGAGGGCGCCGTGGCCGTCCCGTACACCGGGGCGCAGACGGCGACGATGTACGGCTTCCTCTTCGTCTCCGTCGTCGAGACGGTGGTGCTCGCGCTGGTCATCCCCTGGCCCGCGGTGCACGCCGTCACGCTCGTCCTCGACATCTGGGGCTGCTTCTTCGTACTGGCCCTGCACGCCGCCTGCGTGGTGCGCCCGCACGTCGTGGGGGCGGACGGCTCGCTGCGGCTGCGGTACGGCGCCCTCGTCGACGTCCGCGTGCCCGCCGGGCGGATCGCCGCGGCCCGTGTCGACCGGCGCTTCCCCGACGGACGGCTCGTCACGCTCGCCGGGGACGGCACCGTCGACCTGGTCGTCGGCGGCCAGACCACGGTGACCGTCGAACTCACCGAGCCCGTCACGTTCCTGCGCCCCCTCGGGGCACCCGCGCAGGCCCGCGTCCTGCGCTTCCACGCCGACGACCCGCGTGCCGCCGTCGCGGCCCTGGGGGTGGGCGCGGTGCCGGGGGCTCGGGTAACGTTGCCGTCCCCAGCAGCGGACGTACCGAGGAGGTGAGACCCATTACCGCCATGTCAGGTTGGGTGCTCTCCCCCGGCGGCCCCGCGGTCCGGACGACCTAGGCCGTCGAGAGCGCCCCGCGGCGCCCCGAAAGGCCCCCATGTCCTCCGCTTCACCCGCTCCTTCCGGCTCGTCCCCTTCCCACCCTGCTCCCGCCGGCGCCTCCTCTTCCGGCTCCTCCTCTTCCGCCCTTCCGTCCCCCGCGTCCCTCGCGCCGGTCGTGTCCGTGCTCCGGGCGGCCGGCTGCGTGTTCGCCGAGGACGAGGCCCGGCTGCTCGTCTCCGCCGCCCGGACACCCGACGAGCTCGCCGCCCTGGTGGAGCGCCGGGTGGCCGGCCTCCCGCTCGAACACGTTCTGGGCTGGGCCGAGTTCTGCGGTCTGCGGATCGCCGTCGGCCCGGGGGTCTTCGTCCCGCGCCGCCGTACGGAGTTCCTCGCCCGCGAGGCCGTCGCGCTCGGGCGCGCCCTGGGCCGGCCCGGCGCCGTCGTCGTCGACCTGTGCTGCGGCTCCGGCGCGGTGGGCGCCGTCCTGGCCGCCACGCTCGACCGGCCCTTGCTGCACGCGGTCGACATCGACCCGCCGGCGGTGGCCTGCGCCCGCCGCAACCTCGCCGCGGCGGACGGCCGCGTCCACGTCCACGAGGGCGACCTCTACACCCCCCTTCCCGCGGAGCTGCGCGGCCGCGTCGACGTCCTGGTCGCGAACGTTCCCTACGTCCCCAGCGGCGCCGTCGCCCTCCTCCCCCCGGAGGCCCGTGACCACGAGCCCCGCGTCGCCCTCGACGGCGGGGCCGACGGCCTCGACGTCCTCCGCCGGGTCGCCGCCGCGGCGCCCGCGTGGCTCGCGCCGGGCGGCCGGCTCCTCTTCGAGACCGGTGAGGAGCAGGCCCCGGCCGCCGTCGCCGCGGTCGCCCAGGCCGGGCTGGAGGCGCGGGTGGCCGTGTCGGAGGAGCTGTACGCGACGGTCGTGATCGCCTCGGCCCCCGTGGCGTAGCCCGCCGGGATCCGTGCCCGTCGGCCGGACCCCGTGCCCGCCCGGAAATCCTCGCCGTGGGTGAAACCGCGGTTCCTCCGTGTGAATCAACGCCCTATTGAGTGACGCAGGCCACATGGCCTGCGTCACCGAATAGGCGATTTGTCCTGGTCTGCGTGTGACGTGGCCGATATGACGTGCGCCACTTTCGGGGCCCCTTAGTAGAAGCCGTCCCGGAATCCCCTTCCCACGTCTGAGCGGCGGGACTTTCGTCCCTGGTCCCACAACTAATCCCGTTAGTAATAGGGGTGCATTGACCCCGGGATTTAAGTCGGCCAACAATTCATGGCGTACCCCACGGAAGAGGAATTACTCGAATGCAGATCTCCGCTATGTCGAAGCTCAACCGCGTCGCCAAGGCCAAGAAGATCTCCCTCGGCTGCGCCGCTGCCGGCGTCGCCGTCGTCGCCGGTGGTGTGGCCATGGCCCCCACCGCCTCCGCCGCCCCCATGGCGCAGTCGGGCTCCGTCAACACGTGGATCAACGAGTCCCTGAAGGTGATGCGCGCCAACGGCATCCCGGGCACTTACAACGGGATCTACAAGAACCTGATGCGTGAGTCCTCCGGCAACCCGAGCGCCATCAACGGCTGGGACTCGAACGCGGCCAAGGGAATTCCCTCCAAGGGTCTGATGCAGGTGATCGACCCGACCTTCAAGGCCTACCACGTTCCCGGTACCTCGTGGAACATCTACGACCCGGTCGCCAACATCACCGCCGCCTGCAACTACGCGGCCCACGTCTACGGCACGATCGACAACGTCAACTCGGCGTACTGATCGCCCGCGCGCGACGCTTTCCCTGGGGACGCCCCCGGCAGCAACGGCTGCCCGGGGGCTTCCCCCTTTTCGCGTTCCCGGATTCCGCGCGCTTTTCCGGGCACGGTTCCGTCGCGGCTTTTCCTCCCCGGGCCTGGACAGACGAACCGTGCTGGTCCACGCTGTCCGACCATGACCGTCGCCCCTGACCGCCCGGCCGAGGCCGAGGCCCTGCACGCCGCCGCCGAGGACATAGCCGCCCTGCTCCGCGCGTGCCCGGACACCTCGGTGCCGATCCCCGGTGCCGAGTGGACGGTCGGGGAGGCCGCGGCGCACCTGGTGCTCGCAGGCGAACTCATGGCCGCCCTGGCCGAGGGCCGCGAGCAGCCGTACGGCGACGGCACCCCCGGCAGCCTCGCCGCCGCGAACGCCGCGTCCCTGGCCGCCTTCCCCGAACGCGACGGCGCGATCCTGGCCGACGGGATCGTGCGGCACGCCCGCGCGTTCACCGACGCGGCCGCGACCCGCGCGCCCGGCATGCAGGTGGTCACCCCGCTCGGCCCCATGGACCTGGCCACGCTCGGCTCGTACCTGCTCACCCACCTGCTCGGCCACGGCTACGACATCGCGGTCGGCCTGCGCCGTCCCCACATGATCGACCGTGAGCGCGTCGCCCGCTGCATGCCCTTCCTCAAGGCGGCCATGCCCCGGGTCGTCGACGCGCGGGCGGCGGCGGGATTCTCCGCCTGCTACGCGCTGCGCGTCCCCGGGATCACGCGCTTCGCCGTGACGTTCACCGACGGTGCGGCCGAGCTCGCGGACGAGCCGCCGCGCCGCCCCGACTGCACCATCACCACCGAGCCGGTCACCTTCTTCCTGATCGCGCTCGGCCGCCGGGGCGCCACCGCCGCCATGGCCCGCGGCAAGATCGCCGCCTGGGGCCGCCGCCCCTGGCTCGCCCCCCGCTTCCCCACCCTCTTCACCGCGCCCTAGTAGCTCCCACCGCGTCCCGGCCCCGGCCAGTCGCCGGGAAGGGTGTACGTCCAGCCCGGCTGCCAGACGAAGGGCGCCCGGACGCTCTCCGTCAGGGGGACCCCGCCCAGCAGGCAGGCCAGGGCCCAGCGGTTGGCGGAGTGGGAGATCAGCAGGACGCGCCGGCCGTCCCACCGCCGGGCCAGGTCGTGCAGGAGCGCGTCGGTGGCGGCGAGCACCTGCCGGTAGCTCTGGCCGCCGCCGGGGAACGGCTCGTCGACGCGCCGCAGGCGCTGGGCCGCGACGAGGCCGGCCGGGTGTCCGTTCAGCGTGCCGTAGTCGCACTCGCGCAGCCGGGGGTCCCGGTGGACCGGCGGCCGTCCGTCGGGGAAGGCGAGGGCCGCGGTCTCCACGGCACGGTGCAGGTCGGAGGTGTACACCGCCGCGATGTCCTGGCCGCGGCGCCGTTCGCCCAGCTCCCTCGCCTGCCGGCGGCCGCGCTCCGACAGCAGGCCGGGCAGCCGGCCGGTGGCGATGCCCGCCTCGTTGTCGGTGGTCGTGGCATGCGTCTCGTAGATCAGCTCCACAGCCATCGGGGCCTCCCCGGGGTCGGGTGCGTCAAAGGGTGGCGGTGGCCCGGAAGGTGCGCCGGTAGGCCAGGGGGGAGACGCCGATGGCGGCGTGGAGGTGCTGCCGCAGGGACGTCGCGGTGGCGAAGCCCACCTCGCCGGCGATGCGGTCGACCGGGAGGTCGCTGGACTCCAGCAGGTGCCGGGCCCGGGCGACCCGCTGCTGGATGAGCCACTTGCCCGGGCTCGTGCCGACCTCGTCCCGGAAGCGCCGGGCGAAGGTCCGCAGGCTCATCCGCGCGTGGTCCGCGAGGTCGTTCAGGGTGAGCGGCAGGTCGAGGTGCTCCAGCGCCCACTGCCGCGTCGCCGCGGTGCCGGCGTCCGCGGTCTCCGGCACGGGCTGGTCGATGTACTGGGCCTGGCCGCCGTCCCGCCAGGGCGGCACCACGCAGCAGCGGGCCACGAAGTTGGCCACCGCGCTGCCGTGGTCCTCGCGCACCAGGTGCAGGCAGACGTCCACGCCGGACGCGGCCCCGGCGGAGGTGAGGACGTCGCCGTCGTCGACGAAGAGCACGTCCGCGTCGAGCGCCACACCGGGGAACATCCGCCGGAACCGTTCGGCCAGTGCCCAGTGGGTGGTGGCGGGGCGGCCGTCGAGGAGACCCGCGGCGGCGAGCGCGAAGGCCGCCGTGCAGATGGAGACGATGCGGGTGCCCGGCCGGATCGCGCCGAGCGCGGCCGCGACCGGGGCGGGGAGCTCCGCGGTGATCCGCGATTGGTCGTAGGGCGGGATCACGACGGTGTCGGCGGTGGCCAGCACCTCGGGGCCGTTCTCGACGGCGACCGAGAAGTCGGAGTCCGTGCGCACGGGGCGCCCGTCGACAGTGCAGGTCAGCACCTCGTAGCGGTCCCCGGCGGAGCCGAAGACGCGGTTGGGGATGCCCAGCTCGAAGGGGTAGACGCCGTCAAGGGCGAGGACGACCACACGATGCATGGCACGATCTTATCGGAGGATGGCAATCATGCCATTTTCCCGCGCTCCGGCGGTCGGCAGGCTGGGGGCCATGACCGAAACAACCCGCACCATGCGCGCGATCACCCAGGACGTCCTCGGCGGACCCGAGGTACTGCGGGAGGCGGAGCTGGAGCGCCCCACCCCCGGCGTCGGGCAGCTGCTCGTCCGCGTCCACGCCGCCGGGCTCAACCCGACCGACACCAAGCACCGGCAGACCGGGCTCTTCCTCGGCGGCCCGCCGTCCGTCCTCGGCTGGGACGTCTCCGGCGTCGTCGAGGAGACCGGGCTGGGAGTGGCCCTCTTCCAGCCCGGCGACGAGGTCTTCGGCATGCTCCCCTACCCGCACGGCGTGGGCTCCCACGCCGAGTACGTCACCGGGCCCGCCCGCGCCTTCGCCCGGAAGCCGTCCGGCATGAGCCATGTGGAGGCCGCCGCGGTCCCGCTGGTCGCGCTCACCGCCTGGCAGGCCCTCGTCGACGTCGCCGCAGTCCGCCCCGGGCAGCGCGTGCTCGTCCACGCGGCCGCGGGAGGCGTCGGCCACGTCGCCGTCCAGATCGCCAAGTCCCGCGGCGCGTACGTCATCGGCACCGCGAGCGCCGCCAAGCACGACTTCCTGCGCGGTCTCGGCGCCGACGAACTGATCGACTACCGCGCGACCGACTACGCCGAGGCCGTCCGCGACGTGGACGTCGTCCTCGACCCCCTCGGCGGTGCCGAGTCCCTCCGCTCCCTGCGCACCCTGCGCGAGGGCGGGCTGCTCGTCACCATCCTCCCGATCGGCCTGCCCGAACTCCTCGCGGAGGCCGACCGCCTGGGCGTGCGTGCCACCGGCATGATCGTCGAGGCGGACCACGCCGGCATGACCGCGATCGCCCGCCTGGTCGAGGAGGGCGCCCTGCGCGTCGCGGTCGCCGGCACCTTCCCCCTGTCCGAGGCCGCGAAGGCCCACGCCTCCCTGGAGACGGGTCGTACGACCGGGAAGCTGGTCCTCACCGTGCGCTGACGAGGACGATGCCCCATCGTCAACTTTCGGTTGACGATGGGGCATCGTCAACCTATCGTTGACGCATGACGCAGCAGATCCGGCTCGACGATCTGATCGCAGCCATCAAGAAGACCCACCCCGACGCCCTCGACCAGCTCTCGGACGCCGTCATCGCCGCCGAGCACCTGGGCGAGGTCGCCGACCACCTCATCGGCCACTTCGTCGACCAGGCCCGGCGATCCGGAGCCTCCTGGACCGACATCGGCAAGAGCATGGGCGTGACCAAGCAGGCCGCCCAGAAGCGCTTCGTCCCCAAGGACCTCGGCTTCCCCGACCTGGACCCCTCGCAGGGCTTCTCGCGCTTCACCCCGCGCGCCCGCAAGGTCGTCATGGCCGCCCACGCCGAGGCCAAGACCGCCCACAACCCCGAGGTCCGCCCCGGGCACCTCGCCCTCGGGCTGCTCAGCGAGCCCCAGGCCCTCGCCGCACTCGCCATGGCGGCCCAGGGCGTCACCCCCGACGCCGCCCGCACCGCCCTCACCGCGGCCCTCCCCGCGGCCGTGGACGAGGTCCCCGAGCTCGTCCCGTACGACCTCGCCTCCCGCAAGGTCCTCGAACTCACCTTCCGCGAGGCCCTCCGCCTGGGCCACAACTACATCGGCACCGAGCACCTCCTGCTCGCCCTCCTCGAACTGGAGGCGGGCGACGGCCCGCTGACCTCCCTCGGCCTCGACAAGGCCACCACCGAGCGCCACGTCGCCGCGGCACTGGCCGAGATCGTGGGCGGCACGCAGCAGGAAGGGTGAGCGGTGTCCCGGGTGGGGCGTGGTTCCATGAGGGGCCATCACGGTCCCACCCGGGAGGAACGGAACCCTGAACACCACGATCGCGGAGGCGCTGTCCGTCGCGCTGCTGCTCCTCGTGCTCGCCGGGGCGGTGATCCGGCCGTTCGGCCTTCCGGAGGCGGTGATCGCCGTCCCGGCCGCGGCGGTGGCCGTGGGGAGCGGGGCGATCCCGCTGGAGCACGCGGGGGAGGAGGCGGCGCGGCTGGGGCCGGTGATCGGGTTCCTGGCGGCGGTGCTGGTGCTGGCGAGGCTCTGCGACGAGGAGGGGCTGTTCCGGGCCGGCGGGGCGTGGATGGCCCGGGTGGCCGCGGGGCGGCCGCGGCGGTTGCTCGGGGCGGTGTTCGCGCTGGCGTCGGCGGTGACGGCGGCGCTGAGCCTGGACGCCACCGTGGTGCTGCTGACCCCGGTGGTGTTCGCGACGGCCGCCCGGCTGGGGGTGCGGCCGAAGCCGCACGTGTACGCGTGCACGCACCTGTCCAACACCGCCTCGCTGCTGCTGCCGGTCTCGAACCTGACGAACCTGCTGGCGTTCGCAGCCAGCGGGCTGAGCTTCACCCGCTTCGCCGGGCTGATGGTGCTGCCGTGGCTGGTGGCGATCGCCGTGGAGTACGTCGTCTTCCGCCGCTGGTTCGGCGCCGACCTGGAGGCCGCCGTCGCGGTCCCGGACGGCGCCGAGATACCTGCGCTGCCGGTGTTCGCGCTGGTCACGGTGGTCTGCACGCTGGCGGGGTTCGTGATCACCCCGGCGCTCGGCATCGATCCCGCGTGGGCGGCCGCGGCCGGGGCGCTGGTGCTGGCCGTACGGGCGGTGGCACGGCGGCGGATGACGGTGCGCGCCGTGGCGGGGGCGGCCGGGGTGCCGTTCCTGGCGTTCGTGCTGGCGCTGGGCGTGGTGGTGCGGGCGGTGGTCGACAACGGACTCGCCGACGCGCTGGGCCGGATCGTGCCCGCTGGCACCGGGCCGGCCGCCCTGCTCGGCGTCGCCGCGCTGGCCGCCGTCCTGGCCAACCTGATCAACAACCTGCCCGCCGTGCTGGTCCTGCTGCCGCTGACCGCGCCCGCCGGGCCCGGCCCGGTCCTCGCCGTCCTGCTCGGGGTGAACATCGGCCCCAACCTGACCTATGCGGGATCGCTGGCGACCCTGCTGTGGCGGCGTATCGTGCACCAGCACGAACACGACGTGGACCTGAAGGAGTTCACCGTCCTCGGCCTGCTCACCGTGCCTGCGGCGCTGGGCCTTGCGGTGATGGCACTGTGGGGTTCGCTGCACGTCCTCGGAGGCTGATGTCCGTGATCGTGACCGCCTGGATCGCCGAAGGAACCTGGCCCGCCTGCGTCGACGCCGTCCGCGTCCACGCGCCGGAGGCCGCCGACGTCGTCCTGCTGCACGTCAGCGGCCCCGACGTCCCCGGTCTGGCGCACGCCGCCTACGCAGGGCTGCTGGGCCGCGGGCACCCGGAGAACGATCCGGGCACCCGGCTGGAGGGCCTCGGCGCGGACTCCGCGGGACGGCTGCTGGACGCCGCCGCCCGGCGCCTGGACCGCCCGTGCCGCCGGGAGGAGCGGTCGGGGCGGGTGGAGCGGGAGGTGGTCGCCGCCGTGGCCGGGACCGATCTGCTGGTGATGGCCCGTGACGGCGACCTCGCGCGGCTCGGGCCGCGGAGCCTGGGCCCGGCGGCGCGCTTCGTCGTGGACCACGCGCCCTGCCCGGTCCTCCTGGTGTGGCCCGCGGCCGCGCCGGACGTGGCGACGCTCCCCCCGCCCCCGCCGCACTGACCCGGGCTCAGCCCGTGGCGCCGGGCAGCTGCTTGATGCCGTCGACGACGGAGCGGGTCAGCACCGCGGTGGTGAAG
Source organism: Streptomyces sp. NPDC059718 (assembly GCF_042733315.1). Classification (NCBI taxonomy): domain Bacteria; kingdom Bacillati; phylum Actinomycetota; class Actinomycetes; order Kitasatosporales; family Streptomycetaceae; genus Streptomyces; species Streptomyces sp. NPDC059718. The sequence goes on from NZ_JBHWGA010000002.1 coordinate 369,664, forward strand.
ACGACCGTGCCGCGCGGCATGACCCCGTCGGGGTCCCGCTCGGCCTGGACGGTGCGCTCGCCGAGGAAGACGTGGGTCTTCGGGTCGAAGATCCACTCCGTGCGCTGTCCGGTTGCCTCCTCCAGCCGGGCCACCGCGACCCCGTGCCGCCCGGTGGCGTCCACGGCGTCGTCCACGGCGACCACGCCGGGGATCTTGGCGGCGGCCTTGTAGAGCGCGGTGGTCAGCCCGGCCGGCGGGTAGCTCTCGCCCAGCAGGTCGCCGATGGTGGTGAAGGCCTCCTGGTCGGGGCCGTTGCCCATGCCCTTCGTCTCCTTGTAGATCTTGGCCAGGAGCACGTCGGGGTCGGTGGGCAGGGTGGTGAGGTAGTCGTAGCTCGGCGCGTTCAGGTACGGCTCGGGCACGTTGCCCTGCTCGTCGGTGCCCGCCAGGGTGATGCCCTCCGGGCCGGTGGTGCCGGGCTCGATCAGCCAGCCGTCCCTGCCGTCGCGGGACTCCCAGGCCTGGCGCCGGTGCAGCGGGGTGCCGGCCAGGCTGGTCGTGTCGCCCACGTGCCGGACGACGGTGCCGGCCGACTTCGACTCGATGTAGACGTACTGGCCGTCGCCGACCGGCGCGGCGGGCGACTCGGCGGCGGCCAGCGAGACGGTGTCCAGCAGGTGTGCGGCGCCCTTGGGGTCCGTGGCGCCGAGGTGGGTGGTCAGGGCGGGGCCCGCGGCAGAGCTGCCGGAGCCGCCGTCGCTGCCGGTGCCCTCCGCACCGCCGAACACGAACACGCCGGTCGCCAGGGCCCCGGCCAGCACGCCCGCGGTCAGCGGGACGAGGACCATGCGGCGCAGGAAGGGGTTGCGGCGCGCGGCCGGACGGGCGGCGGTGGTGGTGCCGTCGGCGGTGTACGGGTCGGTGCTCGTGCCGAGGTCCTCGTGGATCCGGGTCATCAGACGCTCCTTGTGCAGCTGGTGACGGTCCGCCGGCAGATCCCGCTCCACGCGCGGCAGGAGACGGGCGGTCTCCTCCCATTCCGAGGGATGGGCGTTCATCGGATTCCTTCCTGTGCGGGCCGGACCGCGTTCGTGCGGTCCCCATCTGTCTGTCGGCGGCGGGCGGCGGGTTCCATCTCCGCGTCGGCGAGCTTGCGCAGTCTCGTGCGGGCCCGGGACAGCCGGGACCGCACGGTGCCGACCGGGATGCCGAGGGCCTCGGCGGCCTCGGTGTACTCCAGGCCCTCCCACAGGCACAGCGTCAGCACCTCGCGCTCGGGACGGCGCAGCCGGGCGAGGGCGGTGAGGACGGCGGAGATGCGGCGCCGGTCGTCGACCCGGCCGGCCACGAGGTCGGCGTGGTCGGGCACTTCGAGCGCGGCGGCCCCGGCCTGGGCGCCGGCGGCGACCGCGGCCCGGTAACGGCGGTTGCCGCGGCAGTGGTTGCGCGCGATGTTCGTGGCGACGCCCAGCAGCCACGGCCGCAGCGAGCCCCCTTCGGGGTCGACGCGCTCACGCAGCCGCCAGGCCTCCAGGAAGGTGGCCGACATCACGTCCTCGGCGACCGACCAGTCGGCGGTCAGCCGGAAGGCGTGGTTGTAGACGGTACGGGCGTACGCGTCGAACAGTTCCGCGAAGGCGGCGGGGTCCCCGTCCCGTACCCGGGTCCGTACATGAGTGGTCACTTCTGTCGGCTGTCCGTCCGTCCCCCGCGGGTTCCCGTGACGTGCGTCACGCGGCGACGCCGTCGGGTGCCGCGGGCGCGAAGGGCATCAGCTCGTCCTGGCAGGGCCGCACCACCCCGAAGGTGCTCTCGGGGACCTCGTGCCACGCGTCCGGCACGTCGCCCAGGGGCTCGGACACCACGAGCCGGGTCTCCGCCGACACGCCCTGCAGGAACCACAGGTCCGGGTGGAGCTCCCGCAGCGTGTCCACCTTGCTGCTGTAGAACAGCGACCGCGACGCGTGCTCGCTGGAGTAGCGGAAGGCCCACAGGCTCTCCCCGTCGCTGACCGCCACCGTCATCTGGACGGGGAACTCGACCCCGTGCTCGTGACCGGTCCGCTCCACCAGCCCGGCCATCCGCGACACGGCGCCGGGCACGTCCTGGTCGAGACCGAAGGTGAGGGCCAGGAAGAACATCACCTCGGAGTCCGTCGAGCCCTCGATGGAGGAGAACAGCGCCGGGTCGACGGCGAGCGAGAGGTCGCGGCGCAGCCGGTGGAAGTCGGTGATCGCGCCGTTGTGCATCCACAGCCAGCGGCCGTGCCGGAAGGGGTGGCAGTTGGTCTGCTGGATCGCGGTGCCGGTGGAGGCCCGTACGTGGGCGAAGAACAGCGGCGAGGTGACGTGGCGCGAGATCTCCCGCAGGTTGCGGTTGTTCCACGCGGGCCCGATGTCCCGGATGACCGCCGGGGTCTCCAGGTCCGTGGCGTACCAGCCGATGCCGAAGCCGTCCCCGTTGGTCGTCTCGACCCCCATCCGGGAGTGCAGGCTCTGGTCGATCAGGGAGTGCCGCGGTTTGTAGAGGATGTTGTCGAGCAGCATGGGCGTGCCCGAGTAGGCGAGCCACCGGCACATGTCGCACCATTCCCTTCCTCGTCCGCCGTCCCCGGGCGTCCGGCCGTCCTCAGGCGTCGGCCAGGGCGACCTCCGCCCAGATCGTCTTGCCCTCCTGGGTGTGACGCGTCCCCCAGCGTTCGGTGACCTGCGCCACCAGCAGCAGTCCGCGGCCGCCCTCGTCGAAGACCCGGGCCCGGCGCAGGTGGGGCGCGGTGCCGCTGCCGTCGGAGACCTCGACGATGACCGTGGAGTTGTGGATGACGCGCAGCCCGATGGGCGGGGTTCCGTACCGGATGGCGTTGGTGACGAGTTCGCTGACCACCAGCTCCACGGTGTACGTGATGTCCTCCATCCCCCACTCGGCCAGCCGGCGGGTGACCTCGGCGCGGACGCCGGCCACCGCCGCGGGCTCGGCGGGCACGTCCCAGCTGACGACCTGGGAGGCGTCCAGCACCTTGGTGCGGGCGACGACCAGGGCGACGTCGTCGTCCGGGGGTTCGGGGACGAGGGCCACCAGGCTCTCGCAGACGGACTCCAGGGAGCGGGCGGGCCGGGTGAGCGCGTGGCGGAGCCCGGCCATGCCCGTGTCGACGTCGCGGTCGGCGGTGGCGATGAGGCCGTTGGTGTAGAGCACGAGGAGGCTGTCCGGGTCGAGTGCGCACTCGACGGTCTCGAAGGGCAGCCCGCCCAGCCCGAGCGGGGGTCCGGGCGGCAGGTCGAGGAAGTGCGCGCCGCCGTCCGGCGTGGTCAGCACCGGCGGGGGGTGGCCCGCGCTGGCGGCGGTGCACATCCGTGAGACCGGGTCGTAGACCAGGTACAGGCAGGTGGCGACGAGGTCGGTGACGAGGTTCTCGCCGTCCCCCTCGGTGACCTCCTCCCCGGCGAGGTGGGCGACCAGGTCGTCGAGGTGCACGAGCAGCTCGTCGGGCGGCAGGTCGACGTCGGCGAGGGTCCGCACGGCCGTCCGCAGCCGTCCCATGGTGGCGGAGGCGCGCAGCCCGTGGCCGACCACGTCGCCCGCGACCAGCGCGACCCGGGCCCCGGACAGCGGGATCACGTCGAACCAGTCGCCGCCCACGCCCGCGCCGCTGCCCGCGGGCAGGTAGCGCGAGGCGACCTCCACCGCCTCCTGCCGGCCGAGCCGCTGCGGCAGCAGGCTGCGCTGGAGGGCCAGGGCGGTGGTGCGTTCGCGGGTGTAGCGGCGGGCGTTGTCGACGGCGACCGCGGCCCGGGCGCCGATCTCCTCGGCGACCTGCAGGTCGTCCTCGTCGAAGGGGTCGGGTCTGCGGTGCCGGGCGAGCACGGCGACACCGAGCGTGATGCCGCGGGCCCGCAGCGGGATGACCATCACCGAGTGGATCCCGTGCCGCCGCAGCATCCGGGCGCGCCCCGGGTCGCCCGCGGCCCAGACGTCGATGGCCCGGTCCACGGTGCCGTGCAGCGAGGCGCGGCCGGTGACGAGGGAGCGGGTGGGCGGGGAGTCCGCCGGGTAGTGGTCCAGTTCCCCGGTCGCGGTCACCGACTCCGGCATGCCGGGCAGGACGGACTGCTGGGCGGCGCGGCGGAGGGCGACGCCGGGGTCGCCGGCCTTCGGCTCGACCCCGCGGAACAGCGGGTCGAGCAGGTCGACGGTCGCGAAGTCGGCGAGGTTGCCCACCACGACGTCGGCCATCTCCTGGGCGGTGCGGCCCACGTCCAGCGTGCTGCCGATCCGGGTGCTGACCTCGTTGAGCAGGGCCAGCCGCTCCCGCGCCAGGTACTGCTCGGTGGTGTCGACGGCGGTGAGCTGGACGCGGGGGGTGCGCCGCAGCGGATCGGCGAGCGGGGAGAGCGTGATCGACCAGGTGCGCGGTGCCGGTGCCGTCCGTGAGCGGACGCGCAGGTGCAGGTCGTGGGACTCACCGCTGGCCAGGACGTGCCGCACGCCCTCCTCGACGGCCTCGCCCGCGCTGCCGGGCAGGAACTCCGAGGGGCGTCTGCCCCGCATCTGCTCCTCGGTGCGTCCGGTCTCGCGCTGCATGCCCTTGCTGGTGCGCAGGGTCCGCAGCTCGTTGTCGAAGATCGCCATGGGCAGGGTGGACTGGTCGAAGGCCTCCTCGACCACGCTGTCCACCGCTCCCCAGTGCCGCCGGTCCACCGGGGAGACCACCACGAGCCGCTGCGGCCGGCCGCGGCCGTCCAGCGACGGGTAGACCCGCACGGAAACGTCCAGGTGGCGCCCGTCCCGGCGGCGCAGCACCGATCTGCCGCCCCAGCCGAAGGGCATCGCGAGGAACCACTCGGTGGACCGGGCGGCGTCCGAGCCGAGCAGCCGGCCGGCGGGCTGTCCCACGACCTCGTCGTGCCCGTACCCGAGCAGCCGCTCGGCCTCGCTGCTCCAGCCGGTGACGATGCCGTGGGCGTCCACGACGGCCGTGGCGGGCACGGCCGGTTCGGGCCGGGGAGGGAGGCCGCCGTCGAAGTCGTCGTCGAGGCTGGAATCTCGCATCGCCATCCGTCGCCGTTCTCGCCCGTCCTCTCCCGGCCCGCTCCGGGAGGCGGCTGCCTGGGCCCTCCTCCACTTCTACCGCTCCTGGAGCGTGCCCGCAGGTCGGCGCCGGCCGGGTTCAGCCCGAGGCCGCGCCGGGCACGACCCCGCCGCAGCGTACGGGCGGGAGGGCGCCGTCGGTGCCGGCGAGGACGACCTCGGCGGCGCCCTCGTGGCCCTCGGCGTAGGCGGCGGTGCAGACCACCTGGCGCACGGCGTTGTCCTTCAGGCGCCGCACGGGGAACGGCAGCGTGACCCGGACGGTGCCCTGGGACGACGTGACGTCCACCGGCCCGGCGGAGGCGGGCAGCCCGGTGCCGAGTCCCGCCGCGTGCTCCTCGGGGGCGGGGCCGTCCAGCAGCACCGTGAGGACCTTCGCGGCCGCTATCGGCGGGGCCTGCGCGTCGTCCTCGGTCGCGCGCAGGACGGGCGTCAGGCGTCCCTCGGGAGAGAGGAAGAAGAGCGTCAGCCGGTCCGGTGTCCCGGGGAAGGCGTCGACGGTGGCCGGGCCGCCCGCCTCGACGACCCCGGATCCCGGGACCCCGCAGCCGGCCAGCAGGGCCGCCGCGGTGAGGAGCAGGACCGGGACGGACCGGCGTCTCACGGTGCCGCCTCCGCGGCCGTACGGGGAGTGCCCAGCGGCATCCGCACGGTGAGGACGGCGCCGCCGTGCGGGCCGTTGGCGGCGCGGACCGTGCCGCCGTGCAGACGGACGTTCTCCAGGGTGATGGCCAGGCCCAGGCCGCTGCCCGCGGAGCGGGTGCGGGCCGCGTCGGCCTTGTAGAAGCGGTCGAAGATGTGCGGCAGGACGTCCGGGGCGATGCCGGGGCCGCTGTCGGAGACCTCGACGGCGAACCGGGCCTGCCCGCCGTCGGGCGCCTCGGCGTGCAGCCGCACCTGGACGGGGGCGCTGCCGTGGCGCAGCGCGTTCCCGACGAGGTTGGCGACCACGACGTCGAAGCGCCGCGGGTCGAGCCGGGCCCGGATGCCCGGGGGAAGTTCGGTGGCGACCTGCGCGGGATCCGTCCAGTGCCGGGTCGCCAGCGTCTTGCGGATGGTCTCGGCGACGTCGACCTCGTCGGCGTTGAGCTCGGCGGCCTTCGCGTCGAAGCGGGAGATCTCGATCAGGTCCTCGACCAGGACGGCGAGCTTGCCGGTCTCGGCGCTGACGAGGCGGACGGCGGCGGCGGTGTCCGGCGCGAGCCGGTCGGCGTCCTCGTCGAGCACTTCGGTGACGGCGAGCATCCCGGCCAGCGGGGTGCGCAGTTCGTGCGAGACGTCGGAGGCGAAACGGCGGGCCCGGGCCTCGGCGCGGCGCAACTCGTCCACCGTCCGCTCCAGTTGCAGCGCCGAGTCGTTGAAGGTGTACGCGAGGTCGGCGAGTTCGTCGCTGCCCTTGACGGGGATGCGGGTGTCGAGCTCGCCGCGGCCCATGCGCTGCGCCGCCGTGCGCAGGTCGCGGACCGGGCGGAGCACGCTGCGGGCGGCGAGCAGGGCGGGGACGAGGGCGATGACCAGCGCGGGCAGGGATCCGTCGCGGGCGGCGGTGAGCATCGCCCGGATGTCGTCCTCCTCCGTGGTCAGCGGCATGACGGCGTAGAGCACGAGCCCGCTGGCGCGGGCGGACAGCCCGGTCTTGAAGACGGTCGGCACGGCCATCGTCAGCCAGGGGGTGCCGTCCTTGTCGACCCGCTGGAACACGCCGCGGGGATTGGCCAGCGCGGCGCGGCGCAGCTCGGGCGTGATGACGGTGGAGACGGGGCTGGTGCCGGAGGAGACCCGCATCGAGCCGTATTCGGCGAACACCACCCAGGTGTGCGGCTTGCCCTTGCGGGCGATGTCGCGCAGCACCTCCTGGAGGGCCAGGCGGTCCATCGGGAGCGTGGTGCCGACGGTGCCCGCCTGCTCGCGGAAGGAGGAGACGGCGGTGTCCTGGGCCTGTTCGAGGATGGCGTTGCGCGCCTCGCGGTACGTGAGGGCGGCGGTGGTGCCCGCGCTGACGGCCGCGACGAGCAGGAAGGCCAGCACCAGCCGGGTGCGCAACCCGATCCGGGCCCTCCAGCGGATCACCGGCGGCTCACAGCGGCCCGAAGCGGTAGCCGAAGCCGCGCAGCGTCTGTATGTAGCGGGGGTCGCCGGGCACGTCCTCGATCTTGTTGCGCAGCCGCCGGACGCAGGCGTCGACCAGCCGGGCGTCCGCGTGGTAGCTGTGCTCCCACACGTGCTCCAGCAACTGCTGCCGGCTGAAGACCTGTTCGGGCGCGGCGGTCAGGAACAGCAGCAGCTTCAGCTCGGAGGGTGCGAGCGCCAGCCGCTGCCCGGACTTGGCGACGCCGAGTCCGGCCCGGTCGACGGCGAGGTCGCCGTGGAACTCGACGGCCGGGCGGCCCCCCGGCTCCTCGATGCGGCGCAGCACGGCGCGGATGCGGGCCTCGATCACCTCGGTGCGGGCGGGCTTGACGATGTAGTCGTCGGCCCCGGCCTCCAGCCCGACGACGACGTCGAAGTCGTCGCCGCGGGCGGTGAGCATGATGATCGGCAACTGGCTCGTCTCGCGCACCTGGCGGCAGACCTGGACGCCGTTCATGCCGGGCAGCATCAGGTCCAGCAGCAGCAGATCGGGCTGGAACTCGCCGACGGCGGCGAGCCCGGCCTCGCCGGTCGCGGCCGTCCGTACCTCGTGACCGCGGCGGCGCAGGCCCAGTTCGACACCTTCGCGCACGGAGGGGTCGTCTTCGATCAGAAGAACGCGTGGCATGACCGGAGTATCGCAACTCATCGTGCACCGCGCCGCAGTTTGCCGAGCAGGGCCCGCCGGGCGGCCTCGACCTCGGTCAGCCGCAGCGGGCGGGCCGCGGCCGCGAAGACCAGCACGACGGCGGCCGCCCCGGCCGCCACGGCGGCGAGCGGCCCCGGTGGCGCGGCGAGGCCGGCCGCGATCCGGCCCAGGGCGGCGGCGGGCACCGCGACGAGCAGCAGCCGGGCCAGCGAGCCCGCGGTCGGCGACCGCCACGGCCCGCGACCGACCTCCGGTGCCGCCAGCCTGCGGTCCAGCACGAACGCGGTGACCGCCCATCCCGCGAAGAGCGCCACCGAGTACGCCGCCGCCATGCCGGTGACCGCCCAGCGCGCGGGCAGCAGCAGGTAGGCGGTGACGGACAGCCCCGCGTTGAGCCCGGAGATCACCAGGTTGAGCAGGAAGGGGGTACGGGTGTCGCCGAGCGCGTAGAAGGTGCGCGACAGCACGTACTGCCCGGAGAAGGCGACGAGTCCGGGGGCGAAGGCCACCAGCGCGTTCGCCATGACCGCGACGTCGGCGGCGTCGGTCCTGCCGTGCTCGAAGACCAGGGCCATCGCCGGCCCGGCGAGCGCCAGCAGCGCGCACGCGGCGGGCACCACCATCGCGGAGCTGCTGCGCAGCGCGTACGAGACGTCGCGGCGCACCCGGGCCGGGTCGCCGTCGGCCGCCGCCGCGCTCATCCTCGGCAGCAGGGCGGTGACCAGTGAGACCGTCACGATGCCGTGCGGCACGGCCCACAGCAGGTAGGCGTTGTTGTACGCGGTGAAGCCGGCGCCGCCGTCGATGCCGAGGGCCGCGGCGCGCTGTCCCGCGGACGTGGCGAGCCGGGTCACCACCCAGTAGGCGACCTGGTTGGTGAGCACCAGCAGCACCAGCCACCCGGCGGAGCGCAGCGGCCGGGCCAGCCCGCTGCCCCGCCAGTCGAACCGCGGCCGCCAGCGGAAGCGTGCCGCCCGCAGCGAGGGCACCAGCGCCAGCGCCTGCACCGCGATGCCGGCCGTGGTGCCCCAGCCGAGCAGCGCGGTCTCACCGGCGGTCAGCCCGCCGCCGGTGCCGGCGGTGACCAGGTAGAGACCGAAGACGGCGATGACGACGAGGTTGTTGAGGACGGGCGTCCACATCATCGCGCCGAACCGGCCGCGGGCGTTGAGCACCTGGCCGAGCAGCGTGAACAGGCCGAGGAAGAGGATCTGCGGCAGGCAGGAGCGCGCGAAGGCCACCGTGGTCGCGGCCTGCGCCCCGGTGTAACCGGTGTACGCGGCCACGATCGCGGGGGCGGCGAGCACGGCCGCCGTCGTGATCACCAGCAGCGCGGCGGTGCACACGGTCAGCAGCCGGTCGGTGTAGGCGGCCCCGCCGTCCTCGTGCTCCTTGGCGGCCCTGACCAGTTCGGGCACGAACACCGCGTTGAGGGCGCCGCCCAGCAGCAGCATGTAGACGATCGTGGGCACCGAGTTGCCGACGGAGTAGCCGTCGGCGGCCAGGCCGACGCCGAGCGCCGCGGCGACGGTCGCGGACCGCACGAAGCCGGTCGCGCGGGAGACCACAGAACCCGCCGCCATGACGGCGCCGCTGCGCAGCACCGAGCCGGCGGCGGGGGCGCCGGCCGGGGCGGCCGGCCCGTCGGCCGGGCGCGCCGCCGCGGGGGCGCTCACCGGCGCGCCATGTAGGCCTGGAACGCCCGGTAGAGCGTGTGGTTGGCGGTGCCGTCCAAGGCCGTCTCCCATTCCCCCAGGGTTTCGACGACCTGCCCGCCGGTGCCGAGCTTCCACCGGGTGAGGCCGAACGCCCGGTCCTCCGGGTCGAGTGTGGAGGGTACCCCGCGCATGTCGTACTCCTGTGCGCCCTGTTCGTGGGCGTCCCGCAGCATCCGCCACTGCAGGGCGTTGGAGGGCCGGACCTCGCGGCGGTGGTCCGCCGAGGCCCCCGTCTGGTACCAGACCCGCCGGCCCATGGTGATCATGGTGTGGGCGGCGAGCACCTCGCCCTGGTGGCGGGCGAGGTAGAGCTTCATCCGGCCCGGCTGCTCGGCGTTGAGGGCCGCGTACTGGCGCTGGTAGTACTCCAGCGAGCGGCCCAGCCGGAAGCCGTCGCGCTCCTCGGTGATCCGCAGCAGCCGGAAGAACTCGGGGAGGTCCGCCGCGCCGCCCACGGTCACCTCGACGCCCGACTTCCCCGCCCGCCGTATGTTGCGGCGCCACTCCTGGTTGAGTCCCGACCACAGGTCGTCGGCGCTGCGGCCGGCCAGCGGGACCCGGAAGACGTGGCGGGGCTGGGCGTCCGCGTCCCCGCCGCCGTCCGGGCCGTCGCCGCCGCAGCGCCGCCAGCCGCGGGCCCGCAGCCGCTCGGCCACGACCGTGCCGAGCGGGTCGACCTCGCACGCCAGGACGTCGGACAGGCGCCGGCCGAGGCCGGTCGCGGCCTTCAGCGCGGCGGCGTCCCAGCGGCGGTGGGCGGGCGAGGGGCCGATGCGCACGGCGAAGGCCCCGAGTCCGCGCAGGTGCTGCAGGAGCGGGGTCAGCCAGGCGTCGACGTCCGGGTCGGCCCAGTCGGCGACCGGCCCCTCGGGCAGGTAGGCGAAGGACTTCCGCGTCCCGGGGAACTGCCGCAGCAGCACCAGCGCGCCCCCGCGCAGTTCGCCGGCCCCGGACCCGGTGCCGTCGTGCGGTCCCCAGCCGAGCAGGTGGGGCCGCCAGCCCGGCTTCACCCGGGCCCAGGAGGGGCACTGCAGGAAGCCGGGACCGAGCGCCGAGCCGGTCCGGGACGCCAGGAACGAGCGGTACGTCCCGGTGTCGACCGGCCGGAGCCAGGCCTGCCGGGGGCCGCAGCCCGCCGTCACGAGCAGCGCTGCCACTGCGCCTCCCTGGGGTGTGGTCGGTGGGAACACAGGAAGGCTCACAGCCGTCCATGACCGTCCCGAGCGGCGAATGTGACCGGACCATGACCGTTCCTTCCCAGTTGCCGTCACACGGCCCTCAGGCGCTTCCCGGCGGCCCCGCGCGGCCTAGAGTCCCCGTGGTCCGGCCCTTTCCCGGCCGCTCTCCCCGTCCCTCCCGGAGGTCTCGTTGTCCCGGAAACGTGTGGGCCCGATACGTCGGAAACGTGTGGGCCCGATACGCCAGACCCGTCTGCGCACCGCGGCCGTCGCGGCCGCCGCCGCACTGTCCGCCGTGCTGACCGCCTGTTCGGGCAGCGCCCCGGCGGTGACGCACGCGGGCGGCGACGCGGGGCCGCCCAAGGAGCGGGCGGCGACCGTCACCGTCACCCCGCACGGGGGGCGGGTCCGGGCCGGCGAGCCCGTCCGGGTCACCGCGAAGGGCGGCACCCTCACGACGGTCACCGTCGCCGGGCCGCACGGCAAGGGTGTGACCGGCACCCTGTCCGCGGACCGCCGCACCTGGACCTCGGACCGCAACGTGGTGCCCGGCGCCTCGTACACCGTCGCGGCCGTCACCCGCACCCCGGGCGGGACCACCGGCACCAGCGAGTCCAGCTTCAGCACGGCCGCCGCGGGAAAGGTCAACAAGGTGGACTGGCGGCCCGGCGACGGCGCCTCGGTCGGCGTGGCCCAGCCGGTCTCCCTCGTCTTCGACAACCCGGTGACCGACAAGGCCGCCGTGGAGAAGCAGCTCAAGGTGACCACCTCCGACGGCACCGAGGGCTCCTGGGGCTGGCTGAAGGACTACTCCGGCCGGGACCGTGTGGACTGGCGGCCCAGGCAGTACTGGCGTCCGGGCACCGAGGTCACCCTGGACGCCCGCCTGGACGGCACCGACTCCGGACCGGGCGGCGGCTGGTTCGTCCGCGACTACCGGGCCTCCTTCACCGTCGGCGCCCGGCAGGTGGTCAAGGTCGACCTCGACCGCAAGCGGCTCACCCTGCAGCGCGACGGCAGGACGGTGCGCACGGTCCCGGTCTCGGGCGGCACCCCCGGACCGGACACCGGTTCGTGGCGCGGCACGGCGGTGGTGCTGGCCAAGGAGGGCACGGTCCGGATGAACTCCGAGACGGTCGGCCTCGGCGACGCCTACGACGAGACGGTCCACGACTCGATCCGGCTCACCTGGTCCGGGATGTACGCGCACGCCGCCCCCTGGAACGCCGCGTTCTTCGGCCGGGCCAACCGCAGCCACGGCTGCGTCGGGATGAGCGACGCCGACGCGGACTGGCTGTACTCCCAGGTCCGGGTCGGCGACCCCTTCGAGATCACGGGGTCGGAGGCCAAGGGCACGGTCGCGCCGAACAACGGCTTCGGCGACTGGAACGTGGACTGGGACCGGTGGCAGGAGAAGAGCGCGCTGAACTGACCCGCGTCCGGGGGCGCCGGGGGCGGCCCGCGGTGGTTGCCTGGAAGGGGTGGCACCACCGCACCGCCGAGAGGAAGGCAGCGCCATGACCGGCTCCGGCTTCACCGCACAGTCCACCGCCGCCGAGGTCGCCGGCGGCATCGACCTCACCGGCCGCCGCGCCGTCGTCACCGGCGCGGCCTCCGGCATCGGCCTGGAGACCGCCCGTGCCCTGGCCGGCGCCGGCGCCGAGGTCACCCTCGCGGTACGGGACACCGCCGCCGGCGAACGGGCGGCCGCGGACGTCGCGGCCGGCGGCGGGCGGGTCCTGGTCGCCCCCCTCGACCTCGCGGACCAGCGCTCGGTGGCGGCCTTCGCCGCCGCCTGGCACGGCCCCCTGGACGTCCTCGTCAACAACGCCGGGGTGATGATGACCCCGCAGACGCACACGCCCGAGGGCTGGGAGCTGCAGTTCGCGACCAACCACCTCGGGCACTTCGCGCTCACCACCCGCCTGCGCCCGGCCCTGGCCGCCGCGGGCCGCGCCCGCGTGGTCTCCCTCAGCTCGGTCGCCCACCTGCGCAGCCCGGTGCACTTCGACGACCTCCACTTCCGTGTCCGCCCGTACGACGCCGGCCTCGCCTACGCCCAGTCCAAGACGGCCAACGTCCTCTTCGCGGTGGAGGCCAGCCGGCGCTGGGCCGCCGACGGCGTGACCGTCAACGCCGTCCACCCGGGGGCGGTCCTGGGCACCAACCTGTCGCGGCACCTCACCCGCGAGGCCCTGGACGCCGCCGCCGCGTCCGGCGGCCACACCTTCAAGACCCCGCAACAGGGGGCCGCCACCGTCGTGTTCGTCGCCACCGCGCCCCGGCTGGAGTGCGTCGGGGGGCGCTACTTCGAGGACTGCGCCGAGGCCCACCGCCACATCCCCGGGACCTCCGGCGGGGTCGCCGACCACGCGCTGGACCCGGACGCCGCCGCACTGCTGTGGCAGGTGTCCCTGGACGCCCTCGCGGCGGACGTGCGCGGCTGACCGCCACCGGCGAGGCGGGGACGGTCAGTGCGGGAAGGTCCGCGGCGGCCGTTGGCGCGGCAGTTCGTCGCGGAACTCCTCGATGACCGAGCTGATCTGCCGGGTGAGCTGCGTCCCCTCCAGCCGGTCGAGGTAGAGGTTGCGGGCGGCCAGGCCCACCGCGTCCACGCAGAAGTACACCGCCATCAGCGGGTTGACGAACAGTTCGCTGTGCCGGGTGCGCTCGGTGAACCGTACGTTCCCGAAGTCGCCGCGCACCGCGGCCGCGACCGAACCGTGGACGATGCTCGGGTGGTCCGGGGTCGCCTCCTGGGCGTGCGCGACGGCCGCGAGGTAGAGCCGCCCCTCACGGCTGTCGCGGGGCAGTGAGAACGCGCCGAGGTACGCCCCGTCCCGCTCCAGGGCCGCAAGGTTCTCCAGCACCAGGGAGTGGTTCACCCCGTGGTACGCGTCGACGCCGAAGCCGAGGCAGGCCACCAGCCGCTGCGGGACGCCGGTGAGCCCGCCCACCGCGGCGAGGCTGGCCATGTCCTCCTCCGGCGTGCCGAGTCCGCTCTCGTCGCCGCGCATGAGGATGTCGGTGCCGCCGTCCACCAGCACGACCGCGTCGACCCCGCCGAGGTGGCCGATCAGCGCCCGGTACGCGGCCCGCAGCGGTTCGACGCCCGCGCGGCACAGCGCGTACACGGTCGAGGGCAGGCCCTGCGACTCCAGCCAGCGGGCGAGGGTCCGTTCGGGGAAGTAGTCGCCGCGCGCGGCCGTCGAGGGGCGCACGGCGGCGACGTCGTGGTCCAGCCACACGTCGAGGTCCAGGCCGTACAGGTCCGCGAAGGAGAGGTTGGCCAGGTGGACCTCCTTGCCCGCCGCGCGCAGCGCGAGCGCGATCGGCAGCCCGGCGTAGACGTCGAAGCCGCCGCCGGCGCCGGCGACGAGGACCCGCCGCGCGTCGCGCAGCCGGGTGAACAGGGCGGGTTCGAGGAGGGAGAACACCGGGGGACGGTAGCAGCGGGCCGTGCGCCGGGGCAGTGGATTTCCGCTCCCGCGAAGGGCGTTGGCCCGCCCGTCCCGGGGCTGTGTCGGTGCCCGCCCCTAGACTCGGCCGGATGGTGACGGAGACGGATATCGCACTCGCCGACGGGCGGACGCTGCACGTGTACGACACCGGGCCGGGCGGGCCGGGAGGCGGAAAGGACGGCGCGGGGCTGGCCGTCCTGTGGCATCACGGCACGCCCAACATCGGCACGCCCCCCGAGCCGCTCTTCGCGGCGGCCGCCGGGCACGGCATCCGGTGGGTGGGCTACGACCGCCCGGGATACGGCGGTTCGACGCCCCGTCCGGGCCGGGACGTCGCCTCGGCCGCGGGTGACGCGGCGGCCGTCGCCGACGCCCTGGGCATCGGCCGCTTCGCGGTGATGGGCCACTCCGGCGGCGGCCCGCACGCGCTGGCCTGCGCGGCCCTGCTGCCGGACCGCGTCCTGGCGGTGGTCAGCGGGTCCGGCCTGGCGCCGTTCGGTGCGGAGGGGCTCGACTGGTTCGCCGGGATGGGGCCGTCCGGCGCGGCGGAACTCGGCGCGGCGGTCCGGGGGCGGGCGGCGCTCGAGGCGCAGCTGGCCTCCGGTGACTTCGACCCCGAGCTCTTCACCCCCGGGGACCACGCCGCGCTGGCGGGTGCGTGGGGGTGGCTGGGCGACGTCGCGGGCAAGGGGATCGAGAGCGACCAGGGCGGCATGGTCGACGACGACCTCGCCTATGTGGCGCCGTGGGGCTTCGACCCGGCCGGCGTCGCCGCGCCCGTCCTGGTCCTGCACGGCGGGGCGGACCGCATCGTGCCCGCCGCGCACGGCGTGTGGCTGTCCCGGCGGTGCCCGGACGCGGAGGTGTGGCTGCGGCCCGGCGAGGGGCACATCTCGGTCCTCGGCTCCGCCGCCGCCGCGCTGGACTGGCTCGCCGAGCGGTCCCGGCGGGGCTGAGCACGCGCCGGCGCCGTCCACAGGCTGTGGACGGCGCCGGGTGCGTACGGGAGGGCGGTCAGGGGGAGGGCCGGGAGCCGTACGCGCTGAGGAAGCGGTCGCGGAAGGTGTCCATCCGCCAGACCGAGCCGTCGCCCACCCGGTCCCAGTCGATCATCTCGGGGATGGGGGCCCGTCGTCCCCCCCGCGCAGCGCCCGGGCGGCCGCGGGACGTCGCTCCCGCCATCCGGTGCGCGCGGGGGTGCCGCCGCCGGGGGCGCCGCCCGCGCCCGCGGGTGATCCGTCGGCCGGCGGGTCGCCCTCCACCGCCGGTCCGTCCTGCGTCGTGCCCGGCCGGTGAGAGCGCGTGAAGAGCGACCCCCCGGTGACGGCACGGCGGGCCGGGCGCGGGTGTCGGGACCGCCGTCACCGGCACGGCCCGGCGGCCGCACCGGTTCAACCACCACGGACGTCCCTTGGTCCCCCTGCCCCGCAGAGGGAGTTGACCGCCCCGGGGGCAACCATGTGCGGCATTCGTATGTCTGAACGGATGCCCCGGGCCGGCCGGGGTGTGGACGGAGGCCCCGTACGACCGTGGACAGGCACGACGGCAGCGACATCGACCCCGCGGACCAGTGGGTCCTCGACCCGGAGACCGGTTCCTACCGGCTGCGGCTGGACTCCGACGCCCCACCGGCGCCCACGGTGCCCCGGCAGGGCGGGCGGCGGGCACGCCGCGAGGAGCAGCGGCCCATACCCGAGCCGGGCGGCCGCCGCCGCGGCGGCCCCCCGACGTCCCGCAAGGCCAAGCGGTCCACGAAGCGGAAGGTCCTGATGTGGACCGCGGGCACGCTCGGTTTCGTACTGCTCGCGGGCAGCGCGGGGGCCTACTTCCTGTACCGGCATCTCGACGGGAACATCGCCACCGTGGACGTCGGCACGGCGGGCAGCAAGCAAGCGACCAGCAAGGACGCGGTGAACATCCTGGTCATCGGCAGCGACAGCCGCAAAGGCCTGGGCGGGAAGTACGGGGACGCCGGCAGCGTCGGCCACGCGGACACCACGATCCTCTTCCACGTGGCGAAGGACCGGTCGAACGCGACCGCGATGAGCATCCCGCGCGACATGGTCACCGGTATCCCGGACTGCCCGACCAAGCAGAAGGACGGCTCCACCAAGACGATCCCCGCGACCCCGCAGGGGCGGTTCGGCCCGCGCTTCAACGAGAGCCTCGGCCAGGAGGGCCGCGACCCGGGCTGCACCATGCGGACCGTCACGAAGATCACCGGCCTGCCGATCGACCACTTCGTGCTGGTCAACTTCGAGGCCGTGAAGACCCTTTCCACGGCGGTCGGCGGGGTGCCGGTCTGTCTCACCCACCCCATCAAGGACACGACCCCCGAGGGCGAGGGCTCCCATCTGGACCTGCCCGCCGGACCGAACAAGGTCCAGGGCGAGCAGGCGCTGGCCTTCGTCCGGACCCGCCACTCGCTGAAGAACGGCAGTGACCTGGACCGGATCGACCTGCAGAAGCAGTTCCTCGGCTCGATGATCCGCCAGATGAAGTCCGGTGACACCCTCACCGACCCCACGAAGCTCTTCAAGCTGGCGAACGCGGCCACCAAGTCGCTCACCGTGGACACCGGTATAGGTGGCGTCGCCAAGCTCACCGACCTCGCCAAGGACCTGAGCCGGGTCGACCCCGCGCACATCACCTTCACGACGCTCCCGGTCGTCGACAACCCGGCCGAGGGGGAGAAGCACGCGACGGTCGTCGTCGACGAGACGAAGGCGCCCGCGCTCTTCAAGGCGATCAAGAGCGACGTCTCACTGACCAAGGCGAAGAAGAAGCCGGCGACCGCCGACTCCAAGCTCCGCGGTGCCAAGGCGGATCCGGCGCAGGTCCGGGTCCTCATCCACAACGGCGGCGGCCCCCAGGGCGCGGCGCAGACGACCTTGGAGTGGCTGCAGAACACCAAGGGCGTCACCCACTCCACCAACGGCGGCAACGCCCCCGGCGGGAAGCAGGACCGCACGACCCTGGAGTACGCGCCCGACCAGGCCGACCAGGCCCGGGCCCTGGCCGCGATGCTGGGACTCCCCGCCACCGCCCTCCGCCCCGGCACGGCGGACGCCGAACCCGGCGCGAACATGACCCTCACCCTCGGCGGCGACTACCAGGGCCCGGGGACCCCGCTCGCCGACCCGGACCGGCTCCCGGACGACATCCCGCAGTCGCGCGCCGACAAGGAGGAATGCGTCGGCTGAGCCCCGGCAGGCCGCTTCGCCGCGCCGCGCCTACGGTGGATGGAAGGGGCGCCCCGGCGCCCGAGATCGCGACCGCAAGGAGCGCGGCATGTCCCGCAGCGACAACCTCTCCGTCCTGGAGGGCTTCGGTACGGCGGTGAACAGCGGCCACCTCGGCGAGATCGGCGAGTACGTCGCGTCCGGCTCGGTGGACCACGACCCCGCTCCGGGGCAGGGCCCCGGGCCGGAGGGGTACGAGGAGATGTTCGGCGCGATGCGGCGGGCCTTCCCCGATCTGCACGTCGAGGTCGAGCACGTCATGGCCACCGACAACGAGATCGCCTTCGCGTACACCATCACCGGCACGCACCTCGGCGAGCTGATGGGCCACGCCCCCACGGGGCGGACCGTCAGCTACCGGGGCATGCAGATCAGCCGGTTCGAGGACGGGAAGATGGTCGAGCGCTGGGGGAGCAGCGACGAACTCGGCATGCTGCGCCAGCTCGGCGTCGTCCCCTGACCCCTTGCCCGGCGCAAGCCCCGCCCTTCCCGAAGCCGTGGACACGGTGCGGGTGTCGTTGCCGGTGTCGTAGCCGGGGACTACGGCGGTGACGGTGGTGGTGACGAAGGGGCACGGGCCGGGCCGGAGCCGGTCCGTCAGTCCGCGGCGGCCGCTGCCGGCAGGCGGAGTTCGAAGAGGGCCCCGCCCGCCGGGGCGGTGCCGACGGCGAGCGCGCCGTCGTGTCGGTGGGCGACGTCGCGGGCGATGGCCAGGCCGAGACCCGCACCGCCCTCGTCGCGGCTGCGGGCGTCGTCGAGCCGGACGAAGCGCTCGAAGATCCGCTCCCGCTCGGCGGGCGGGACGCCGTCGCCGTCGTCGCCGACCGCGAGGACGGCCAGGCCGTCCCGCAGGCGTACGGTCACCGTCACCTCGGCGCGCGCGTGGCGCTGGGCGTTGTCCACGAGGTTGCCGACGACCCGGGCCAACTGGCCGCGTGAGCCCGCCACGTACCGCCGTGCTTCGACGTCGACGGTCACCGGGACCCGGTCGGAGGGCCGCCTGCGGACCTCCTCGCCGACGAGTTCGCCCAGGTCGACCCGCCGCCGCGCGGGCCGTTCGCCCGCGTCGAGCCGGGCGAGCAGCAGCAGGTCCCCCGCCAGTTGCTGCAGCCGCTCGGTGTCCTTGACGGCGCCCGGCACGTCGAGCAGGTGCGGATGGGCCGAGCCGACCTCCAGCTGCGTGCGCAACGAGGCGATCGGGCTGCGCAGTTCGTGCGAGGCGTCGGCGACGAAGCGGCGCTGCCGCTCGACCGCGGCCTCCAGCGCGGTGAGGGTCTCGTTGGTGGTGCGCGCCAGCCGGGCCACCTCGTCGCGGGCGGCCGGCTCCGGCACACGCCGGGAGAGGTCCTCGGAGGCCGTGATCGCGGCCATCTCGCGCCGGATGCCCTCCACCGGAGCGAGCGCGCGGCGGGTGACCCGCCAGGTCGCGCCGCCGACCACCAGCAGCAGCAGGGGCAGTCCCGCCAGCATGGCCGCCGCCGCGGTGTTCACGGCGCTCTCGCGGGCCGCCAGCGAGGTGCCCGCGTGGATGAGGACGGTCTGCCCGGCGAGGTCGGTGGCCTTGATCGTCGCGAACCGGTAGTCCGCGGTCCGGCCGTCCAGCGTGGCCCGTCCCGCGCCGTGCACGACCGTCCGGCCGATGTCGCCGACCACCGGGTCGTCGCCCGCGGTGGGCGGGGGTGTGGCGCTGCCGCCGTGCCGGTCGCCGTCCTCGCCGCCGCGCGTCGCGTCGTCCCGGCCGCCCCGGCCCCGGCCGCGCCCGTGGCCGCCGTCGTCCTCGCCGCCGCCGTGGTCGTCGCCGCTCCCCGCGGTGCGGTTCGGCACCGCGGAAGGGGTGGGCGAAGGTGTGGGTGTGGCGGCGGGCCGGCGGACGGCCCTGACGGCGCCGACCCCGGTGCCGCTGATCCGCTCCAGGCCCCTGCTCACCGCCAACAGCCGCCCGTCCTCGGCGGTCACCTGCACCGGCGCGTCCTCGGGGAGCCGGAGCCGGGCGTAGCGGTCCGTCTCCTCCCCGCGGCTGGCGACGTCGAGGGCGATCCTGCGGGCCGTGTCGTCGGCCTGGCTCTGCGCCTGGCCCGTGAGGTTGGCGCGCAGCGAGAGCAGCACGGCCACCCCGGCGGCCACCAGGGCGACCGCGACCACGAGCGTGGCGCCGAGCGACATCTTGGCCTGGACGGTGCCGAGGGGGCGGGGGCGTCTCATGCCGAGGCCAGCCGGTAACCGGCGCCGCGCACCGTCTGGATGAGGTCCGCGCCGAGCTTGCGGCGCAGGGTGCTGATGTACACCTCGACGATGTTGGGGTCGCCGTCGTACGCGAAGTCCCAGACGTGCTCCAGGATGCGGGACTTGCCGACCACCTGCCCGGCCCGCACCGCGAGCTGCTCCAGCACGGCGAACTCCTTCGCGGTCAGCGTCACTTCGCTGTCGTTGCGGAAGACCCGGCGGGCGGCGGTGTCCAGCACGAGGGTGCCCAGCCGCAGTACGGGCGAGGCCCCCGCCGAACCCCTGCGCCGCAGCAGCGCCTTGACCCGGGCCACCAGCACGACGTACGAGAACGGCTTGGTCAGGTAGTCGTCGGCGCCGGTGTCGAGGCCCTCCGCCTCGTCGTACTCGCCGTCCTTGGCCGTGAGCATCAGGATGGGGACCTCGTTGCCCGCCTCGCGCAGCGCGGCGCAGACGCGGTAGCCGTTCATGCCGGGCAGCATGATGTCGAGCACGACGAGGTCGTGGACACCCTCCCCCGCCCGGTGCAGCCCCTCGAGCCCGTCGTGGACCACGTCCACGGAGAAGCCCTCGGCCGTCAGCCCCCTGGCCAGCGAGACCGCGAGCCGTCTCTCGTCCTCCACGATGAGCACACGCATGGGGTCCAGCCTCCCAAATCGAACCTGAAGAGATCTTCAGGTGGTTTCAGGCTGCCTTCAGCCTGTACCGCCGACATTGAGGTCACGGAACAGACCTGACACAGACCGGGTACGGCCCGGTCGGAAGGGCTCCTCATGAAGCGCAACACGACCGTCGCGGCCATCGCGGCCGCGGTCCTCGTCGCCGGGGGCTACACGGCGTTCGCCACGGGCGGCCACGACGGCGGGCGCGACGACGCGCGCGGCGCGGTCTCCTCGACCGCCACGCCCGGGGCGACCCCGGGGCGCGACGCGGGCGACGACCACGGCTCCCCGGGCATCACGGCGAGTCAGGCCGCGGCCGCCGCGGTCGCGCACACGCCGGGCACCGTCACGAAGATCGAGCCGGACGACCGTCACCGCGGCTACTGGGAGGTGTACGTGACGGACACGGCCGGGGTCGTGCACGAGCTGCACGTGGACGCGCGGACGGGCCGGGTCACCGAGGACGACCGGCACCGCGGCCGCACACGCTCCGATGACGGATCCCGCACCGCCTCGCCCGCACCGGCGACGACGCGGCCCCGATACGACGACCACGGCGGCGACCGCGCCGGCAGCGACGACCCCCCGGGAGACGACCACGGCGGCGACCGCGTGCGGGACGACGACCGCTCCGGTGACGACCACGGCGGGGGCCACGGCCGGGGCCGCGGCCGCGGCGGCGACGACCACTGACGTCCCCCGCGTGGCCGGGCCCCCCGCGCCCGGCCACGGGCGCCGCCCCGCCTGCTTCCCGCCGCCCCCTGGACCCTCAGAGCCGCCCGACGTCCACCACGGCCTGGGCGAAGGCCGCGGGTGCCTCCTGCGGCACGTTGTGCCCGATGCCCTGCAGCGTGCGGTGCGCGTACTTCCCGGTGAACTTGGCCCGGTAGGACGAGCCGTTACCCGGCGGCGTGAACGGATCGACCGCCCCGTCGAGGGTGATCGTGGGCACGGTGACGACGGGCCCGCGGGCGAGCCGCGCCTCGATGTCGTCGTACCGCGGGTCGCCCTCGGTCAGGCCGAGCCGCCAGCGGTAGTTGCCGATGACGATGGGGACGTAGTCCGGGTTGTCGAAGGCCGCCGCGGTGCGGTCGAACGTGGCGTCGTCGAAGCCCCAGGTCGGGGAGTTGAACTTCCAGACGAGCCGGCCCAGGTCGTGCCGGTAGCGCTCCAGCCCCTTACGGCCCCGCTCCGTGGCGAAGTAGTACTGGTACCACCAGGCCCATTCCGACTTCGGCGGCAGCGGCTGCTTGTTCGCCTCGCGGTTGGTGATCAGGTAGCCGGTCACCGAGACCAGCCCCTTGACCCGCTCCGGCCACAGCGCCGCGATGATGTCCGCGGTCCGCGACCCCCAGTCGAAGCCGGCGAGGACCGCCTTCTTGATCCCCAGCGCGTCCATGAGCGCCACGATGTCCAGGGCGAACACCGCCTGCTGTGCGTCGCGCGGGGTCGAGCGGGACAGGAAGCGGGTCGTCCCGTGGCCGCGCAGGTAGGGGACGACCACCCGGTAGCCCTTCGCCGCCAGCAGCGGTGCGACGGCGACGTAGCTGTGGATGTCGTACGGCCAGCCGTGGAGCAGGATCACGGCGGGACCGTCGGCCGGTCCCGCCTCGGCGTAGCCGACGTCCAGCACCCCGGCCTCCACCTGCTTCAGCGGGCCGAACGCCGGGGCGTCGCCGGGCCGTTCCTTGCCGGGGGCCCTGGGCGGCGCCGGCTTGTTCTCGTCCGGTCCGGTCGTCGCGCACCCCGAGGCGAGCCCGGCCAGTGTGGCCGCGACCGCTCCCGTGCCGACGATCGTGCCGAAGGTCCGCCTGTCGATCATCCGAGGCCTTCCGTGGGATGCGGGCGCGGGCACTGAGGTAGCCCATGCCCCGTGCGCCGCCGTCCGCGTCGCCGGACCGTCAAATGTCATCCCCATGGCACAGGTCCCGGCGGCCGCGGTGAGGGCCGGACGGGTGAAGTCGGGGGCACGGCGCAACCGGCGGGCGGAGCGGGGCTGTCCTGCACGGCGAGTCCGGTCGACACCGTCCGAGATCCGAGAGGAAACACCATGAACCTTCTCGATACTCCGCAGCAGTCACTGGGTGGCGTCCCGGTGGGGGCCCATCTGGCCGCCGTCGACGCGCGCTGGGTCGAGCTCCACGCCGCGCTCATCGCGGCCGGGGTGCCCCCGCTCCCGGGGGACAGCGACGCGGTGCACACCCTCGCCCGGCAGCTCGACGACGCCACGGTCAGCGCCGTCGTCGCCTGGATCGACAGCGCCGCCTCCCGCTGAGCCCGGCCCGGGCACCGCGCTTCGTGACGGTCGTGTGACGCGAATTGTGGCCTGCGCCATGGCCGGGAGCGGCAGGGTCCTGATGGGGTCGCCGGATGCGCACCCCCGCCCTCCTCCTCCCGGCCGTGCTCGCCGGTCCCCTGCTGCTGGTCACGGCCTGCGACGCCGCGCACCGGGACGACCGTGCCTCCTGCGCCGCCTCGACCGTCCCGGTCGCCCCGGCGCCCGCGGGCGGTGCCGCCGGTGCCGAGGGGGACGGCGACGTCGAGATCACCGCCGTGAGCGCACGGCCCGCCCACTGCCCCGGCCCCGCCGCGTTCCACGTCGCGTTCCGCGTCACCAACCACGCCGACGAACCCCTCACCTACACCGTCACCTTCGGACTCACCTCCGGTGCCGGGGAGGCCCTGGCGAACGTGCCGCACACCGTGTCCGCGGTCCCGCCCGGCCGCACCGTGAAGGGTGAGGCCGACCTGGGC
Organism: Streptomyces sp. NPDC059718; assembly: GCF_042733315.1. Lineage (NCBI taxonomy): Bacteria > Bacillati > Actinomycetota > Actinomycetes > Kitasatosporales > Streptomycetaceae > Streptomyces > Streptomyces sp. NPDC059718. Next base: position 392,751 of record NZ_JBHWGA010000002.1, read on the forward strand.
GCATCCCTCGCGCCGCGGTACGCCGCGGAACGGGTGCGCATCGTCAAGGTCAGGAGCGTCCCGGCGGACGAGGTGCCCGCCGCGGGAGGCGCCTGCCCGCCCTCCGGCCTCCGCCTCACCGCCGACGACGGGGACGCCGCCATGGGGCTGCGTGTGGTGGGACTCCGCCTGGAGAACTGCTCCTCCCGCGTCCGGCGCGTCGAGGGCTATCCGCTGGTCCAGCTCCTCGACGAGCAGCGCGAGCCCGTCACGGAGGTCGAGGTCTTCCGGGGCAGCGGCGGCGTCGCCCTCGTGCCCGGCTTCGACGACCCGCCCCGCCCGGTCACCCTGGAGCCGGGCGAGAGCGCGACCGCGGGCCTGATGTGGCGCAAGACCGTCACCGACGGCACGTCCGTCAACGCGCCCTACGCGAGGGTGCGGGCGGCACCCGGCGCCCCTGCGGTGACGGTGACCCCGGAACTCGACCTCGGCACCACGGGGAAGCTCGGCGTCAGCGCCTGGAAGGCCGACCCGGCGACCGCGGCCCGGTCATGACACCGGGGCACGCGCCCCGTCAGCCCGGTCCTTGACGTCCTCCCCCCATCCGCACGAAGGCCCCGGACCGCCCGCCCGGGGCCTTCGTGCTGTGCCGGCCCCGCGCTTCCCCACCCTCACGAATGTCACGGTTCTGTCCCGAGGGGTGCCGGGGAGGCCGCTTCGTTTGACACCGCTCACGTCCCCCTCTCATCATCATTCCACTAATCGAGTAGCTAAAGGGTGTTGAAGCACGTGGACTTCCGCATCGACCGGCGGAGCGGGATCGCCGCCTACCAGCAGATCGTGCAGCAGACCAAGCAGGCCCTGCGGCTGGGTGTCCTGATGCCGGGGGACCGGCTGCCCACCGCCAAGGAGGTCGCGGAGACCAGCGCCGTCAACCCGAACACCACGCTCAAGGCCTACCGCGAGCTGGAACGCGAGGGGCTGGTCGAGCCGAGGCCCGGCCTCGGCACCTTCATCCGCCGCTCACTGGCCCGCCCCCAGGCGGGTGCCGACTCCCCGTTGCGCGGGGAGCTGGAGGCGTGGATGACCCGGGCCCACGAGGCGGGCCTGGAGCGCGAGGACGTGACCGCGCTGGTCGCGGCGGTCCTGGAGGAGCGGTACGCCGGGACCACGGCGGCCGACGGAACACCGGAGGACGGGGAAATGAGGATGACCAGTGCGTGAGGCCATGGATGCCATGGACATGGGGGGCCCGGCGGAGGAGTCGGCGATGGAGGCCCACGGGGTCGGCCGGAAGTACCGCCGGGGCTGGGCCCTGCGGGACTGCTCGTTCCGCCTGCCGGCCGGCCGGATCTGCGGGCTGGTGGGCCCCAACGGCGCGGGCAAGACGACGCTGATGTCGATCGCCGCCAACCTGCTGGAGCCGTCGGAGGGCACCCTCACGGTGTTCGGCGCGGTGCCCCAGTCCGCGGAGGCGGGACGCCGTACGGCGTTCCTCGCCCAGGAGAAGCCGCTGTTCCGCCGCTTCACCGTGGCCGAGACGCTGCGGATGGGCCGCGAGCTCAACCCCGGCTGGGACCAGAAGGCCGCCGAGCAGATCGTCCGCGCGGGCAACGTGCCCCTGCACGCGAAGGTCGGCACCCTCTCCGGCGGACAGCGCACCCGCGTCGCCTTCGCCCTCGCCTTCGGCAAGCGGCCCGACCTGCTGCTGCTCGACGAGCCGATGTCCGACCTCGACCCGCTGGTGCGCCACGAGCTCATGGGCACCCTGCTGGCCGAGGCCGCCGAGCACGGCACCACGGTGCTGATGTCCTCCCACATGCTCAGCGAGCTGGAGAGCGTCTGCGACTTCCTCCTGGTCATCTCCACGGGCGGTCTGCGCATCGCCGGTGACGTGGACGAGATCCGCAGCGCCCACGTGCTGCTGCAGGGCGTGGCCGGCGACGAGGGCCCGGGCGTCCCCGCGGACCTCGCCCGCCACACCGTCGTCGAGTACCGCACCAGCGGGCGCCAGGCCACCGCCCTGATCCGCCCCGACGGCCCGGTGAGCGGCCAGTGGCAGTCCCACACCCCGCAACTGGAGGAACTCCTGCTCGCCTACCTGCGCTCCCCCGAAGCGCCACCACTGATCAGTCCCGTGGCCCAGGTCCCGGGGCGGCCGTACGGCGCGAACGGCCCGCGGGGGGCGGCGGCATGAGCAACCTGACCGTGAACCCGTCCGCCCCGTCCGCGGCCCCGGTCGCCGACAGCGGAGTCCGCCGCCCCCGGCTCAGCGGCATGACCTGGCTCATATGGCGCCAGCACCGCGCCGCCTACTGGACCATCCTGGCCGCGACGGCCCTGTCCGTGGGGTGGATGCTCTACCAGCGCGCCGGCCTGCTGGACTACCTCACCGCCCACGGCTGGCCCGAGGCGAGCTCCGACAAGTGGACGGAGGACATCAACCCGCACAGCGCCCCGCTCCTGAAGGCCGCCTTCGGCCTCGGCTTCGTCCCCATACTCCTCGGTGTCTTCCTCGGCGCCCCGCTGCTCGCCGGCGACCTGGAGAGCGGCACCGCCAAGCTCGTCACCTCCCAGGCCGCCGGCCCCGCCCGCTGGCTCGCCGCCAAGCTCGGCATCAGCGCGCTGGTGGTCGTGGTCAGCACCGTGGCCCTCTCCTTCACCTTCGGCCGGTGGTGGGCACCGGTCAGCAAGGAGAACACGGTCATGGACTGGACCTCCGGCCAGGCGTTCGACAACACCGGGCCCGTGCCCGTCGCGCTCACGCTCTTCACCGTCGTGGGCGGCATCGCGATCGGCATGCTCCTGCGCCGCACCCTGCTCGCGATGGTCGTGACCTTCTTCTTCGCGGCCGCCGTCCAGGTGGTCTGGGCGTACAGCCGGCTCGACCTCGGCAACGTCATCAGGCTCACCACCGACTCGGGGGTGACCTCCGGCAGCAGCCCCCGTCTCCCCACCGCCGCCTACGAGGTCGACCAGTCGTTCATCACCTCGTCCGGGCAGACCCTCGGCTGGAGCACCTGCACGGACGCGGGGTCGGAACAGGCGGTCGACGCCTGCCTGAAGCAGAAGGGCGTCGTGGGCTGGGCGCTGGACTACATCCCCATGTCCCAGATGAGCGGCATGCAGTGGCTCGGCGCCTCGATCCTGTTCGCCCTGGCCGCCGCCATCACGGCCTTCGTCTTCCTCTGGGGCCGCAAGCGCGTCGTCTGACCTGACGCCGTCGGGCCGCGACGACACGACCCCGGGTGGACGCGCCGAGCGTCACCCGGGGTCGCGCCGTCGGTGTCAGCGGCCGAACGCCCAGCCGAAGTTGGCGTCCCCCTTGAGGGAGACGTCGCGGGCGGTGAAGGACTTCGCGTTCGTGGCCGTCAGACCGGAGGCGGTGCCGCGCAGGATGGTCACGGCGCCGTATCCGTTCTCGTAGCCGACACCCGTGATCAGCTCTGCCTTGCCGTCCTTGGTGAGATCGACCAGCCGGACGGTCAGGCCGAAGGAGTCGGACCACTCGGAGGTGCCGGGGACCCCGGCGGTGTCCTGGGAATAGGCCGCGGCACCCTTGCCGCTCAGCCCGGAGGCCGAGCCGAACAGGATGGTCACGGCACCGGCCTCCTTCGCCTTGCCGAGGTCCTTGCTCGGGGTGCCCACGGCCACGTCGGCGTAGCCGTCGCCGTTGACGTCGCCGGCGTCGATCGCCGAACCGAACCGGTCGCCGGCCTCACCCGTGCCGGGGACGCCCGCGGTGTCCTGGTGGATCACGGTCGGTGTCCGCGCGGGGTCGGGGCCCTTCGGGCCGCCGTACCAGACGGTGATCTGACCGCCCTTGTGGCCGCCCCGCTTGCCGGCGCGGGGATCCTCCGGGTCGCCCAGGATCAGGTCCCCGAAGTGGTCCCCGTTGACGTCGGCGATCGCGGCGACCTGGCCGTCGGCCCGCGGCAGTTCGACGGCGACGTAGTCCGACACGGGGTGGGCCTTGTTGCCGGGGTCGTGCCGGATGTACCGGATCAGTCCGCCGGGGTCGCTGTCGGTGATGGCCGGGTAGACGCGCTCGGCAAGGCGGTCGCCGTCCAGGTCGCCCGCCGCGACACCGCTCGTTCCGCCCGCCTCCCAGACGATGCCGTGGCCCGACGGGGAGCCCGTGCGGGTGAACGGTCCCCGGTAGAGGTGGGTGTGGCTCGGACCGGTGGCGGTCACGTCCGTCTTGCCGTCCCCGTCGAAGTCGCCGGTGGCGACGTCGAAGGAGTAGCCGACCCAATCGTCCAGCAGGGTCTCGGGCGGCTGCGGCAGGACGGCGCCGCCGGACAGGCCCGAGGCGCCGCCCCAGAGGACGGTGACGGAGCCGACCCCCACGTGGTCGCCGATGCCCTCGTAGGGCGAGCCGACCACCAGGTCCGCGTACCGGTCGCCGTTCAGGTCGGCGGTGGCCAGACTGGCGCCGAAACGGTCGCCGGTCTCGGCCGCGCCCGGGACACCGGCCGAATTCTGCGTGATGACGGTCTTCCTGGCCGCCGAGACCCCGGAGGACGAGCCGTACAGGACGACCACGGCGCCGGCGCTGTGCACCGATCCGACGTCGGCGCCCCACGCGCCGATGGCGAGGTCCCGGTATCCGTCGCCGTTGAAGTCGCCGGACAGCCCCGAGGGGGCGGCGCCGGCCGGGGTGGCGGGCAGAGTGGCGAGCAGGCTGCCGGCGAGGGCGGCGGTCGCCAGCAGGGTGCGCTGGTGCAAGTCGGGCTCCGGGAGGTGCTGGGGCAGGACCCGCCGCGCGGGCCCTTGCCGGTTCTGCGATGCCGGAACGCCGCGTTCACCGGGACCAGGTACCCGGTGCACGCGCCGGTCGGCGAACAGGAGACCTCTCGCGGGGCGCAAGGGTTGTACGCGTTCTCGGTGAGACCCTGCAGCGCGTCCCACCACACCCCGTACGGCGGCCGAGTAGCCGATGACCGTGGCCGGTGCGTCGCCGGCGGTCGGCATTGCGACCTGAGGGGACACCCCGTGTCCGAGGACTGCCGGACAGGTCGCCGAAGAGCGTTGGGGCGCGGGTCTTGCGTCATAACTCTATCTAGGTAGATATTGGCGCCATGGTGCGCGCGCGACATCCCTCACCGCAGACCGCGGCCGTGCTCGTCGCCCTTGCCGAGGCAGGTGCGGGCTGGTCGTACGGCTACGACCTGTGCCGCGCCCTCGGCCTGAAGGCGGGCACGGTCTACCCGATCCTCATCCGCCTCGCCGAGCGCGGGCACGTGGAGACGTCCTGGGAGACCGACCCGCCCCGCGGGCGGCCGGCCCGGCACCTGTACCGGCTCACCGCCGCGGGCGCCGAGCTCGCGCGCACCGTCACCGCGCCGGGGCGTGCCGGCGCCGCCGCGCCCGCTCCGGGCGGGGGCCGCCTCGCGCCCGGGACCGCCTGACCCCGGCCCGCTCCGTCCCCGGCCCGCTCTGCCTCCGGAGGCCCTGATGCTCGGATTCCTCCTCTTCGTGGTGGTGCTCGTTCCCGCACCCCTGCTCGCGCTGGTGGTGCTCGCGGGCCGGCTGGGCGCGGGCGGCAAGCCCACCGCCCGGATCCGGGTCGCGTGGCGGGGTGGCACCGGGCGCCCTGTCCTGCCGGGGCTGATCGCCGTCGCCGCCGCCGCCGCGGCGCTCACCGCCGGCCTGGAGCGCGCGTACCTCACCGCGGTCACCAAGGGCCCGGGCTGGGGCTTCGACGTGGTCCTGCTGACCATGGTGCTCGGACTCCTCGCGGCGGTCGGGTGCGCCGCGCTCGCCTGCCTCGCCGCGGCCGCCGTGACCCGTGCCCGCGGGTTCGGGGCCGGCACCGTCGCCGGGCTGCTCGTCCTCGTCGCGGTCGCCGCCGGGACCGCGTCCGCCCATCTCCCGCTGCGCGCCGCGTACATGGCGGAGCCCGGCGGGTTCCCCGTCGTCGCGAACCTCGCCGACGGTGACCTGCTGGCGCCGTTCGAGGTCTTCCTCGCCGCGCTGATCTGGGCCCTGCCGTGGCCCGTCCTCGGAGCGGCGCTCGGGGCCCGCGCCGGGACCACGGATCGCCGGCACGCGGCACGCGACGTCTGGCAGCTCCTGCTCGACCTGGCCACCGCCGACCTCCCCGAGCACCGGGCCGCGTGGGGCGCGGCGCTGCGGTCCGAACTCGCCGCCGTCGAACCGCCCGCCGAGCGCCGCAGGTTCGCCCTCGGCGGGGTGTGGACGGCGCTGCGCTCCGGACGGCCGCACGGCGCATGGGCGCGGGCCGGCGGGGTGGCCCTCGTCGTGGCGGGCGGTTCGTACGCCGCGTCGCGCTGGTCGCTCGCACACGACCGGGCGGGTGTCCTCGACTTCTGGGCGGCCGTCCCGAGCGTCCTGCTGCTCGCCGTCGCGCTCACCACCGCCTGGCGCACCCGCTCGTTCGGCTCAGGGCTGCGCGCCGGAGCCCTGGCCGGGTTCGCCGCCCTGGTGGCGGTGCTCGCCGTCGGCGTTCCCGAAGCGGTGTTCTGGGCGAACCAGCAGGCCGGGTACCTGAGCACCGGCGACGCCGTCCCGCCGAACTGGCAGTCCGCGGTCCGTGACGTGCTCCGACCGGAGTTCCTCCTCGGCATGCTCGTGATCTGGACGACGGCCACAGCCGGCGGCGCCGCCCTCGGCGCGGTGCTCCGGCCCCCGTCACGTACAGCGTGGAGACCCGTGAGGCGGGAGTAAGGTTGCGCGGCCACCGTGACCCGTGCCCCCAGGTTCGGGCCGTACGACGCGGGGCCGACGTGCCGGAGGGGCCCGCCGGGCGCGAACCGTCGAAGGGTCCAGGACGAGGGGCGGCATGAAGGTCTTCCGTTTCGAGCGCGGCGAATGGGCTGTCACCGGGCACGGCAGCACGGGGCTCCACGCGACGCGCCTCGCCACCGGCGAAGGACCGTTGCACCTCACCTGCCTGAGCGTTGAGCCAGGCGGCGTCATCGGCACGCACCCGGCGCCCGTGCCCCAGATGTTCCTCGTCATCGCGGGCGAGGGCTGGATCGCCGGCCCCGATGGGAACCGCGTACGCATCGCTGCCGGCCAGGGAGTTCGATGGGAGCAGGGGGAGGACCACACCTCGGGTACCGACGTCGGCTTCACGGCGCTCGCGATCGAAGGCGCCTCCATCGAGCTCTTCGAGCCTACGGCCGTACCGAACCCCGACGCCCCGGACGCCCGCTGAGGACGCCGTGCGACTGCGTCCGCGGTCAAGGCGACCCGGAGAGCCGGACGGGCACCGCGGGGCGTCAACAGCCCTTGAGTGAACTCCAGTTGAACAGTTGCACAGTGGTGACACTGTGACCACACTCCGGTGATGGTTCAACTGCGAACATTTGTCCATCGCCGCTCGCCGAGCTCGGCAACGGGGCTCTTGGGCAGGCAGCGCGTTTTCATCAGTTCACCGTTCCCGGGGGGGAATCACCATGTCCGTGCGACGTGTCACTTTGGCCACCGCCACCGCCACCGCCACCGCCGCTGTCGCCTTCACCCTGCTCGCGCCGGTCGCCGCACAGGCGACGCCCATCGACAGCACGCTGAAGCTGGCGCTCAGCGACGTCAGCCACAACGACGTCGTCCGTGGCCAGAACGTCCAGACGCTCACCCTGACCGTCACCAACCCGTCCGACGCCGCGCAGGACTACACCGGCCTGGTGTTCGGCATCCCCAGCGGGCCGAGCCCCATCCTCGGGAGTCAGATCCTCTTCGAGGCGGCTCCGGTCACCGCGCCCGCCACGGACGTGAAGGTGGGCCAGGAGGACCAGTCGGCGTTGATCGGGTTCTTCCCGCACGGCGGCAAGGCCGGCGACGACTTCTCCGTGCCGGCGAAGGGCAGCATCAGCTGGAAGATCACCTTCGGCTTCGGCAAGGACTACCCGCTCAACGACGACGGCATCACGCTCGCCTTCGACACCGGCAGGGGCTCCGAGTCCGTGGAATTCGACGTGCCGCCCGCGCAGGCCGACGGCAAGGTCACCGGCGTGTTCGGCGGCAAGGCCACCGTCGCGCCCGGAAAGCCCGGCCGGACCTGGTACGAGGTCGACAACGGCGCCGGGGGGAAGTTCGACGTCCCGTTGCGGACGCTGCTCTCGGTGGCCGACCCGGTACCCGGCCTCGGCGTGGACGTCCTCAGCAACGGGCACTGGGTGAAGGCCCAGGTCGCCGGAAGCCGGGAGTGGACCCTTCCCGAGATCCCCAAGGGCTTCTCCCACGGCCAGAAGTACCGCTACGACCTGCGGTTCACCGTCCCGTCCACCCCGGGCACGGGCAAGGCCCGCGACTTCGGCGTGCAGATCCTGACCAACCTGGCCGAGGGCAACAGGACGCCCATCGTGGACATGGAGGGCACCCTCCACTACGACCCGAAGCAGGCGGCCGTCAGCACCCCGACCCCGTCACCCACCGCATCGGCCTCCGCGGCGCCCGTACCGTCCCCGGCGGGTAACACCCCGGCCGCCAACGCCGCCAACGCCCCCGGCACCGACGAGCTGGCGGCGACCGGTTCCGACAACGGAAGCCTCCTCGTCGGTCTGGCCGCCGTCCTCGTCGGCGCCGGCGCCGCGATCACGGCCTCCGTCGCCCGCCGCCGCCGCGACCCCGCTGCCTGAACTCCGGCCCGTCTCCCGGGCCAAGCCACACTGCGACACGCAGGGCCTCCTGGCGCCCGGTGGGACTCAAGACCTCCCGAAGCGCCAAGGGGCCCTGCCCCATGCGCGGATCAGGACCACGGCTCCCTGCGACTTCTCCGTGGCTCTCAGGCACGCGGATCGAATGGCAGAGGCTGCTGTTCACGAGGAAGAGGATCCCGTGCCACCCAGCCGTTCCACCTGATTGCCCGATCTTCTACTCTGACGGCCTGACCAGGTGCGTCACAGCCGGCCCGTCACGACCTGTGCATCACCACACGTACGCCTCGCCGGGTCCGGTCCCGCCATCCAGGGCGGACCTGCCGGGCAGAGCCGCAGCACCTGCCTCATCGCAACGGAGACCCTTTTGCGCAGACGCTTTCTCCGCGCCGCAGCCATCGGCGGCGCGACGACGATTCTCACCGCCGGGCTCATAGGCATCTCTTCGCCGGCCGGCGCCGCCCCACCGTCGAAGTTCGCGACCTCCGACCAGGTGCTGCCGGTGGGCGGAACCTGGATCGCCCACGTGTACGACACGACGGCATACGCCAAGGGCGACGTCGTCTTCGCCTTCGCGACCAAGCCGTTGACCGGGCAGGCGGGTGACGGAGCCGGGCTGCCGGCAGGCTTCACACCGATCTACGACGGGTGCAAACCCGTCCCCGGCTACACAGCGGTCCTCACCTGTCCCGTCGACGGCCGCGCGACGGGGCCGGCCTTCACGACAGCCGGCACCACGGCCGACATGACGGCCGCCTACTTCGGATACGCGTACGTCCCCACCGGTGGTGACCTGGCCGCCGGCATCCGGACCGCGCAGAGCGCCGGTTCCCTCCCGGCCGGCGACACGTACGGGACGGCCAAGGCGACCTTCCTGACCCCCGCGCACGCCGCGCAGAACACCGTCGCCTTCGACACCCCCGATCTGCCGTCAGGCGGATCGGTCCGACACACGCTGCGCCTGCACGTGGTCGATCCGGGCGAGCTGACGACGTACTTCCGCACCGCCCAAGGCCAACCCCGCTGGCGGCGCGCCGACATCCGGATCGACAACGTCAAGACCAGCGCCGGAGCCGCCTGCACCGTCCATTGGTCCAAGATCGTCGACGGCACGACCAACCTCAACTGTGATCTGACCCCCGGTGAACAGACCATCGAGTACACGCTGACGGCGCCGGCCGGCCTGGAAACCTGGCGTCTGGAATCGCACACGATGTACGACATCTACACCGGTGGGTACGACGGCGTGACCCTCGACCCGAAGGTCTACTCCCACGCCGGCTTCACCCTCAAGGGCGGCCCTCTCAACCTCCGCCACCGACTTGTCGCGCGCGATGGTTCCGGTCGGCTGTTCGAGTACCTCGGTACCGGGAACGTCCCGAAGCCCTTCTACTCGCGCAGTCAGATCGCAACGGGCTGGCAGACCTACAACGCGCTGACCAAACTCTCCCCCGTCACCGAGGATCTCCAGTTCGGGGCTGCGAAGCCCCCGGCCGCCACCCTTCAGGGCCGCGGCGACCTGGTGGCCCGCGACTCCGCCGGCAACCTCTGGTACTACAAGCGCCAGTTCGACGGCAACGGTCCTTTCGCCGCCCGCACCAAGGCCGGTACGGGCTGGAACATCTACACCACCTTCACCGGTGGCGGCGACCTCAACCGTGACGGCAAGGCCGATCTCGTCGCGCGCGACAAGTCCGGCGTGCTGTGGCTCTACAAGGGGACGGGGAGCGCGACCGCGCCCTTCGCCGCGCGTACGCGCATCGGCACAGGCTGGAACACCTACAGCCAGTTGGCCGGGTCCGCCGACCTCACCGGTGACGGCAAGGCCGATCTTGTCGCGCGCGACAAGTCCGGCGTGCTGTGGCTCTACAAGGGGACGGGGAGCGCGACCGCGCCCTTCGCCGCCCGTACGCGCATCGGCACCGGCTGGAACACCTACAAGCAGATCTCCGTGGTCGGTGACCTCAACAGCGACGGCAAGGCCGACCTGGTGGGATCCGACTCCACCGGCGGGCTGTGGTTCTACAAGGGGACGGGGAAGGCCACCGCGCCCTTCGCCGCCCGCACGCGCATCGGCAGCAGCGGCTGGAACACCTACAACCGGATCCTCTAGCACCGCGCGGACACCACGGGCTCGGCA
>NZ_JBHWGA010000002.1:403592-415712 GCF_042733315.1 Streptomyces sp. NPDC059718
ACCGCGCCCTTCGCCGCCCGCACGCGCATCGGCAGCAGCGGCTGGAACACCTACAACCGGATCCTCTAGCACCGCGCGGACACCACGGGCTCGGCAGGCTGACGGCCTGCCGAGCCGCTCGTCGCGCCGGAGGGCAGCCGTGCATCCGCTGACCCGGACCCCAAGCGGGCGGGCCCCGGCGACGTGGTCGGCCTGCACACGGCTTTCGGATCCGGCTGAAGGACGTCCGAGTTGGCGTGCGAGATGAGTAGGCGTACTCAGGTGCGTCTGTGGCTGCTGCGGCACGCTGGCGGACATGCAGCGTCATTCAGCGTGGTCGGATGAAGTGAACGATACGGAGCGCGGCGGCTCCGCATTGCGGCGGCGTCTGTCCTGTCTGGTGGTGGCGGTGGCGGTCCTGGCCCTGATGGCGGGCGGCCTGGTCTGGCTGTTGCGGGCCGAGTTGTTCCCTCCGTTCGGGGACGCCCGAGCTTGCGGGGGCAGCGACACGCGACTGCCAGGCGTGATCCGCGCCGGGGGCGCACCGATTCCCGCCGGTGCCTCCGACATCCACTACTTCACCAGGAACGGCGGCGCTGAGGTCACCTTCGTGAGCAACCGGCTACCCGATTACCTCCACAGCGCGGGCGTCCTCCCGGAGGGCAAGCCCCTGTTCGACGAGAAGTACGGCACCAAAGGGGTCGCCGATGACGAGATCGAGCTCCCCGAAGGTCTGTGCGGGTCTCCCCTGCGGGGCCCCGTCTGGATCTACCACTCCACAAGCGCCACCGGTTCGAGCGTCGACGTCATGGTCGAGGTCTCTCCCACCTTCGGAGACGAGTTCCGCTTCCCGGCCCGCACGGTGGTCACCTACAGCCTTTCCTGACGCGCATTCGGGACCGTACGTCGTCGACGCTCATGCAACGGCTGCGGGGCTGTGAGCTCCGCTGGCGCCTTGGGTGAGTGCCTGTTCTGCCTGTGCGAGGCCGCGGATCGCCCGGGTCAGCTGACTCGGAGGGAGCGCGTAGGGCAGTCGGATGTTCCGTTCGAAGGCGCCTCCGATCCCGAAACGCGGTCCGGCCGCGATGGTCACTCCGTAGTCGGGCGCGATGGCGGCCAGCCGTGAGCTGATGGGCTGGGGGAACGTCGCCCAGATCGTCATGCCGCCGGCCGGCTGCGGGGCGTGGAGGCCCGGCAGGTGCTCGGCGAGTGCCTGGCGCAGTGCGTCGCGTTGCGACCTCAGTTGCCGGAGTGTGCCGGGCCGCTGGGTCCGGTCCTCGTTCAGGAGGACGGCCGTGGCGAGTTGCTCGACGACGGGGGTGCCGAGATCCGTGGCGTGACGGGTCTGTTGGACGCGTTCCAGGAGGGCGGGCGTCGCGCGGATCCAGCCGATGCGCAGGCCGCCCCAGATGCTCTTGGAAACCGAGCCGATGCTGATGGCGGTCGGCATGTGGAGCGCGAAGGGTTCCGGGCTCGGTCCGTCCAGGGCCAGGTCGGTCATGGTTTCGTCGATGACTGTGGGACAGGCGAGTCCGAGGCTCTGGCGGACGCTCGTGGGCATGCACAACCCCGTCGGATTGTGGAAGTCGGGTATCAGGTAGGCCAGGCTCGCGATGCGGCCCGCTGCGCGGAGTTGCGCGGTGTCCCAGCCCGAGGACGCCACGCCGACGGGCAGAAGACGAGCGCGTACCTCGGTGAACGTGCTGATCGCGTGCGGGTAGGTCGGATGGTCGATCAGGACCTGGTCGCGTGGTGACAGGAGCGTTCGTGCCAGAAGGGCAAGCGCGTGCTGCGCGCCGTTGGTGATCAGGATGTGGTCGGGCGCCGTGGGCAGGCCGCGCCGCTGGTACCAGTGGGCCACCGCTTCGCGCAGCTCCGCGGTGCCGTTCCGGTCGTAGCCGTGCCGCTCGAAGTGCCGTGGCAGCTGTTCGAGAGCGGCCGCGAACGCGGCGTGGAGGATCTCGACGGGTGCGGGTGGTGCGGCGAAGGACAGGTCGATGGTCGCCGGGTCCGTGCCGGCCTGGCGCTCGGATGGCGTGTCGTCCGGGAGCCGCACGGTCGCCCTGGCGCGCGCCTGTGTGGCGAGGTATCCGTGCTCGACCAGAGTGCGGTACGCCGCACCGACGGTGGTCCTGCTGGTGGAGAGGGCGGTGGCCAGGTCACGCTCGCTCGGCAGGGTCGAGCCGAGCGGGAGACGTCCGTCCAGGACCAGCAGCCGCAGCCTGTCGGAGAGGCGCTGATGCGCCGGACCAGGCCCTTCCTGCCAGGTCCCCAGCATGCGTGCCACCACGTGCGAAGTAATTTTCACCCAGCCAGCCTAACCAATCTGGCTATGGAATCCAGGTCCAGATGCCCCACAGGCTTACGTCATGGCACCTCCCGCTTCCGCTGCGCACACCTCCGTCCCGGTCGGCCACGACCAGCCCGCCCTGACCCGTATGAACGCCTTTGCCCAAGTTCGGGCCGGCCGAAAGGCGCGTCGTATCCCCCAGCTTCTGGTCGGCTTGGTGGGGTACGGGGCCGCCGTGATGACGCTCGTCCAGTGCGGACTGGGAGCAGCAAGCTGGAACGTGCTCACGGAGGGCACCGCCAAGTCCCTCGGCATCTCTTTCGGCTGGACGACCAACCTGATCTCTCTGCTTGTCCTTCTCCTGTGGATTCCCCTGCGGGAACTGCCCGGCCTCGGCACGCTCCTCAACGTCGCCATCGTCGGCTTCGCCGCAGATGCCACCGCCACCGTGCTCCCCCACCCCCAGGGGACACCTGCCGCGATCGGATACCTCGTCCTCGGCCTCCTCGCACTGGCCTTCTTCGACGCGCTCTACCTCGGCGCACAGTTCGGAGCGGGCCCCCGCGACGGCATCATGACCGGGCTCGTCCGGCTCACCCGCCTGCCCATCGCGGCGGTGCGCACCGGCATCGAGATCACCGTCGCCACCGCCGGCTGGCTCCTGGGCGGAACCGTCGGGGTCGGAACCGTGCTCATCGCCCTGTGCATGGGGCCCCTCGTCGGCTGTTTCCTGCCGCGCGTGGCGGTTCGCCTCCCCGCCGCTGCTGCGGACGAACGACACAACCGCCGCATCCGACCCAGGCGCCGGACGATACCGTCCACCAGCGCGTGCGGCTCGGCATCCTCACCGTCGCCGCGCCGGCCTTGGCGATGACGGGCGCAGGGGCCTGGACGGGCGCCTCCGCGGCGATAGTTGGGGTGGGTGCGTTCCGGAACGCACCCACCCCTAGCATGTGTCCCCTCAGACTCCATGGGGGGAGCATGTCCATTTCTTCACGCAGGCGTCCGTACGCCAGACGTGTCCGTCTCATCGCGGCCTGCACGGGCCTGGCAGCCATGGCCGGCATGCTGCTGTCGCACCAGGCGGTTGCCGAAACGGTTCCGCCGAATCCGCCCAAGGCCTTGCCCCGGGCGGATTTCACGGGAGACGGCTTGGGCGAGATCGTGTACCGCCCGTTCACCGGCCGGCTCTGGCTGACGAACCCGGCGGTCAGTCACACGGCGTTCGAGTTCCTCCTCGACGAGGACCTTCCGGGAGAGGTCGCCTTCAAGGACTACGTCCCGGTCGGCGACCAGGACGGCAATGGCGCTCCGGAGCTCCTCGTGGTCTCGGCCGACGGGACGCTCAGGATGGTGCGAACCCAGCCGCACGTGAACGCGGCCTACGTGGGGGAGAGCACCCGTGTGGGGTCCGGCTGGCAGATCTACAACAAGGTGCTGTCGCCGGGCGACCTCAACGGTGACGCCCGGGCGGATGTTCTGGCCCGGACTCCGGGCGGCGATGTGTACTTCTACGCCTCCACCGGAGACGAGGCCGCGCCGTTCGGGCCGCGCATCAAGATCGCCAGCGGCTGGCAGATCTACGACCAGCTGGTCGGTGTCACCGACAACGACGGCGACGGTGTCGGCGATGTCGTCACCCGTACGCCCTCGGGGCAGCTCTTCTTCCACGCGGGAATCGCAGGCGTGACGCCGGCGTTCAAGCCGCCCGCCGCGCTCGGCTCCGGTTGGGGCGTGTACAACCAGATCGCCGGCGGCGACGACTTGGACGGTGACGGCAACGGCGACCTCGTGACCAGAACGGTCGACGGGTCGGTCTACATCTACAAGGGGCTCGGCCAGGGGCGTTTCGCACAGCGGACCCAGGGCACGTGGACAAGCGGTTGGCAGCGGGCAGATGTGATCTTCGGCGCCGGCGGAAATCCCGCCTACGGCAAGTCCCTCATCCAGGCTGTCGGCACCGACGGCAAGCTCTACACGTATCAGTCGCTCGGCAACGGCCTGCTGGCTCCGCGCCGCCAGGCGCCTTCGCCCTACTACTGCAACGTCGCTTCGGGCGTCGGCACGAAGATGTTCGCCCTCGCCTCCGACGTCGGCCTCGACAACCGCCCCGAGATGCTCGCGGTGTGCAAGAACGGCGTGCTGACCAGCGGATCCGAGGGCCAGTACGCCATCGGCAAGGGGTGGGGTATCTACAACGCACTGGTCGGCCCCGGAGACCTCACGGGCGATGGCAAGGGCGACCTGCTCGCACGAGACAAATCCGGCTATCTCTACCTCTACCGAAGCACCACCGGGCAGTTCCCGCCGGCCGTCCCGACCTTCGCCTCCCGGGTCAAGGTCGGCACGGGCTGGGGCGTCTACGACCGGATCGTCGGCGCGGGTGACTACACCGGTGACGGGCGGGCCGACATCGTCGCCCGCACGCCGGCGGGAGATCTGTACCTGTACGCCGGGACGGGCAGCACCTCCGCCCCGTTCAAGCCCCGCCTCAAGGTGGGCCACGGCTGGCAGATCTACAGCAAGCTCGCAGCGATCGGGGACGTGGACGGTGACGGCAGAGGCGACCTCCTCGCAGCCGGCCGCAGCGGCAACCTCTACCGCTACTCCTCGACCGGTGCCGCCACGGGGTCCGGGGCCTTCCGCGCCCGAGTCCGGATCGGCGGTGGCTGGAACATCTACCGCGAACTCCAGTGAGGTTGGCGCGATCTTTGGTCAGTGGCCTGCCTGGGCTGGGGTCGGGCATGGCCAGGGGGCCATACGTCGGCCGCGAATCGGGCTGGCTCCCGCCTGCCCGCAACAAGCCCGATTGGCCCCCTGGTCTTGCTCGGCGTCGGGTCCCGGACCGGGGAGGTCGCCAAAGATCGTGTCGGCGCCGGCCCCGGCCACCGCGGCTCTCCCCTCATGCCACGGGCACCCGGCGGAGCGTGAGCGACGCCGGGTGCCGATGAGGTAGGGAAACCTGTAACAGCCCTGCTGGCGCGGCGGGTTGCGCCCCCAGGATTCGGGCGTGGGGAAGCCGGGGTGGATTGTCGTAGGTGTTGTTGCGTCCAGCGCGTTCTGCTGGGGGACCGCCGGGGCCATCGACATGGGTCTCGATCGATCGTTCAGGCGCGGGCGCTCTTACTACAGCTTTTCTGAGGGCGGGGGTTGGTATGAGTTCGCGTGGTTCGCCGGCTTCGTCGCCGTGCTCGCCTGCGTGTACGAGCTGGCCCACCTACCTGACTGGAAGCCGCTCCTCAGTCTGACTGCGGGATGCGGCGTCGGTGTGGCCTCGGTACTGCTCATGGGCCGGGAGGACAGGCACTGGATTGGCGCTTTTGCGCTGGCGCTGGCTGGTGTCGTGATCCCTCTGACAGGTCTGTGGTGGCACCGGACCCGGCGAGTGCGATTGAGAAAAGCCGAGTCGGCCTGACACCGCGCCCGGAGCCGATCGAGCGGCCCGATCCCCGGCCAGTCCTCCGGGCGTGCTGCGCTGATCTACCGGCATTCGACGCTGGAGCGGCAGAAGGAGATCGCCGCTGCGCTCGATGCTCGCGTGCGGGCTGACCGCAAATCAATCGACGGACACCACGACGGCCCATCGGGCACGCAACGGGCACGGGGAGGGATGAAGAGGTTCCGGACAACGAAGAAGCCCCGGGCTGCCCGCCTGGGGCTTTCTGCTGGAGCGGGTGACGGGAATCGAACCCGCTCTCTGAGCTTGGGAATCACCGGCCGGATCGGCGTCATTGGGCCACTGATCAGGGGAGGCTCCGTGCTTGGTGGCTGGTGCTGCATGTTTGGTTGCCCTGCGATGGACTGCGGCTGACCGTTTGTTCTGCACGGATCTGGCACGAGCTATGTCGTCCGTCCGCTGCGCCGCGAATACGCCGCGCACACAGCCCCTCCGGGATTTTCCGGAGGGGCTGTTCTCGCCGGGCACGCAACCAGCACGCCAACGGGTCCAAGGAGAGAGTGCCACCCGGCTTCCGCAGCGCCTGTCCGCTGCTTGTCCAGGGACGCGTGCGATACCAACTCCCAAGACGTGAGTAAGTACCACCCAGCTGCAGATGGTCGTGTCTCAGCCGATGGTGGTCTTCGTACGGCTGGTGAGCTCGATCGTGCCCGTGACCTTCAGGGCGGTGCCGCTGCCGTCAGCGGGTGTGCCGGTGAGCTCCCAGGTGTAGGTGCCGTCGTTGACGTACCGGCCGTCGCTGGTCCGGCCGTCCCACGAGAACGAGACGGCGGCGGCGTATTCCTTGGCCGAGCCCGTGAACGCTATGCGTCCGTTCTTGTTCCGGATCGTCACCTGGGCGTCGGTGACAGGCTTGGACAGTTGCCAGTCCGCGTCCCACACGGCATCGGTGGCCGATGCGAGGTTGACGGACTGCTCGACCTGTGACTCGATCTCGGTAACAGGGGAGGTGGCGACGTCCGAGTCGACCACGGTGATCTGGGCGTTTTCCTCCTTCGCGTACGCGATGGCGCCGCCGAATCGGTCGGCCTCCACGAGCGGGCCGTTGTACCGGGAGGTGAACGCCTCGATAGTGCGCGGCGCGTCCCCGATCGGGGTGAGGATGAGGCCGCGGTTGTAGTCGTACGCCACCACGTAGCCGTCGCCGAGTGTGCCGCGCGGGACCCACGACCACTGCTGGGTCTGCGTGTTGTAGACGCCGTTACCGTCGCTGATCGACCCCGAGGGGTAGCAATCCCAGTACACCCAGGGCCCGACGGCCTGCATCTGCTGCGGCAGACAGCCGTTGTAGGTGATCGGCTCGGTTTCCGTCGCCGCGCCGGTCTTCAGGTCGACGGCCTTGAGCGTGCCTTCCGTGTCGCCCGGCATCCACAGCTTGGTGCCCCATACCGCGAGCCCGCCCTGGCCCTAGCGGACTCGGACCACCGTCGGTCCGGAGGACGCGTCCAGGTCGACGACGTACTGCCGGTCGTCCAAACCGCGTCCGCTGTCGCCGAACACCACATAGCGGCCGGAGGCCGAGCGCACGGTCGAATAGTGGTTGGAGCCAGTCGGCATCTTCTCGCCGGTCTGCGGGTCCACGGCGGGTACGACGGTCGTCGTGCCGTCCGCCGCCAGCACGACGAGCACCTGGGCGCCGTCCGCGTCGGTCGTGGCGACGACGGTACGGCCGTCTCCGGTGCCGACCGGCTGACGAGAGTCGTAGACGCGCTGTGCCGTCTGGCCGGTGGTCTGCGCGTCCGGGCGCGCGAGCAGTGACCGCTCACCCGCCGATGGGGCGGCGCCGAGGGTGATCTGCCGCTGGAAGAACGCCGGGAGGTACGTGGTGTCGGACTCGGCCGTGACCAGGTGCCCGGCTGTGAGCGACAGCTGCGTGACGTTCCCCTCCTTGGGTGCCACCTCGCGCACCGTCCGCAGCGCGGGCGCCCCGTCGTCGCCGACGGAGACCCGGCGTACCGCCCAGTCCCGGGCCGAGGCGCCACCGGTGATGGCCACGCCGCCGCCGGGGACCTGTGCCATACGCCAGCCCGCGTGCTCCAGCAGGGCCTTGGGTGCGCCGCCGGCGATGGGCAGGGCGATGAGCGGGGCGCCCTGGCGGACCAGGAAGTCGTCCCCGCCCTGGTCGAACTGGCGCGTGGTCAGCAGCCAGTCGCCGATGAGCCCGAGCTGCGGAGTGCCCTCACCGCCCGAACCGAGCTCGACCTTGGTGTCGGCCGCGTCCGGGGTGGCACGAGGGAGTACGCGGGCCGTGGTGTTGCCGCCCTCGGGCGAGTACCAGGCCACGTACGCTTCCGAGAACACGACCTGGGCGTTCGCGCCGGTGGCGCCCGGAAACACCGGGGTGACCTGGGCCGTTGCCAGGTCCAGCAGACCGACACCGCGGGTGCCGTCGGGGTGCGCGTACCAGATCGCCACCGAACGGTCGTCACCGCCAAGCGTCATGGCGTCCTCTGCGACCCAACCGTTCAGCCCGGTGACGAGGGTGTCGGTGAGTTGTCCGTCCGCCATACGCAGCACGTGCAGGACGTCCTTGTTGCCGTCTGCGTCCCGGGTGGCGGCGAGGACGGCGGCGCCGAAGACGCCACGGTAGAAGTGGCCTGCGGGGAGCGTGTACTTGGTGGTGGTACCGGACTCCATGTCCTTCAGCTGCACATGGTTCGGGTAGTCGTAGATCGCTACGACATCCCCGCTGGTGACCGAGACGTGGCTCCCTCCGTCGATCGTGTTGACGTCGTCGTACGGGGACGAGGCGGGCAGGTCGACTGGGGTACCGCCGTCCGGGGTCCAGCGGTAGTAGCCGAGCGCGTGGCTCTGGCCCTTGACCTCCGTGCGCTCCACGACACCGCCGGGGCCTGCGCCGTACACGGGGCTGGCGACAGGCTTGAAGCGGTCCGGAGCCGGGATCGTCAGCGAGGGGGTCTCGGCATGGGCGTCCGACAGGAGGAAGGGCAGGGTTCCGCCGGCGGCTGCGAGGGCCAGGGTGGTGGCAAGTCCGCCGCGTACGAGCAGTCGCATTCGGTTCGGCTTGTGGCGTGTGGCCACAGGGCACCTCCAAAAGGCATGGCAAAGTCGGCCGTTCGACGCGGACACACGGAGGTCGACGCGGAACAGCCCTTGGAAAGGCGCCGCAACCTAACACAGCAGGCAGACAGGACTCGATCAAGCCCGCGAAACGGTCGTGAGCAGCCAAAACGGACCTGCGTGAGTTGTGAAATGGCCCCGAACGATGAAGGTCGGACGGGGCCCTTGAAACTGGGTGCCGTCCCACAGGCGTCGGCTGTTATCGCGCTGACTGGCAAGCGTCGGTTGTCATTCAGTTGTAGCGCAGTTAGACACTCACCGGCCCATGAGCGGCGTCCTAGGGGTCAGCTAGGTTGCACGGGCTGCGCTGATCTATCAGCATTCAGATCTGGAACGGCAGACGGAGGTCGCGGCTGGCCTGGATCGCCTGGTCCGCGAGCGGCAGCAGATGACACGGCATCTGGCACGGGTCTGGCACGAGACGCCTAATCCGGTCTGGACAACAAGGAAGCCCCGGGCTGTTCGCCTGGGGCTTTCTGCTGGAGCGGGTGACGGGAATCGAACCCGCGCTCTGAGCTTGGGAATCCTGATCCCGCCTTCGCACGCTTCGACCTGGCCTGCGGAAACCTGGCTTGTGAGGACCTGCGCAGGCGGAGCGCTGACCCTCATTGACCGAGGCTGTCCGCCTCAGGTGGTGCGTAGGTGGTGCAGTGCTGGCGCAGCAGTCAACGCTCTCGCCTGGTCGTGCGCCCACCTTGGCCCCGCCGTACCGCTCCCGACGTCAGTGGATCCGGATGCTGTCGAGATCACAATGGAGACTGAGCAGGTCACGCGAAGTCAACGGCACACTGTCAGCGGACCGAGCTAACGTTCGATTCATGGCAACAGTCCAACCACTCCCCAGAGCAGACAAGGTGATCTACCCTCATATGAGACGAGGTGGAGGGTGTCTCGCATGGGGGGTTCGCCAGAGGCGGACGGCGGCAAGCGGCCTCGGGCCCAAAACATCAAGGCAGTGCACCCTCGAACCGTCACGAAGATGATGGAGCAGCTCCAAGAGGGGTACGTCTCTAGCGTGGCGGCGAGCGCCGGCTGCTCGGCAGAGGTGATCGGCAAGGACACCTTCGGTGTCGACGTTCAGTTCATTCGCCCTCCGGCTACGCACCTACAGCAGGAGGCCCTGCTCTTCGCGCAACTGAAGTGCACCACGCAGGTCACCCCGGACCGCGATACCAAGGCGTTTCAATACAGGTTCTCGAAGCGGGAGTACTTTGAGGGTCTAGCTGCCCCGCGCTCGTACCCTAAGAAGATTCTGATCGTCATGACGGTGCCACTGGAGCAGCTCACATGGACGGAGGTAGTGAACGGCGGCCTGCTCGTCAAGCGCGAGTGCTACTGGACGCACCTTGAGGGCAAGACGTCGGAACTGGTCAAACCGGTGATCGACGTACCAACGGATAACACTTTTGACGCTAACGCCCTAATCAAAATCATGGAAAGGCAGGACCGGGGTGAGTCGCTTGATGGATGAAATCGAGACCACGATCCCTGAGAATGTCGATCCGAATAGACTCCGGGTGGTCCTTAAAGACCTCGGATGGGAAAACGTCGGGGGTCGAGAGGGCATCTATGCCCGATACGCTCCATCTCCCAAAGAGGGTTCACCTTCAGTCGCGCCAAGCGTCCTAATTCCACTCGACCAAGCAGCCGAAGACTTCCGGCTGTTGATGCGTTCGGCATTGCTTCAATTGTCTCACCAGAGGGATTTTTGGGCGCGTTCGCTTTATCCCAGAATTGCGCTATCATCCTCGGATGAATTTCGCTTCAGGAAAGAATCAAGGGCGCCGAGCGGCTTGATCTCTTGGAGGAGTGGAGAGCGACTTATTGAGTCCGCCCGAAGGACACTCTTGGCCGGCGCTAAGTACTACTTGGGGCCCGAACGTCATTTTGTGAATCGACACGGCAGGTTCGCCAGTCGATACCTAGATCGGGTGCTGATGGGGCAAACGGCACCAGGGAGTTACATCGTCACAGCTTTGGCGCCACCTGATGATCAGGTAAGCCTTAAGCCGTCCGCCGAAGCACTCCCCTCCGCTTGGGATCCAGGTGCAATCCGGCTGCGCACCATCAATGAGGCAGTTGCACACGCCGTGGGAGCCACCGTCGAAGCTCTGCAACACTACCGATCGAGCGGCTCGCTCGCTGGGTTTGAAAGTGGTGTGGTGGATGGCATCTCATATGAGATGACCAACGCAATCATTGGGATTGCCGCAAATGCCGATGAGGCCGATCTCACAATTGAGTGGGACAAGGCGTCGGCACCGCCAGTAAGGCTAGAAAATCACTTCGAATTCCGCGCATCGGATGTCCCGACACTCGCTCAGGCGGCAATCAGGCTTGCCGAGGACCAATCTATCGCTCAGGTTTCGATTATCGGCAGGGTGCATCTGTTGGCCAAAAAACAGGCTGGCAGTCCTGGGGTTTTCGGCGTGGATTCGCTGCAGTCTGCTGGGCCGCGAAAGGTTCGAGTGAGACTGGCGGACGACGAGGATTACCACGAGGCAATTAGAGCCCACGAGGAGGATCTGGCCATTCAGGTGAGCGGTCGCCTCGAAAAAGAAGGAAATCTGAGCTGGCTCTATGACGCCACGGTAATTCGCACTCTGGGTCCCCTCGATGAGTACGAGGCTTCGCGGCGCGCTCGCACAGAGAGCGATAATGATCAACTCGACTTGTTTTGACCTGATAGCCGCCTTGGACATGCCAATGTCCTACGAAGGGGGCCCGCAGGGAGTCTGCCGAGCATGAAACGCCGAAGATGATGAAGGCTGCCACACAGAAGGCAGCGCCCCGGATGTCTAGTTGCGGCGACTAGCTCGGCCTTTGCCCGGCCGCCCTAGCGCAGACACGTCGGTCGCTCGTTGTGCGGGACATCGACGTGTGTCAGCGCGGCTGTGCCCATCGCTTCACGCCAGAGCGCAATCCCCTGAATGACGATCGAGCCGGCAGCCGCCGATGCAGGGGGTCGCGCACCGATGGAGGGAGCGGTCGGCGGGTGCGTCAAACACTCATATTTGTGTCGGGGGCCCGACATATGCTCGCCTACACGACCGACTATAGGGGGGAGCCATGGACACCGACCGCGAGGGCCATGACGACGACGATGAGTTTCCGCAGATGAGGGACGACGACGTCGACAACGTCGGCCCCTCGGGACTAACCGTGGGAGAGTTGGCGGCCCTCTCTGGCGGACTCGCGAGCATGGGGTCCGTTCTGGCGAGCATGCCCGGTCTAGATCTGGAGCGCTTGGCGAGGCCGATCGAGGGCTTGATCCCTGCTCTGGAGAACATGCCGTTCCTGGACGCGGAGCGCT
>NZ_JBHWGA010000002.1:415810-508504 GCF_042733315.1 Streptomyces sp. NPDC059718
GCGAGCATGCCCGGTCTAGATCTGGAGCGCTTGGCGAGGCCGATCGAGGGCTTGATCCCTGCTCTGGAGAACATGCCGTTCCTGGACGCGGAGCGCTTGGCGAGGCCGTTCGAGGGCTTGATCCCTGCTCTGGAGAACATGCCGTTCCTGGACGCGGAGCGCCTGGCGATACCGTTCGCCAGCATCATCCCTGCTCTGGAGAACATGCCGTTCCTGGACGCGGAGCGCCTGGCGATACCGTTCGCCAGCATCATCCCTGCCCTCGATATCATCCCGAGCACGCAATGGAGTGTGCTTGCTCAGCAGATGTCTACGCTTCCCGCCCTTTTTGAGCGACTTCGAGTTCTGGACGTCATTTCCATCGACGACGTGAACGCTCCGGACGAAGCTCTCAGCCTCCTCCAGGAACCTGCCCGCAGCTTCGCCGAGGCTGAAGGCATCGGGCGACGCTGGGAAGATCAACAAAAGATCTTTGCGGGTGCCGTGGCGTTCATCGCCCTGTGCGCCCTGTTGCAAGCCATGATCACGAGTGACGTTGTGAAGGAACTTGCCGAGGACACCTCGACGGTAATGGGTGTTGTGGCGGCCGTTTACCTTGTGTCTAAGAAGGCTTGGGCCAACTGGAATCCGCAGCAGCCGGATGACGAGGAGGAGACGACTCCACCCTCCTGACCGAAGATTCGGCAGTGTGGCGGCGTCGGTGCCGCCACACTGTCAAGTCGTCCAGGAACACGATCGTGCTCAAAGCCGTCCACCAGCACCATACGGAAAACCTGCGCGTGCCTGTCAACGTCAGAGGCCTGATGCTTCCAACGATGCGATCACGGCCGTTGGGTCGCCGTCATACAGCACGTGTGGTTCCTCGGCCGTAGGCAGGATGAAACGGCGGCGATAGCGCTGCAGGTCACTCTCGGAGAAGTAAATCGAGTTGGGGTCGTCCGCATGGAACTCGTTCCTCTTGCTGATCCTCGCCCACAACTCGTCATGAGTGGCAGCGAGATAAACGAGCACAACGGTCGCGCCAACGCCAGCGGCGATGGCGTGCCATTTGGCGCGGTCCTCTGGTGTCCAGAATCCGTGATCAACGACTACATCATCCCCCGCCTTGAGTCGTTCCCGGAGGTCGACCGTGACGTCTTCGAGGACCGGTTGCTCGAGTACAGGGAAGGTCCCTCGGGGGAAGTCCACTCCGTAGACCCCATGTCGGCGGTACATTTCTTCGTCTGGACACAGTCGTACGAACCCACGGGCGGTGAGCACGCGCGAAAGGGTGGTCTTGCCCGAGCCAGGGAGTCCGGCCATCAGGACACAGAACGGCGGGCGGGAGGGCACTGCGTGCGCGCCCTCAGCGACCGTCACGATGTGACCTCCGACTCTGTGCGCCATGTCCGGCCAGGCCCGCCGAGGTCCACTCCGTACTCGACGGTGTTGCCCTCGCTGTCGACGAACTTCGCTGTCATCACGACCACCGGTTCGGATGCCAGCTTGTCAGGGTCCAACTCCAGGAGCCGTGCATACTCCGGCGTCAGTCGTTGCGCGGAGGCTGTGTCGATGCGGTGGCTGATCGGGTGGCCAGTAGCCTGGGCAATGAGCTGAAGCGAAGTGCCGCCCGTCAGGCGCTCACTTGCTGTCAGTTGGGGGATTAGTTTTCCGTACCGAGCGGGAATCCACGACGTGCTGTGGGCCACAATGCCGTGTCGGTCCCTGTACACCCTGCTACGCCGCACCACGTCCGAGCCACGTTCAACGTCCAGCGCTAGTGCCACATCGGCAGGCGCGGGCACCACGGCCGCCTGATGCGAATCGGACCTCTCGCCTGCCCCCCAACTCGACCCGGTGCGGCGCCCCCGGTCTTGCCGCTGGGACCCCGAAGACATCGGAGCCGGCTGGTCCAAGACTTCGGTGCCGATGCCGTGGATGCCTCGGACAAGCCCCTCGGCACGCAACTTGCGCAGGGCCTTCTCAACTGTCGCGGTGCTCACCTTCCACTCTTCCGAGAGGTTCTTGATGCTCGGCAAGAGCGTTCCTGGCTGTAGCTCACCAGAGGTGATCAGCTCCATGTAGTGGGCGGCAATCTTTGCGTACGGCGCCCGATTGTCGGCCTGGCCTGCCATGTTGCCTCGCTCCTAATCGCCAGTTCCCTGAGGTTCCCTAGCTTACCGCTTGACACCGCAGGGAACCCTAGGGAACCTTAGGGATGTGCCCGCTGGTCGATGACTGACCAGCGAGTGCCGGACCTCTTCGCGCCCTGCTATAGGGCCCACGAGGTCAAGGGGCCCGGGACAGAGCGGGCCGAGGGCGGACCGGACCCTTGTCACTCCGGACGGCTTAGACCGCAAGGTCTCCGTCTCCATACGCCTACAACGGGCCCATACCGCGCTACCTGACACGGGCGCGGACGCCCGAAGGAGACAGGCACTTCGCCCCGGCATCCAGCCGTGAAGGGCGCGAGATCAAATCTCGCCCGGGGCACTCCGGGCGCTCCAGCGACCGTGCCGCGCATCTGGCGTGGCTGATCAACGCAACGGCGCGCACCCCCGGAGCTGGCACTCCGGGGGTGCTGTTCGGGCCGTTCCTTCTACTAGGGAGAACACGACCCATGGCGTACATCGCTGCACGTCAGCCGGTTGTTACCGGCACCCTGTCCGACGTTGAGCCGTCGGACGCTGAGCTGTCCGCGATCGAGCGGGAGCTCCCGCTCATCTCCGCTGAGGTGGAGTTGCTGGACGCGCAGATCATCACGCTCGACCGCACGCCCACCGAGGTGGACGCCCGTCGGCTGCGTCGGGCCCGCCGGCGCGTGCTCGCCGCCCGGCGGGCGCTGGCCAACGGCCCCGCGGGTCGGACGGGCGGTGCCGCGTGAACCTCAAGCGCAAGGGACGGGCCGCCCTGGTGCTGGCCCTGGTCGGCGTCGTCGGCATGGCCTTCCGGGTCTCCTGGAACGCGCTGCGCGACGTTGCCGAGACCATCGGCGCCGACAGTACGGCGGCGACGCTGTATCCGTTCGTGGTCGACGGCCTGATGGCCCTGGCCCTGATTGCCACCCTGGTCCTGACCGATCGGGACCGCCGCTTCGCGCTGCGGGTCCTGGCGACCTACACGGTCGCTTCGCTGCTGCTGAACTACGTGCACGGACTGGTGCCGGAGCTGCACGGCGGGTCGGTCGACTGGGGTCGACTGGCCGACTGGGACCCCGCGAACTGGGCCCTGGTCCTGCTCGCGACATCGCTTCCGGTCGGGTCGATCTACTTCGGCTCCGATCTGGTGGCCAAGGTGCTGCACCACCAGTCGACTCCGCACGCGAATGCGGAGGAATCGACTGAGACCCAGAGGAATCGGTCTACGGCTGACCTGGAAGAGTCGACCCCGCCCGCGCCCGCTCCGGCGCCGGTCGTGGTTGAGCTTCCCGCCCCGACCGCGCCCACCGTGGTGGAGCCGGTCGGCTCGATCGAGTCGGGCCCGGTCGCGGTGGCGGCTGCGGAGTCAACCCGGCCCCGTGGGGCGACCGGTCGGGTCCCCGAGGTGGCCCGTTCGCCCCGACCGGTGCGGACGGCCGATGAGTTGCTGATCGAGGCACGCGAGGCGACCGAGGGTTGGGCGATCGAGGACCTGACGGCGGAGGGCATCCGCCGCGCGGTGCGCACGTCGCCGGCCAAGGCGCGTGTGCTGCGGGAAACGCTTCGGGCGGAGCGGGTCGACGCCGGCAATGCCGTTACCGATTCTCGTCAGGATGACACCGCCGCGGTGGCGGTCTGATGTCGCCGGCGTTCGGGAAGTGCTACGACCCGTCCGGCGCCACGTGGGGGATACCGACCTTCCCGTGGCGCCTCGCGCCCGATGGCTACGCCACCCGCCGGCAACTGCGGGCCCGGGGCCTGCGTCCGGGTGGGCAGCCGGTTGCAGCTCAGCTCATGCGACAGGCCCGCCGGCGGAAGTCCGGGGTGCTGGTCGCCTACCTGTACCGCGTCGACCGCGCCAAGCCAGTACGGCCGATGACCCCGGGCAAGCGGGCCGCGCTCGCCGCGGCGATGACCGCCCGACGCACCTGCCCCGCCTGCCGGGCCGATGCCGGTTACTGCATCCCGACGTCGCTCGGCATGTGCGTGACCTGCGCCTACCCCGACCAGCCGCGCACCGCCTGACCCCGCGAGGAGAACCACGTGACCAGCAACCTTTCCGCTCTGCTGTCCGCTCCGTGGCCGGCGGGCGTGCTCTACCGCTACCCGACCCTGTTCGGCGCCACGGTCGACGTCACCAAGTCCGGTGACTACTACGTGGCCGCCTGCGGAGGCTGCGACGCCGACACCCTGCCCCACACCGTCCACACCACCCAGAAGTGGGCCCAGGAGCACTCCGCCCAGTGCCGCGCCCTGCCCCGCCCCGCCTGACCGCACCACCCGAAGCGCACCGCCCGGGACAGAAGGACTGTCCCGGGCCTTCCTTTGTGTGCCCCGGGAGCGGGGCAGTCTGGAGACCCCGAAGCATGAGTGACAACGTCGTACGACTGTTCAAAGACAACTCCACCGACACCGCGCCCGCGGTCGACCCCAAGCCCATACCGGCCCCCGAACACCCGCAAGTCACGCGGCGTTGGGTCCGGTCCGGGCGCGCCGTGAAGACGGCTGCGACGCATGAGCGCACGAAGACTGTGGCGCGTGCGGTGATCCGGCACGGCATGTACGTGCTGGGCGGGACGCGGATCGTGGTCCGCCGCACGTGGGAGGGCCGCACCGCGGCCCGCTATGAGCGGATGCTGCGCGCTGCGGAGGCCGCGGGGCAGTTCGATGAGGCGATGCAGTGGGAGGAGCGCGGGCAGCGCTTCCGCGCCGCCCGGCACCGCCGGCGCATGGACCTGCTCTACTCGCCCATCGCCGCAGCCAAGGGCATCGCGGTCGGGACCGGCGTCGGTATCGGTGGCCTGATCGCCCTCGGCATCGTGATGGCGATCGCGACCAAGGACGTCACCGACGTCGTCACCCCGATCATGGCCGTGATCAAGTTCATCAACCTGATCATCACCATCGTCCAGGTGGTGTGGGGCCCGCTGGTCCACATTGGCCCGTTCCTCACCCTGCTCGCCCTGTGGGCCGTTGGGCGCCACCAGCAGGCCGCCCCGCAGTGGACCATGCCCGACAACGTCCGGTCGGGCGAGGGGGAGCCGATCACCCCGTCCATCGTGGTCAAGGCCCTGCGCGACCTCGGAGTGCCCGCGCTGCGGAACGCCATCAAGGAGATGGGCGACGCCGGCGCCTCCATGCTCGGGCCGATCCGGATCGCCGGATGCGGCGTCGAGGTCGACGTCACCCTCCCCTCCGGCGTCTCCACGATCGAGGTGCAGAACCGGCGCCGCAAGCTCGCCGAGAACCTGACCCGGCACGAGCACGAGGTGTTCATCACCATCCCCACCGCGGCCCGCACCGTGCGGCTGTGGATCGCCGACTCCGGGGCGCTGGATGAGCCGATCGGCCCGTCCCCGCTCACGACGGATGAGACGCTGCGGGCCGACTACGCCAAGGGCCGGGCCCCGTGGGGCCAGGACCTGCGCGGCGACGCGGCGGCCCTGAGTGTGTATCAGCGGCACCTGCTCATCACAGGCCTGTCCAACCAGGGCAAGACCGCGGCCCTGCGGGCGCTCGCGCTGTGGCTGGCCCTGGACCGGTCGGTGGAGTTCTGGATGGGCGACCTCAAGGGTGTCGGGGACTGGGCCATGTTCGACGGGCTCGCCTCCCGGCTGATCCAGGGCCCGACCGATGACCACGTCATCCAGGTCACCGAGATGGTCGAGGACGCGGTCGAGGAGATGAACCGCCGTATCCAGGCCCCTCCCGGCACCGCGTTCCCGCCGCTCATCGTCATCGTGGACGAGGCGCAGGTCGCGTTCATGTGCCCGGTCAAGGACGAGGACAAGCGCCCCTACGGCGGCTCTTCCTCCAACAGCCGGTACTTCATGGCCGCTCGGAAGATCCACAACCAGGGTCGTGCGGTGAACGTGCTGCTGTGGCAGGGCACGTAGGACCCCACCGACCAGAACCTCCCCAAGCTGGTCCGCGAGGGTGCCCACACCCGCGCGTCGCTCGCGCTCGGTACGGAGTCGCAGGCGCGGATGGCGCTGGGGGACAAGGCCGTTGACGGCGGTGCCGCCCCGAACCTGCTGCGCCCGGGGCTGGACAAGGGAACCCTGGTCGTTGCCTCCGACGGGATCGAGATCCCCAAGGGACAGTCGTCCATCACGGTGCGGACGCACTACATCAGCACCGAGGACGCCGAGACGATCGCGACCCGGGCCAAGGCCCTGCGCGACGGCGTGACGACCCTGCACGTCATCGAGCGCGGGCAGGACCGTGACCCGCTCGCCGACATCGCCGGCGTCCTCGGGGACGCACCGCGGGTGCTCACGCAGGACGTTCTCAAGCGGCTGACGGCACTGAACGCGGACGCCTACGGCGGCTGGTCGTTCATCGACCTCAAGCGCGTCCTGGACGGCACCGGAGCCGAGCCGTACAAGTCCGACGGCCGCATGGTCATCGGCCGCGACCGCCTCGCCCGCGTCCTCGCTAACCGCGACACCGACGGTTCCGCTTCCGCCGAGAAGTAGAGGGAGCCGACCCCCGGGCGGGTCAGGGAGACAGGGAGAACTCCCTGAACCCCTCCCTGACCCGCCTCCCTGCCCCTGACCAGGACGAATGATCCATCAGGGAGTCAGGGAGGACCCCAGGTCAGCACCCCCAACACCCCCTCCAGAGGCACCCCACCAGGGGGTGCCTCAGCCTCCCTGCGCCACGCCGAGAAGGGATTCCGCATGTTCCCCGAGACGTCCGGTCACGCGCCCGTCGAGCAGGCCGTGACCATCCACCAGCCGGCTCCGTTCGTCCCCGTCCAGCCCTACGTGGCGCCGCTCGTGCCCATAGAGCCGAACACCACCGTGGCAAGCGTCGTCCTGCCCGACGGCCGCGTCATCACCGGCTACACCCTCACCCCGCACAGCCCCGCCCCGATCCCGGAGCAGGCTCGGCCGGTCGTCTCCCGGACCGCGGTGAACATCGCACTCGGGGGTGTCGGCTTCGCCGCCGTGTGTGGCGGGCTGGTGCTGCTGACGACGTTCATCGCCGCACTCGCCGCGCTAGTCCACCAGCTGATTATCCTGGCCGCGGTCATCTTCGGCGGATGGATCGCCGCGCAGGTCCTCCGCAGCGACAAGGGCGACCGCGGGACGACCGTGAACATCCGCAAGGCCGTGTTCAAGCGCAACCACTTCCACGGGTAGAGCAGCGAGGGGCCGCGGCCTACGCCTGGCGGTGCATCTCCCAATGCGCCGTCAGCCACTTGCCCTGCTTGGGCGTCACCTTGGCCACCAGGAGCCGCTGCCCGTGCAGAGCCTTGTACAGCGGGTACGCCTTAAGATCCTCGGCGACGTCGAGTAGCAGCGTTTTCGGATTGACAGCGATCAACCCGTGATCAAAGAGCCGATGCAGATCCCGACGCAGCAGGAACCCGCCGCCATTGTGGTCACCCGTGGCCGCGTAGCTGTACAGGTGCGCCGCCTCCAGCACGACAGCGGGAGTCGGCCCGCTGAAGACGCACTGTTCGCCATAGGCGTCGAGCAGCTGCTTACGGAAGCTGGCCTGCCCCTTGCGTACCCGCACGGTGGCCGTGCCGTGGCCGCCGGCGATGAACTTCTCCGTGTTGTCCACGACACCCAACGGGGTGGCCTCGCCCCGCCGGGCGAGCGCTGCCCGTACGTCGTCCCAGTGCAGGCGCCGAAAGCTGTTCTGCGACTTGGGATGGACGCACAACTGCCGTAGCTCCGGGCCAGACAGGGCACCTTCCATGCTGACCCAGCCAGCCTCGTAGGTGCCGCGGTACTGACTGACCTCGCGCGGCTCCCTGACCGTCTCGTCAAACTCAAACTTGCAGTTGTCGCAGCGGTACGTGGGCTTCTTGGTCTTACGCGGACCGATCTCCGTGTCCCCGCACTGCGGACACCGATGGATGTCCTTCACGCCCATCTTCGAGTCGATCTTTTCCAGGACCGAGACGCCCAACAGCGTGTCGCCATTCCACATCACGATGACGTCCCCCACAGCCACGGTGCCGTGATTCGGGACCGTGCTGTCCCAGCTGTAGTGCACCCCGAGCACGTCGTCATACAGCTCACCGGAGCGCGCCCGATCCGCCCCCGTCACCAATGCCAACCACGCAGTCATCTCGGTGCGCCTCCCCGCGCGATCGCCCGCCCCTGGGCTCATCAAGCCAGCTAAATCCCAGCACCGTAACCCGCGGCACTGACAAGCCCACGCCTCTCATCAGCACTGCTGAAGTCGCTTTTCCCGGGACGACCGCTCCATCTCGCCAAAGATCCGCGGTCGCCCCGGCACCCAGCACATCCGAAGAGACTGGAGAAACCCAGGATGACCCAAGACGCACGATCCGCGCTGCTCTCGGCAGCGTTATCCGCGGCCGAACGTGGGTGGGCGGTGTTCCCGCTCCGCCCCGGCAGCAAGCGGCCGGCCCTGCATGGGGAAACAACCTGCCCCCGCACGGGGTCCTGCGCGGCGGGGCATCGCAAGTGGGAGCAGCGCGCCACCACCGACCCGCAGCGTATCCGCGCGACCTGGTCGCACGGGCCGTTCAACGTCGGTATCGCCACGGGCCCCTCCGGGCTGCTGGTGGTCGACCTGGACGTGCCCAAGGACAACAGCAGTGCGGACGCGCCTGACGGCGCGGCGACCTTTCAGGCGCTCTGCGAGCGCGCCGGGCAGGCCGTCCCCACGACGCGCAGGGTGCGGACTGCAAGCGGTGGAGAGCACCTGTACTTCACCGCGCCCGCCGACGGCCGGCTGACCAACACCGCAGGCACCGTGGGGCCGTTGGTGGACACCCGCGCATGGGGCGGATACGTCGTCGCCGCCGGCTCCATCGTCCCCACGGGACCGTATGAGGCCGTAGGCGGCCCTGTGGCCGTCTCACTGCCCCGATGGCTGCAAAGCATCCTGGAACCGGCCCCCAAGCCCGCACAGGCCCCCTCGATGGCCGTGGCGGGACAATCACGTCGATACGCTGACATAGCACTCACCAACGAGATGTGGAACGTCGCCAGTGCCCAACAGGGCGCGCGTGAGGCGGCGTTGTTCCGGGCCGCCCGCGCCGTGGGGCGGTTCGTCGCGTGGGGCGACCTCCCCCGGCATGTGGTTGAGCAGGCTCTTCAGGAAGCGGGCGAGACGGCCGGACTGCCGGCGGCACAGTGCCGCTCCACCCTCCGCAGCGCCCTCAACTGGTCCATCGCCCACAACCCGCGACGCCGGGAGCCGGCATGACCACCCCCACCGGCCCCTCACTGAAGAGCATCCCCGCCACCGACGGCCCCGGCCCCGCCACGCCGGCCGATGCCGCCGCAGCGGGTGGTGCGCCGAAAGTCGTCGCCCGTGAGGGCGTCCTGTCAGCTCTTCTCCCTGACCCGCAGCAGCAAACCGACCGGAGGACAGCCCCCATGACCGACGGCGCAGCACTGCTGAACGAGGTGGAAGCCTTCCACCGCCGCTTCAACGTCTTCCCGACGGAAGCCGCCTACGTCGCGGTGACACTGTGGGACGCCCATGCGCACCTGCTGGACGCGTTCGACTCCACACCCCGGCTGGCATTCCTGTCCCCAGAACCGGGATCGGGAAAGTCCCGGGCGCTGGAAGTGGTCGAATCGCTCGTGCCCCGCGCCATGGCGGCCGTGGACGCCTCCGCATCGGCCCTGTTCCGGTCGGTGTCCGGCATCGACGGCGGCCGGCCCACGATCCTGTTCGATGAGATCGACACCATCTTCGGCCCCAAGGCCGGAGAGAACGAGCAGCTTCGCGGGTTCATCAACGCCGGCCACACCCGCGGACGGGTCATGTACCGATGCGTAGGCGACGGCTCCAACCAACAGGTGCAGGGCTTCCCGTCATTCTGCGCCGTGGCCGTGGCGGGACTTGGTTCGCTTCCCGACACGATCCTGACCCGATCCGTCATCATCCGCATGCGCCGCCGCGCGAGGAACGAGAAGGCCGAACCCTTCCGCACCCGCATCCACGTCCGCGAGGGCAACGCCCTGCGCGACCGCCTCGCCAAGTGGGCCGAGACCGTACAAGAACAGGTCACCGACGCGTTCCCGGAGATGCCCGACGGCATCACCGACCGACCCGCAGACGTCTGGGAACCCCTGATCGCCATCGCCGACGCCGTCGGCGGGCACTGGCCCCGGCGAGCTCGGGAAGCATGCCTGACCCTGGTCAAAGCCTCCCGCAGCAACGACAAGGGCAGCATCGGCGTGCGGCTGCTGACCGACCTGCGCGACCACGTCCTCAGCGGCATCGACCGCCTGCCCACCGTGGCCATCCTGGACCGGCTCAACGCCCTGGACGACGCCCCATGGGCCGACCTCAACGGGCGCCCGCTCGACTCCCGCCGGCTCTCCCGGATGCTCAGCGAGTACGTCACCGCCGACGGCGAAGCGGTCGCCTCCCGCAACATCAAGACCGGTGGAGGTGTCCTCAAGGGCTACTACGCCACCGATTTGCACGACGCGTGGCAGCGCTACTGCCCCCCACCCCCGGAAAGTCCGCTACCTCCGCTACCTGGGTGCGAAAACACGGGTTGACCTGCACCGATCCGGTAGCGGGAAGCACCCTCGCTTCCCGCTACCGGACCCTGCTCTATCCGCTACCGCTACCCCTTCCGCTACCCCCGAACAGGCTCCTGACCTGCGAGGTAGCGGCGGTAGCGGAAGTAGCGGACTTTCCAGAAGGGGGCCGCGAACCCTGATGACTGCGTACGGAGGAGAAGTGCCGTACGGCCGCCGCAGCACGCACGGCACAGGGCCGGATGGTCAGGCGTCAGTCCCACTTGGTAGCCCAGTCAGTCCCGAACCCGAAGCGAGGTGAGCGTCTTGCGTGAGCGATTCCTGTCGGTCTCCGAGGTGGCTGAAGTGCTCGGCACTACCGAGCGGTTTCCCCGCCGCTTGATCGCCGAACGGCGAATCACATTCGTCAAGGTCGGGCGCCATGTCCGCATCCCCGAAAGCGCGCTGACGGCGTACGTGGAAGCGCACACGGTCCAGTCCATTCAGCCCCGCCGACGTCACCAAAGGAGGGCCGCGTAAGTGGCGAAGATGGGACCGAAGAAAGGCAAAGCCATGCGGCGCTTCGGAGCGGTGCGGATGTACCGCTCCGGCCGCTGGACCGCCTCCTACGTTGACCCGACGGGGCTGCGGCGCAGAGCGCCGGACACCTTCGAGACGAAGACCGACGCGGAGATTTGGCTGTCGCAGGTAGAGGCCGACATCAGCCGCAAGGATTGGCGTGACCCTGACGCGGGCGCGGTCAACTTCGAGGAGTACGCACTCAAATGGGTCAAGGAACGCGGGGTCGCGCCGTTGACCGAGGAGCTGTATGAACGCCTGCTCCGTCTGCACGTCTTGCCCACGTTCGAGGAATACGACCTGGACGAGATCACGCCGCCGCGCGTGCGTGAGTGGCGTACAGAACGGCTCGCCACCACGGGCGCAGCGACCACTGTTGCCAAGTCGTACCGGCTACTCAAGGCCATCATGGAGACGGCCACCGATGACGAACTGATCCGTCGTAACCCCTGCCGGATCAGAGGCGCCGGAAAGGAAGTGGCGGAAGAACGAGAGATCGCCACTGTGCCCCAAGTGGACGCGCTCGCTGACGCTGTCGGCCCGCGGTGGCGCCTGATGGTCTACCTCGGTGCGTACGGGCCCCTGCGCCCGGAGGAACAGGCAGAGCTACGCCGTAAGGACGTCGACATCGACACGATGACGATCCGCGTCCGCAAAGCCGCGCCGGAACTGAGCACCGGGGAGCGCGCAGAGGGCCCGACGAAGTCCGAGGCAGGGAAGCGGTACGTCGTGCTGCCGGCGTTCCTCCGCACGGAGCTCCGCCGGCACCTCGACTGGTACGCCGAGAAGGGCCCGGAAGGTCTCCTGTTCGTGGGGGAGAAGGGTGCGCCGTTTCGGCGGTCGTCCTTCGGGCGGAAGTGGCGCCGTGCGCGGGCGGTCGTGGCAATGCCGGACGGCTTCCGGTTTTACGACCTCCGCCACACCGGGCACACCCTGTCGACCCGCTCCGGGGCGACGCTCAAGGACACGATGGTGCGGGCCGGCCAGTCGACGGAGCGGGCGGCGCTGATCTACCAGCATTCGGATCGCGAGCGACAGAAGGAGGTCGCGAGCGGGCTGGACAAGATGGTGCGGGCCGCGCGCGACAAGGACGCCGACCAGCCGGAAGAGGGGCCAGGTGGTGCAGAGGTGGTGCGCGGCGCCTGAATCGGTCTAGACAACACAACGGCCCAGGTTGGGGACTGTGTCCCTGGCCTGGGCCTTTCTCTTTGGAGCGGGTGACGAGAATCGAACTCGCGCTCTGAGCTTGGGAAGCTCATGTTCTACCATTAAACTACACCCGCGTAAGACACCTGTTGAGGCATCTGACCTCGCACACTGTACCCCATGCCCGGCCCCGGACGCATACCTCCGGGGCTTTCGTGTTGCCCCCGGAATGGCGTGCGCGGGGAGGCGCGGGGGGGGCGTACGGTGAGGGGGACCCGGGGTGCCCAAGTGGGCGGAGTGCCGCGTGAGGCGGGGGTGGGTTCATCCCCTAATGTGGCTTTCGTCGTTGAGGTACCGGGGAGAAGGGGAGCGATGGATCGCACCGTCGTTCGTTGTGCCGAAGGGCACGTTTTCAGCACCGCCACGTTCCCGATGCAGAACCTGGGCGCCGGAAGGCTCGGCCCCGGGCGCTTGATCAGGTGTCCGCGGTGTGCGCGGCTGCGGAGCGCCGTCCCCGTGGCGGCTGACAGCGGCAAGTAGCCGCGGAGGTCCGGACCGCGCAGGTCGGACGTGACGCGGGGCTCCGGGCCGGGTCGGCTCGATTCGGCCCGGAGCCCGGTCCCCGCGTAACCTGCTTGCGTGCTTCTCTCTGACAAGGACATCCGGACCGAGATCGACAACGGGCGGGTCGGGATCGACCCGTACGACCCGTCGATGGTGCAGCCGTCGAGCATCGACGTCCGGCTGGACCGCTTCTTCCGGGTGTTCGAGAACCACCGGTACCCGCACATCGACCCGGCCGTCGAGCAGCCGGACCTGACGCGGCTGGTGGAGCCGGAGGGGGACGACGCGTTCATCCTCCACCCCGGGGAGTTCGTGCTGGCCTCGACGTACGAGGTGATCTCCCTGCCGGACGACATCGCCTCGCGCCTGGAGGGCAAGTCGAGCCTCGGCCGGCTGGGGCTCCTGACGCACTCGACGGCGGGCTTCATCGACCCCGGTTTCTCGGGGCACGTGACGCTGGAGCTGTCGAACGTCGCCACGCTGCCGATCAAGCTCTGGCCGGGCATGAAGATCGGGCAGCTGTGCCTCTTCCGCCTGACCTCGTCGGCGGAGTTCCCGTACGGCTCGGACAAGTACGGCTCGCGGTACCAGGGGCAGCGGGGGCCGACGCCGTCGCGCTCCTACCTCAACTTCCACCGGACGCAGGTCTGAGCGCATGAGCGGGCCGGCGCGGGAGAACCTGACGTACGAGGCCTTCGGGCAGGCGGTGCGGGACCTGGCGCAGACGATCGCCGACGACGGCTTCGAGCCGGACCTCGTGCTGTCGATCGCCCGCGGCGGGGTGTTCGTGGCGGGCGGCCTCGCGTACGCGCTCGACTGCAAGAACATCCATCTGGTGAACGTCGAGTTCTACACCGGGGTCGGGACGACGCTGGAGATGCCGGTGATGCTGGCCCCGGTGCCGAACGCGATCGACTTCTCCGACAAGAAGGTGCTGATCGCGGACGACGTCGCCGACACGGGCAAGACGCTCAAGCTCGTCCGGGACTTCTGCGCCGACCACGTCGCCGAGGTACGCAGCGCGGTGATCTACGAGAAGTCGCAGTCGCTCGTGAAGTGCGACTACGTCTGGAAGCGCACCGATGACTGGATCAACTTCCCCTGGAGCGTCCTGCCTCCGGTGCGCGGGGCGGGGGAGCCGATCACCCCGTCGAGGGACGCGCTCTGATCCACGGCCGTGCCACGGCCGGAGTCCATGGCAGACGACTGAGGCAGTCGGCACGGCATGCGTAAGGGGCGTCACTCCAGGAGTGGCGCCCCTTACCTGTGGTTCCGCGTGCCGGGCGGCGGGCGGGCCTCAGATCACCGGGAGCTTGAAGAGCACCAGCAGCGCGATCAGCTGGATCGACGCCGCGCCCAGGGCCTTGGGCCACGGGAGGTCGTGGGACTTGGAGACCATGGAGGTCAGCAGGGCGGCGCAGCCGATCCAGGTGGCCCAGCCGAGGAACTGGACGAAGCTGTTGGCGCTGCCCAGGAAGACGGCGAAGACCAGTCGCGGGGCGTCGGTCAGCGAGGTGACGAGCATGGCCAGACCGATGGTGGGCGCCCAGGCGCCGTCGCCGCCGAGCTGGCGGGCGAGGGCGTTGGTGACGGCGCCGAGCATCAGGCCGCTCAGGATGACGGCGATGGCCGTGCACACCACCCAGGGGACGCTGTTGGAGAGGGTGGCGTCGAGCACGTCCTCGCGGGCGCTGTCGAAGCCGAAGACGGCGAGCAGCCCGTAGAGGAAGGTGACGATCAGGGCGGGGCCCCACACCTGGTAGTCGCGCATCTGCCAGAAGGTGGCGGACGGGCGCATGACGATCCCGCTCAGCAACTGCTTCCAGCCGAGCCGGGGGCCGGCCGGGGGCGCCATGGTGTGGCCCGCGCGGTAGGTGGACACCTGGTCCGGGTGCTGCGGGGACTGCGCTTCGTAGGGGTCGTAGGTGTCGGGCGCGTCGCCGATGGAGAAGGCGCGGGTGTGCCCGGGGTTGTTGTCGTACGAGGGCGCCGGCGCCGCGGAGCCGAAGTACTCGGGCTCACCGTCGGCGGCCGGCGTGAAGCCGTGGTGGGGCTGCTGCCCGCCCGGCGAGGTGTTCTGCTGCGGGTAGCCGCCGTACTGCTGATGCGGGTGCTGCACGTCCCCGTCCCGTCCGCGTCCGTTCCTGAATCCAGCCACGCTTCGAACGTACCCGGTCGCGGGGACGGAGAGCGGTGCCCCCCGCCCCCGGAGGGGCATTGCTGCCAAGCTGTGACAGAGCCGTTCCCGCTGTGGGTGGCGGCGGGTCAGGTCGGCCTCGCCGTCGCCGTTGACGTCGTGACCGGGCCGGGGTCGACGACGTCGGCCCGGTCCGCGCGTGACGTGTGGGACGCCGGCGCCGCGCACCGGCGTCAGGAGCAGAGCGTCGCCCCGAAGGCCAGGCCGCCGGTCGGCCGGGGCAGCCCGAGACCGGCCGCGGTGAAGGTGGCCGAACCGGTGGCGGTGATGCCGGAGGCGGTGCCGCGGAAGGTCCACACGCGGCCGCTGCCCGCGTCCTCGCCGGGGGCGGCGACGGAGAGGTCGGCGCGGCCGTCGCGGTTCAGGTCGCGCAGCAGGAGCCCCCATCCGGAGGTGCCGCCGAAGCCGTCGCCGCGCTCGTTGCCCCCGGGCACACCCGCCGAGTCCTGGTGGAGGGTCCGGGCCCCGGTGGCGGTCAGGCCGGAGGGGGAGCCGGGCAGGACGGTCACGCTGCCCGCGTCGGCCACCGTGCCGACGTCCTCGCCTGGCACGCCGACCGCGAGGTCCGCGCGGCCGTCGCCGGTGAGGTCCGCCGCCGTCAGGGCCGACCCGAAGCGGTCGCCTGCCTCGTCGCCGCCGGGTACGCCCGCGGTGCCCTGGGCGAGGTCCACCGGGGGCCGCGTGGCGGCCGGGCCCTGGGCGCTGCCGTACAGGACGCGGACGATGCCGCCGGTACGGGAGGGCAGCGGGTGCTCCGGCACCCACGGTTCCCCGGTGTCGTGGATGCCGAAGCCCGCGCCGCCGACGGCGATGTCCGCGCGGCCGTCCCCGTCGAAGTCGCCGACCGCCAGGGCCTCGCCCGTGGTCTCGCCGTACCAGGACGGCGCCCGGACGAGGCCGGCCGCGGTGCCGCGCAGATAGGCGGTGCCGCCGCCGTCGAGGCCGTTGTACGCCACGGCCGCGTCCGTCCTGCCGTCGCCGTCGATGTCGCCGACCGCGAGGCGGATGCGCCCGACGAAGTGCGGGATGCCGTCGTCGGTGACGGTGGTGAGGGCGGCCGGTGCCCGGCCGGGGGCGAACGGGCCGAGGGCCACGGAGAGGCCGCCGCTCTCGTCGCCCCTGTTGCCGGTGACGATGTCGAGCCGCCCGTCGCCGTTGACGTCCGCCGCGGCGAGGCCGGCGAAGCCCGTGCCCTTGTAGGCGCCCGACCCGGGCAGGGACGTGCCGCGCGTGAAGCCGGAGGAGCCGCCCCACAGGATGGTGATGCGGCCGGTGTCCTCCAGGACGGACGCGTTCTCGCCCGGCGCGACGACGATCAGGTCCGCGTAACCGTTCCTGTCGAGGTCGCCGCTGGCCAGGCGGGCCCCGAAGCGGTCGCCGGTCTCGGAGGAGCCGGGGATGCCCGCGGTGGACTGGCTGACGGTGTAGCGGGCGGACGTTCGCGCGCCGCCGGCCGACCCGGGGACGACGGCGACGTATCCGGCGGCCGTCCTGCCGCCTGCGGTCCCTCCCGGCACGCCGATCGCCAGGTCGGGGTAGCCGTCGCCGTTGAAGTCGTACGGCTTGGCGGGCGCGGCGGCCACGGCCGTCTGGGAGGGCAGGGTGAGGCAGGCCGCCGTCGCGGTGAGGGCGAGGGCGAGGACGTGAACGCGCACGGCGGCTCCCATCGGTGCGGAACAGGTGACTGTGTGACGGGCCGGGTGGACGGAAGGTTGTGTCCGGGTGCACCCGGGGCGAACACCCGCGCGGGGGGATGCCGGCGGACCGGTCGCGCGGTTGGGCATACGGGCCGGTGAAGCCCTACCGTTCGGGGCGAACGGATCCGAAGGGACGGGAAGTGCCGATGGTTGTCAGGGCCGTACGGAATGCCGCGCGCGGGACCGCGCGCACCTCAGGGCGTGCCGCGGTGGGCGCGGCGGTCGCGGGGTTGCTGACCCTCGCGGTGACGGGGTGCGGGCTGCTGACGACCGACTCCGGTTCGCCGGACGCGCCGGCCGCGGCGAGCTCCCCCGCCGCCTCCTCCGCCGTGGGCGGCGTGCCGGTGAAGCCGGACCCCGCGGTGCTGGCCGCGCTGCCGGCCCGTCTGGAGGCGGACGGGACGACGATCACGGTGGGCGACCCGGCGGCGCCGAGGACCGTCCACATCTACGAGGACCCGCGCTGCCCGATCTGCAAGGCGTTCGAGACGGCCGCCGGGCCGCAACTGGCGGCACTGGCGAAGGCCGGTGAGATCAAACTGCAGTACACCCTGGCCTCGTTCCTGGACGAGAACCTCAAGGGCAGCGGTTCGAAGAAGGCCGCGGGCGCCCTGCGCGCGTCCGTCGAGGCGGGTACCGGGGCCTTCGCGACCTACCACGAGCTGCTCTACGCCAACCAGCCGCAGGAGCAGGTGGACGGGTTCACCGACGCGTACCTGCTGGAGCTCGCGGGCCGGGTGGAGGGGCTGCGCGGCGCGGCCTTCGACACGGCGGTGCGCAAGCAGTCGTACGGGGACTTCGTGACCGCCTCCGAGGAGGCCTTCGTCAAGAGCGGTGCCACGGGTACCCCGTACGTGAAGATCGACGGCACGGCGGTGTCCCAGGCCGACCTGCAGAAGCTGTTCGACCCCGCCTCCTTCGCCGAGCTGCTGCGGCAGTCGGGCATCGGCGGCTGAGGGCGCCGAGGAGCACGCAGAACGCCGGTGGGCGCGTACGGGATCCGTACGCGCCCACCGGCGTTCCCAGGTCCGTCCGCGGACCGGGCTGTTTCACGTGCTACTTCGCGGGCTCCGGCTGCGGCTCGCTCGCCGTCTCCGGCTCGCCGTCGGGGTCGAGCGGGGTCCTGACCGAGTCCAGCAGCAGCTGAGAGACGTCGACGACCTGCAGCGACTCCTTGGCCTTGCCCTCGTTCTTCCTGCCGTTGACGGAGTCGGAGAGCATCACCAGGCAGAACGGGCAGGCGGTGGAGACGATGTCCGGGTTGAGGGACAGCGCCTCGTCCACGCGCTCGTTGTTGATGCGCTTGCCGATCCGCTCCTCCATCCACATGCGGGCGCCGCCGGCGCCGCAGCAGAAGCCGCGCTCCTTGTGGCGGTGCATCTCCTCGTTCCGCAGGCCCGGCACCTTGGCGATGATCTCGCGCGGCGGCGTGTAGACCTTGTTGTGGCGGCCGAGGTAGCAGGGGTCGTGGTAGGTGATGATGCCCTCGACCGGGGTGACGGGGACGAGCTTGCCCTCGTCGACCAGGTGCTGCAGCAGCTGGGTGTGGTGGATGACCTCGTACTCGCCGCCGAGCTGCGGGTACTCGTTCGCCAGGGTGTTGAAGCAGTGCGGGCAGGTGGCGACGATCTTCTTCTGCGCCTTCGGCTTCCTGGTCGACTCGTCCTCGTCGTCCTCGCCGAAGGCCATGTTCAGCATGGCGACGTTCTCGGCGCCGAGCTGCTGGAAGAGGAACTCGTTGCCCAGGCGGCGGGCGGAGTCACCGGTGCAGTTCTCCTCGCCGCCCATGATCGCGAACTTGACGCCCGCGATGTTCAGCAGCTCGGCGAAGGCCTTGGTGGTCTTCTTGGCACGGTCCTCCAGGGAGCCGGCGCAGCCCACCCAGTACAGGTACTCCACCTCGGTGAGGTCCTCGATGTCCTCGCCCACGACGGGGACCTCGAAGTCGACCTCCTTGACCCAGGCGAGCCGCTGCTTCTTGGGCAGGCCCCAGGGGTTGCCCTTCTTCTCCAGGTTCTTGAGCATCGTGCCCGCCTCGGACGGGAACGAGGACTCGATCATGACCTGGTAGCGGCGCATGTCGACGATGTGGTCGATGTGCTCGATGTCCACCGGGCACTGCTCGACGCAGGCGCCGCAGGTGGTGCAGGACCACAGGACGTCCGGGTCGATGACGCCGTTCTCCTCGGCGGTGCCGATCAGCGGGCGCTCGGCCTCCGCGAGGGCCGCCGCGGGGACGTCCTTCAGCTGCTCCTCGGAGGCCTTCTCCTCGCCCTCCATGGTCTTGCCGCCGCCGGCGAGCAGGTACGGCGCCTTGGCGTGCGCGTGGTCGCGCAGCGACATGATCAGCAGCTTCGGGGAGAGCGGCTTGCCGGTGTTCCAGGCGGGGCACTGCGACTGGCAGCGGCCGCACTCGGTGCAGGTGGAGAAGTCGAGGATGCCCTTCCAGGAGAACTGCTCCACCTGGCTGACGCCGAAGACGTCGTCCTCGCCCGGGTCCTCGAAGTCGATCGGCTTGCCGCCGGAGGCCATGGGCAGCAGGGCGCCGAGCGCCACGGCGCCGTCGGCGTTCCGCTTGAACCAGATGTTGGGGAAGGCCAGGAAGCGGTGCCAGGCGACGCCCATGTCGGTCTTGAGGGCGACCGTGATCATCCAGATGAAGGAGGTCCCGATCTTGATCATCGCGGTCAGGTAGACCAGGTTCTGCAGCGTGCCGACGCTCAGCCCCTTGAAGGCCGCGACCAGCGGGTACGAGGCGAAGTAGGCGGCCTCGTAGCCGTGCACCTCCGCCAGGGCGCCCTCCAGGCCGCGCAGCGTCATGATCGCGAGGCCGATGATGAGGATGACGGACTCGACGAAGTAGGCCTGGCCGGTGTTGGAGCCCGCGAAGCGGGACTTGCGGCCCGCCCGGCCCGGCCGGGACAGCTGGCGGATCACGATGAGCGTGAGGATGCCGAGCGTGGTCATCAGGCCGATGAACTCGACGAACACCTCGTACGGCAGCCAGTGGCCGATGACCGGCAGCATCCAGTCGGCCTGGAAGAGCTGGCCGAAGGCGTTCACCAGGGTGAGCACGAGGGAGAAGAAGCCGACGGCGACGAACCAGTGGGCGACGCCGACGACGCCCCAGCGGTTCATCCGGGTGTGGCCGAGGAACTCCCGGACCACCGTGACGGTGCGTGCGCGCCAGTCGTCCGTGCGGGTGTCCGCGGGGACGTCCTGGCCCAGTCGTACGAACCGGTAGATCTGGGCGATGGCGCGGCTGAACAGCGCAACGCCGACCACGGCGAGTACCAGCGACACGATGATCGCGGCGAGTTGCATGAGGGGGCTCCTCGGACCTGCGAGAGCGGAGGCTCGGGGCTGACGCCCGGCTGCCTACTAAGCAGTAACTTATTCGGTTCTCCTGAGACTACCCAGTATCGGCGCACGTGCGCAGCCGTGCCGCCGGTGATCTGTGTCGCTGAGGCGTGCCTTCCCTTGACGCGGGAGCGGTCCGGCGGCCGCGCGGTAGCTCGTCGTGGCCGTCCGTGCGCGGAGGGCTGGCCCATAAGTTGAGTCGCCACGACTCAGGTCTGTTGACAGGGCGAGAGCTGTGAGGCACCCTTGAGCCAGTTCCACTCAAGTAGGCAGCTGGAGGATTCCACCATGGCACGTGCGGTCGGCATCGACCTGGGCACGACTAACTCCGTCGTCAGCGTTCTCGAAGGCGGCGAGCCCACCGTCATCACCAACGCCGAGGGTGCCAGGACCACGCCGTCCGTCGTCGCCTTCGCCAAGAACGGCGAGGTGCTCGTCGGCGAGGTCGCCAAGCGCCAGGCCGTGACCAACGTCGACAGGACCGTCCGGTCGGTCAAGCGCCACATGG
The DNA here is from genome assembly GCF_042733315.1 of Streptomyces sp. NPDC059718. NCBI lineage: Bacteria > Bacillati > Actinomycetota > Actinomycetes > Kitasatosporales > Streptomycetaceae > Streptomyces > Streptomyces sp. NPDC059718. Next base: position 436,450 of record NZ_JBHWGA010000002.1, read on the forward strand.
GCACCGACTGGAAGATCAACCTGGACGGCAAGGACTTCAACCCGCAGCAGATGAGCGCCTTCATCCTGCAGAAGCTGAAGCGGGACGCCGAGGCCTACCTCGGCGAGAAGGTCACCGACGCGGTCATCACGGTCCCGGCGTACTTCAACGACTCCGAGCGGCAGGCCACCAAGGAGGCCGGCGAGATCGCGGGTCTGAACGTCCTGCGCATCGTCAACGAGCCCACGGCCGCCGCCCTGGCGTACGGCCTGGACAAGGACGACCAGACCATCCTCGTCTTCGACCTCGGTGGCGGCACCTTCGACGTCTCGCTGCTGGAGATCGGCGACGGCGTCGTCGAGGTGAAGGCCACCAACGGCGACAACCACCTCGGTGGTGACGACTGGGACCAGCGCATCGTCGACTACCTGGTGAAGCAGTTCGCCTCGGGTCACGGCGTGGACCTGTCCAAGGACAAGATGGCGCTGCAGCGTCTGCGCGAGGCCGCCGAGAAGGCGAAGATCGAGCTGTCCTCGTCCACCGAGACCTCGATCAACCTGCCCTACATCACGGCCTCCGCCGAGGGCCCGCTGCACCTGGACGAGAAGCTCACCCGCGCCCAGTTCCAGCAGCTGTCCACGGACCTGCTGGAGCGCTGCAAGATCCCGTTCCACAACGTGATCAAGGACGCGGGCATCCAGCTCTCCGAGATCGACCACGTCGTCCTCGTCGGCGGCTCGACCCGCATGCCCGCCGTCGCCGAGCTCGTCAAGGAGCTGACCGGCGGTCAGGACGCCAACAAGGGTGTCAACCCGGACGAGGTCGTCGCCATCGGCGCCGCCCTCCAGGCCGGTGTCCTCAAGGGCGAGGTCAAGGACGTCCTGCTCCTCGACGTCACCCCGCTGTCCCTCGGCATCGAGACCAAGGGCGGCATCATGACCAAGCTGATCGAGCGCAACACCACGATCCCGACCAAGCGCTCGGAGATCTTCACCACGGCCGAGGACAACCAGCCGTCGGTGCAGATCCAGGTCTACCAGGGCGAGCGCGAGATCGCGGCGTACAACAAGAAGCTCGGCATGTTCGAGCTGACCGGTCTGCCGCCGGCCCCGCGCGGCATCCCGCAGATCGAGGTCGCCTTCGACATCGACGCCAACGGCATCATGCACGTCTCCGCCAAGGACCTCGGTACCGGCAAGGAGCAGCGCATGACCGTCACCGGTGGCTCCGCGCTGCCGAAGGACGACATCGACCGCATGATGCGCGAGGCCGAGCAGTACGCGGAGGAGGACCACAAGCGCCGCGAGTCCGCCGAGACCCGCAACCAGGCCGAGCAGCTGGTCTACCAGACCGAGAAGTTCCTCAAGGACAACGAGGACAAGGTCCCCGGTGACGTCAAGACCGAGGTCGAGGCCGCCGTCGCGGACCTGAAGGAGAGCCTGAAGGGCGAGGACTCCGCCGCCATCCGCGAGGCCACCGAGAAGGTCGCCGCCACCTCGCAGAAGCTGGGCCAGGCGCTGTACGCCAACGCCCAGGCCGAGGGCGGCGCGACCGGTGCCGCCGGTGCCGCGGGCGGGGACCGCGCCCAGGCCGACGACGACGTCGTCGACGCCGAGATCGTCGACGAGGACAAGAAGGACGGTGCCGCGTGACGGAGGAGACCCCGGGCTTCGAGGAGGAGCCTGTCGTCCCCTCTGCCGAGGCCGGTTCCACCTCGCCGGGGGAGTCCCCCGGCGAGGCGGGGCCCGGCGCCGGGTCCGCCGACCAGGCGGGCCCGGCGGCCCCGGCCGGGGACGCGAACGCCAACGTCGCTCTGCAGGCGCAGCTGGACCAGGTGCGTACGGCGCTCGGTGAGCGCACGGCGGACCTCCAGCGGCTCCAGGCGGAGTACCAGAACTACCGCCGCCGGGTGGAGCGGGACCGGATCGCGGTCCGCGAGATCGCGATCGCGAACCTGCTGACCGAGCTGCTCCCGGTGCTCGACGACATCGGCCGCGCCCGGGACCACAAGGAGCTGGTCGGCGGGTTCAAGTCGGTCGGCGAGTCCCTGGAGACGGTCGTCGCCAAGATGGGGCTGCAGCAGTTCGGCAAGGAGGGCGAGCCCTTCGACCCGCTGGTGCACGAGGCCCTGATGCACAGTTACTCGCCGGACGTCACGCAGACGACCTGCGTGCAGATCCTGCAGCCCGGGTATCGCATCGGTGAACGCACCATCCGCCCCGCGCGGGTGGCCGTCGCCGAGCCCCAGCCGGGCTCGCAGGGCACGCAGAAGGGCGACGACACGGCGGACGAGGAGAACGGTGGCCCCGAACAGGGCTGACGTGGGTAGCGCACGGAAGGAGGGACGCCGGGGATGAGCATCAGCAGGGATTTGTTCGAGAAGGATCTCTACAAGGTCCTCGGCGTTCCGAAGGACGCCACCGAGGCGGAGATCAAGAAGGCGTACCGGAAGCTCGCCCGCGAGTTCCACCCGGACGCCAACAAGGGCGACGCCAAGGCCGAGGAGCGCTTCAAGGAGATCTCCGAGGCCAACGACGTCCTGTCGGACCCCAAGCGCCGCAAGGAGTACGACGAGGGCCGCGCCCTCTTCGGCAACGGCGGCTTCCGTACCGGCCCGGCCGGCCCGGGCGGGTTCGGCTTCGACCTCGGTGACCTCTTCGGTGGCGGCCCCGGCGGCACCACCACCACCCAGGGCGGCGGCTTCGGCGGCGGCCTCGGGGACGTGTTCGGCGGTCTGTTCAACCGCGGCGCCGGTACGACCCGTACGCAGCCGCGACGCGGCCAGGACATCGAGACCGAGGTGACGCTGAAGTTCACCGAGGCGGTGGACGGCGCCACCGTGCCGCTGAAGATGACCAGCCAGGCCCCCTGCAAGGCCTGCTCCGGCACCGGCGACAAGAACGGCACGCCCCGGGTGTGCCCGACCTGCGTCGGCACCGGCCAGGTCTCGCGCGGCGGCAGCGGCAGCTTCTCGCTCACCGACCCGTGCACGGACTGCAAGGGCCGCGGCCTGATCGCGCAGGACCCCTGCGAGGTCTGCAGCGGCAGCGGCCGGGCCCGTTCGGCGCGCACCATGCAGGTGCGCATCCCGGCGGGTGTCACCGACGGGCAGCGCATCCGGCTGCGCGGCAAGGGCGCGCCGGGCGAGCGCGGCGGCCCGGGCGGCGACCTGTACGTCACCGTGCACGTCGACGCGCACCCGGTGTTCGGACGCAAGGCCGACAACCTCACCGTCACCGTGCCCGTCACCTTCGTGGAGGCGGCGCTGGGCGGGGAGATCAAGGTGCCGACGCTCGGCGGTCCCGCCGTGACCCTCAAGCTGCCCCCCGGCACGCCCAACGGGCGTACGCTGCGGGCCCGCGGCAAGGGCGCGGTCCGCAAGGACGGCACCCGCGGGGACCTGCTGGTCACGATCGAGGTCGCGGTCCCGGCGACCACCGAGGGCAAGGCGCTGGACGCCCTGGAGGCCTACCGGGAGGCGACCGCGGACGAGGACCCGCGGGCAGAGCTGTTCGATGCCGCGAAGGGAGCCTGAGCCGATGAACACGAGCGGCGGCATGCGTGGCGGTCGGGGCCGCAACCCGTACGAGCTGACCGACGAGTCCCCCGTCTACGTCATCTCGGTGGCGGCCCAGCTCTCCGGGCTGCACCCGCAGACCCTGCGCCAGTACGACCGCCTCGGCCTGGTCTCGCCCGACCGCACGGCCGGGCGCGGCCGCCGTTATTCGGCTCGTGACATCGAACTCCTGCGCGAGGTCCAGCGCCTCTCCCAGGACGAGGGCATCAACCTGGCCGGCATCAAGCGCATCATCGAACTGGAGAACCAGGTGGCGGCCCTGCAGTCGCGGGTCGCCGAGCTCTCCGCGGCCCTGGAGGGCGCGGCGGCCGCCATGCAGCAGCGTGAGGCCGCCGTCCACGCCTCGTACCGGCGTGACCTGGTGCCCTACCAGGACGTCCAGCAGACCTCCGCGCTGGTGGTGTGGCGGCCCAAGCGGCCGGAGTGACCGGCCGCCGCCCGGCCCGCTAGGCCTGCAGGTCGGCGGGGCCGCGCGAGACGCGGTGCAGATGGCGCCCCGAGGCGACCATCGCCTCCAGCAGCCGGTGGCCCTCCGCCGCGGGGACGAGCCCTCCGGCACACGCCTCCCGTACGAGGTCGAAGGTCTCCTTGGTGGTGATGCCCCGCCGGCGCGCGAAGTCGCGGGCCGAGCGGTCGTCGGTGATCCAGACCGAGCCCCGGAACTCACGGCGCCGGGTGATCAGTACGCACGTCTCGGCCTCGCCGAGGTGCTTGGTCGGCAGGTGGGACGAGCCGCCGAAGACCGCCCGGCGCAGTCGGTCGACCTCCCGCAGCTCGGCGCCGTCGCTGATCTCCACGGGCTCGCCGAGCCACCCGGCCTCCGCCAGTCCGGCCAGCCGCGGCAGGAACCGCGCGGAACGGCCCGCCTCCCAGGCCACGGCCTGGGTCCAGCGGCCGCGGCCGTCCAGCACCTTCTCCAGCAGGAGCAGCCGGTCGACGGCCGCGAAGTTGCACAGGACGGTGTTGTCGGGGAACCACCACGTGGTCATGGCTGGAAGACCGGATCCCCTTCTTCCGCGTCCTGTTGTTCGATGCCGTTGCCCGGGGGCGGTTCGGGCGCGAGGAGGTCGTGCAGCCGCTCCACGTCGGTGTCCAGCAGCGCGGCCAGCGGACGCAGGGTCGTCTCCCCCGCCAGGTAGGCCTTGTACAACTCCGAGGCGACACGGGGCGGGAAGCGCTCCGCCGAGGCCCGCGAGGCCTGCTTCTGGTAGTCGTCGCCGGCGCCCGCGAGCAGGTGGCAGGCCTCCGTGGTGAGGGCGCGCAGCTGTTTGCGGCGTGCAGCGTCGATGAGTCCCAGCTGGTGCAGCCGGGCCGCCAGCGCGCTCGGCGACACCCGGAAGCGCACGACGAGCCGCTCGAAGCCGGCGTCCGAGAGCCCGCCCTCCGCCGTCGCGGCCTGCGTCAACTCCCTTGTGGGCATGAGTAGATGCGACGCGAAGACGTTGGCCCTTACTTCGGCCAGGTCCTTCTGCCGGCCGGGCGCGACCCGGGACTCCACGACCACGCTCCGCGCGTCCCTGGCGAGGATGTGGCAGAGCTCGTGGGCCAGGGTGAAGCGCTGCCGCGTCCACAGGTCGGTGGGCGCGAGCAGGACGAGGCGGAAGGAGTCGGCCTGCCACGCCAGGCCGTCCACACCCTGGGGAAGCCCGGTGATGGCGACGTCCACCCCGAAGCGGTCCTCCATCGCCGCGATCAGCTCGTCCGTGCCCGTCCCCGCGGCCGGCAGCAGCTCCAGCACCTCGGCCGCCAGCCGCTCGCCCTGCGCCGCGTACCGCTCCGGCGCCGCGTCCACCTCCGGCACGGCGGGCAACTCCCTTGTGCGGCCCAGCAGCTCCAGCACCTCGTAGGCGTCGGCGAACCGCGCTGCGACCTCCTGCGCCCCCACCGGGTCGGCGGTGGTGTCGCCCCGCGTACGGGCCGCGAGCGCGGGGCGCAGCGGCTCGTTGCCGGTCAGCAGCCAGTCCACGCTCGTGCCGCCCGCCTCGGCGATCAACGCCAGGTCGAGCGAGGTGAAACGGCGCACGCCGCTCAGCGACTTCGACAGCTTGTCGGGCGTGAGCCCGACCGACCGGGCGAACGCGGCCTTGGTCATCGCGGCCGCGTCCATCACGGTGCGCACACGTTCGATGACATACGGGTCCATGGGAAAAGCGTAGGCGGGCCTTGCGATAATCGCAAGGCCCGCCCGTGTCCTGCCGTCCGGCTGTCCTACGACGTCACGGCGAGAGGATCGCGTAGTCCCCGCCGGGTGCGGACTCCGAACCGTCCGCGTACACCGCGCGCACCCAGTAGAAGGAGGTGGTGGCGGGTGGTGCGGCGGTGTCGGTCCAGGCGCTGCCGGTCACCGGCTCAGGGGTGAGTGCCTCGTACCGGCCGGTGCCGCGGTCCCAGCGGTAGACCAGGTAACCGACGGCGTCCGCGACCTGTCCCCACACCAGCCCCACGGTCGTTCCGGAGTCGAACGCGTTGAGCTGCACCGGAGACCCCGAGGGGGTGTCGACCGCCGGCCTGAGGTCGGGCTCGGTGACCGTGACGGTGGGGGCCTCGCCGGTCGACTGGTAGCCGGAGTTGCCGTACCGGTCCACGGCGTCGACGAAGTAGCAGAGCTCCTCGCCGTCGGGCAGTTGGGTGTCGGCGAAGCCCGGGCGGTCCCAGTCCAGCTCCTCGAGCACCTCGGCTGAGCAGACCTGACGGCCGCCGTCGTCCACCATCTTCCCGCGGTAGACCGCGTACTCGTCGATGTCCGGCTCGGTGCTCATGTCCCAGTGCAGCAGGATGCCGGACTCCGTGGCCGATGCGGTCAGGCCGGTGACGGCGGCGGGCGGCACGTAGTCGCGCGTGAGCGTGGTGACCGTGACGGGTGAGGAGGCCACGGAGCGACGGCCGGTCTGATCGATTCCGATGATCGCGTAGTGGTAGGTCGCGCCGCGGGGGAGCCCGGAGTTGGCGCACCGGTACTGGGTCCGTCCGTCGGCCAGGCGGGTCCGTGTGACGTAGCACCGTGCGGGGGTGTCCGACGTGTCCACGGGGAGCGACGTGGAGTGGTGCACTTCGAAGTCGAAGTAGTTGCCGCCGTCGGCCGGGACGAACCACGTGAGCTCGGCCCCGCCCACCGTTGGTGTCGCGGTGACCGTGACGGGCGCGGCCGGTGGCCGGCGGGTCGTGGGGGCGTCGGGATTCAGGGTGTACGCGGAGGTGTTGCCTGCCGCATCGACGGCCGCGACGTAGTACGTCCAGTCCTCGGTCCTGGCCACCTTGGTGTCGACGAACGTCGTCGACGCGGAGGTGCCCAGATGCGTTTCTTGCTGATGGTCCAACGTGCGTTTCACGGCGTAACGCACGGCCCCGGGCACCGGTTGCCAGGTGACGGTGATCCCTGCGTCCCCGCCGGTGGCGGTGACCCCGGCGGGAGTCGCAGGGGCGGTGACGTCCCCTGCCGCGACCCGCGAAAGCACCGACATGGCCGACGTGTTGCCAGCCCTGTCCACCGCCGTCACGGCGTAGTCGAAGAGCTCGCCGTTCCTGGCGGGAGGCGTGTCGGTGCGCGCCGTGGCGGTGACGAGGGTGCTGCCGCTCACCGAGGTCCAGGCCGACGTTCCGGTCGGGCGACGGTAGACCCGGTACCCGGCGAGGTCCATCTCGGCGTTCTTCGTCCAGCTGATCCGGACCGGCAGACAGGTCGCGCAGCCGACCGCACCCTTCACGCCGGTGGGCGCCAGCGGCTTCGTCCTGTCCACCGACGCCGACGTGCGCGGCGCGTACGTGAACTTGACGTTGGCGCTGCCCTTGAAGGCGGCGAAGTCGACGCGGAGGGTGTGCCTGCCCTTGGGGACCGTGAGGTTGAGCGTCTTGGTCCGGGTGGTGGAGACGTCCTTCCAGAGGTCGATCTTGCGGGTGCCGTCGAGGTAGACGCGGATGCCGTCGCGGGTGGCGGCGGTGAACGTGAAGGGGCCGCCGGAGCCGAAGTCGCGGGTCAGGCTCCAGCGGACGCCGAAGTTGTCCTTCGGCAGGGTGACGCCGGCGGGGTCGCCGGTGCCGTAGTTCTCGTTGATCGAGGTGTCGCAGGCGGTCCTCTTCGGGGTGCCCTTGAAGGTGGTGTTGGCGTAGTACGACGCGGCCCACACCCCGGTGGAGCAGGTGGTGGCCGCGTGCGCGGCGCCGGCGGGCAGGGCGAGGCCCGCGGCGGTCGTGGCGAACGCGAGCGCGGTGGCGCGGGCGCGTGTGGACTTGGTCAAAGATCCCTCCCGGGTGGAGATCCTGACAGCGTCGAACGTCTGCGCCCAGGGGCCCGGGGCGCTTGTGATCAGGCCGTGTCGTGCCGGGCCGGATTGCGCCCGCGGCGGCGAACGGGGGGTGTCGCGCGGGGGAACGGACGGTGCGCCGGCGGTGGACCCGATGGCCGCGGCGGCCTCCGCCGAAGGGGTGGCCGTGGGGGGCGGGGCGGGCGTGTGGGGCGCGTGGTGGGGAAGACGGTCCGTATGCCGCACAGAGGTGTCGGAGCCGGGATCGTGGTGGGGCTGGCCGTGGGGATGGTGGCCGGTGCGGTGCCGCTCGGGGCGAACTGGGGCGCCGAGGGGCTGGACGTGGGGCTGGCGACGGTGGCGATGTGGGCCGGGCTGCGGCTGGCGGCTCGGCGCGAGGGGCCGTGGTGGGTCGCCGGGCTGATGGCGCTGGCCCTGGTGAGCGTGGGCGTGGCGGCGTACGGGGACGTGGGCGTGCCGCGGTACGCGGGGCTGGTGCCGGTCCCGGTGGTGGCCGCGCTGCTGGTGGTGGGCGGCGCCGGGTCCGTGTGGGCCCGGCGCCGCGAGATGGGCGGCGTGGTGGGTGCGGCGGCCGGGGCGGGCGCGCTGGTGGCCGCCGCATGGCTGCCGGTGTGGGTGGCGGCCGCGATGTGGGCGGCGGCTCAGGCCGGTTCGACCTCATGGACCTCGCTGCCGACGAGGTAGTCCTCGGGCTGCAGCGGCATCCGTACGCGTTCGGGGCTGTCCCAGTAGCGGGCGTTGGCCGCGGCGAAGCCGTCCTCGCCGTCGTAGGCGATCAGCCAGACGAACTGGCTGCGCTCGCGGTCCACCCAGGCCAGGCCGATCTCGAAGCCGTGGGCCCGGCGCAGCGGCACGATCTCGGTGTGCCACAGGCCGAGCCAGGCGTCGAGCATCTCCGGCTTGATGGTGTACGTCCGCAGCTGTGTGGTCCTGGGCAATCCGGGGCTCCCTGGGTTCCTCGGGTCCTTGGGTTCCTTGGCTTCCTTGGCTTCCTTGGCTTCCTTCGGTCACGCGGGCGCGTGCACGCGGACCTGCTGGGGGCGTACGACGCGGTCCCCCATGCGGTAGCCGTGCCGTACGACCTCCGCGACGTCGCCGGCGAGCTCCGGCCGGGGCGCGGGGACGGTGCCCACGGCCTCCTGGAGGGCGGGGTCGAAGCGCCCGGCGGTGACCGGGATGCGGGTCATGCCGTACTTCTCCAGGAGGGTGAGCAGCTCCGCCCCGACCGAGTCGCCGAAGCCGCCGTCGACGCCTAGGTGGCGGTCGATGCGGTCCAGGAGGAGGACGAGGTCGTACAGGAGCGGTTGCACCAGCCGGCCCTCGGCGGCCCTGCGGGTGTGGTCGAGCTCGGCGCGCAGTTCGTCCAGACCGCGCCGTCCCTCACGGTCGTTGAGCAGCCGGCGGCGGAACTGGTCGCCGAGCGCGGCCATTTCCTCGCGCAGGCCGTCGACGGCGTCGGCCACCACCGACAGGGGGTCGGGCGCGGGCTCCTCCGCGGTCTGCGGGGCGGGGCCCGGAGCGGCGCCCTCCTGCGGCACCTGCGGCATCTGTGGCGGCGCGGGGGGCTGAGGGGGCACCTCCGGCAGGGGTGGCGGTGGCGGCACCACCGGCACGGCCGGTACGGGCGGGACCTGCGGAGGCTGCGGAGGCAGCGGTGGCGGGGTGCTCATGCGCGGCTCCAGTACTGCTGCGGCGGGTTGAGGAGGTGCCGGGGGAGGGACGCGCGGGTGTGCCACCAGCGCGGTCTGAAGCCGATCCACGCGATGAGCGCGAGGGCGGCGAGCGCCACGAACCAGGCGTAGGGCCTGGCCGGTGTGAGCGGCACCACGACGGCCGGGACGAGGACCCAGAGCATGCTCTTGTGCCACCGCCAGGTCTTGCCCAGGGACTCGGCGGCGAGCCCCCGGTAGAACTCCAGCCGCCCCAGCAGGTCCGGATCGGCCGGGCGCACGGCCAGGCCCTGGTCGACGCAGTGCAGGATGCGCCGGGCGGCCTCCTCGGAGGCGACGACCAGCCTCCGGGTGACCGGGTGGGTGATCATCGAGCCCTCGGCACGCAGCGACCAGATGCGGCTGACCTGGTTGCGCAGCCCGGTGTGGCCGGGACTGTGCGCCAGGGCCTTCTCGTACCAGGTCAGCGCCTCGTCGAAGCGCGAGGAGGCGTACAGGCCGTCGCCGACGGCGAGTTCGGTCCCGAGGTCGCCCGGCGCCAGCTCGTCGGCCTTCATGTACCAGGTCAGGGCCGTGTGGTGGTCGCCGAGCGCGGTGTGGACGTTGCCGATCTGGAAGTGGTTCGCGGCGTCGTCCGGGTTCAGCTGCAGCGCCCTGCGGTGCTCCTGCAGGGCGTCCTGGTACGCGCCGAGGTCCTGGTGGACGGCGCCCAGCAGCCGCCAGGCGTAGGCGTTGCGGTCGTCGTGGTGCACGGCCTGGCGGAGCTCGTACTCGGCGGCCTGCAGGTCGCCGTCCTCGATGTTCCGTTCGGCGTTGCCCACCCAGTCGCGCACGGTGCCGCCGAGGGTCGGCTGCACGGCCTCCGGCTCCCGGGGCCCCGGCCCCTTCTTCCGGGACCGGGCCAGCCGCTGGTCGTACAGGGCGCGGGCGGAGGGGTCGGTGAGCGCCTTGCGGGCCTCGAGCACGTGCCGCACCTTGTCCTCGGCCTCGCGGCGCTTGTCGGCGGTGGGGGCCTTGCTCGCCTTCCCCGCCCAGCTGCGGTGCTCGCGGTCGAGTTTCCTGCCGATCTCCTCGGCGCTGTCGGCGGTGCCGATCCCGAACTCGGCGTAGTAGTCGGGCACGTCCGTCGTGGTCATGGGGCGTCGGCTCCCGCTCCGGTCAGAGGGCCGCGGTGCGGGACACGCGGTCGCTGAGTTCCTCGAGCTCCTCGGTGCCCAGGTTGTCCGGGCGCTCGACCTCGAACTCGCCGAGCCACTCGCCCGAGGTCAGGTCCTTGACCTCGACGTGGATGATGCCGTCCACGTCGTAGGCGTAGTACACCTCGAAGGGCGCGCCCTTGGGGTACGGCGGGATCTTGAGGGTGCTCTCGCCGACGACCTTGACGTAGTCCAGGTCCTCGCCCTCGCCCTCGGTGACCTGCACCCGCAGCGCGGTCTGGCGCTCCCGGACCGTGTAGAAGGTGTCGCTCTCCTTCGCGGGGACCGTGGTGTTGTGCGGGATGATCACCGCGTTGTACTCCGGTGAGCGGGGGGCGTCGTCGTGGACGGCGACCATGCCGAGCGACTGCGAGGTGACGTCCTTGATGGACTTCACCCTGCCCTTGGTGAGCCGGGCCAGGCCGTCGCCCGGGGCGGACTCCACGTGGGCGCCGCTGCCGATGTACTTCTTGCGCTCGGCGGCCTGTTCGGCGCGGACCTCGGCGTCCAGGGCGATCAGCGCGGCCCCCAGGGCGACCACCTCGTCCTGGCTGACGCCGCGTTCCGCGGTCCGCCCGGACAGCCGCTCCACCAGGGCCGGGACCTGCGGCATCCGCGTGGAACCGCCGACGAGCAGCACCTTGTCGACGTCGTCCCAGGTGAGTGCGGACTCCTCCAGGACGCCCTCGGTGAGGATGCGGGTGCGGTCCAGCAGTTCGGCGGTGAGCTCGTCGAACTTCTCGCGGGTGACGCGGATCTGCTCGTGCCGCCCGCCGGCGGAGAGCATGACGACGGCCTGCGGGGCGTTGGACAGGGTGCGCTTGGCGATCTCCGCCTTGTCGCGCAGTTCGGCGAGGGTGGCGGTGTCGTCGGTGAGGTCGGGGCCGCCGGCCGCCATGAAGGCGCCGTTGAGGTGCTCCATCAGCGCCCCGTCCCAGTCGAAGCCGCCGAGGTTGCGGTCCCCGTCGGTGGCGATGACGTCGTACTCGCCGTCCTCGACCTTCATGACGGTGACGTCGAAGGTGCCGCCGCCGAGGTCGTAGACGAGGACGGTGCCGACCCGCTCGTCCTCGTCCTGGTCGAGCCCGTACGCGAGGGCGGCCGCGGTCGGCTCGTTGACGATCCGCAGCACCTCGAGGCCGGCGATCCGGCCGGCGTCCTGGGTGGCCTTGCGGCGGGCGTCGTCGAAGTAGGCGGGGACGGTGATCACGGCGCGCTCGACGGGCTCGCCGAGCATCATCTCGGCGTCCTCCTTGAGCCGCTTGAGGATCAGCGCGGAGATCTCCTCGGGGCGGAAGGGGGTGCCGGACTCCGAGGTGTAGACGGGGGTGGGCTCGCCCATGTAGCGCTTGACGAACTGCACCACGTGGTCCGGGGCGGTGGCCGCGGAGCGTTTGGCCTGCGAGCCGACGACGACGACGTCGCCCTGGAACATCACCACGGACGGGGTGATGTTCTCGCCCTCGCGGTTGCGGACGATGGACGCGGTGCCGGTACGGTCCGCCACCGCGACAGCGGAGTACGTCGTGCCCAGATCGATTCCCACAACCCGTGCCACAGCCGGGCACCTCCCCGTAGCCGTACGCCATCCGAATCTGCCGGAGCGTCAATCATGCAGCATGCAGGGGTGTTTCGGGGCGGGATCGACAGGGCCGCGGGGGCCCGGGCGAGCGTCAGGCGCGGCCCATGGCGCGGGTCAGCTCGATCTCGACGACGACCCGGTCCGGGTTGGGGGCGGGGGTGCGGCCGTAGCGCTCGGCGTAGCGCCGTACCGCGTCGGCGACGGCGTCCGGGTCGGTGCTGATCCGGGCCACGCCCTCGAGCGTCGCCCACCGCCCCTTGTCGACCTGGCAGACCGCGACCCGGGCCCCCTCCGGCCCGGCCGCCAGGACGTTGGCGACCTTCCGGCTCGCCTTGTTGGTGATCACCCGCGCGAGCCCCGCCCCGGGGTCGTACGTCACCCCCACCGGCACGACGTGCGGGGAGCCGTCGGGCCGGTGGGTCGTGAGCGTGCTCATCAGGTACTCCCGCCAGAAGGCGAGGTAGCCGGGGTCGGGGTCGCGCGGGTTGACGGTCATACCGGGAAGGATGTCACCCGGTCGGCGCCAGGGCGACGGAGCCCCACGTCGGGAAGGACTCCGTCCCGTCGTCGAGGACGGCGGTCACCTGGTAGACGTGGGTCGTGCCCGTGGCCGGCGCGGTGTCGGTCCAGCTCGACGGCAGGGTGGGCAGGGGTGCGGCGTTGAGCTTCACGTAGGAGCGGGTGGTGTAGTCGAAGTCGTACACGTTGTAGCCGGTGATCCGGTCGCACACGGCGGCGTTCGAGCAGTACCAGTCCAGGAGCACCCCGCCGGTGGCCGTCACCGAGATGCTGTCCATCCGCAGCGCGAGGGTGCCCGGCGCCGGGTAGGGGGTGTCCACCATGTTGATCGGCGTGACGTCCAAGGTGGCGGCCACGGTGTCCACGGTCGCGTTGCCCGAGGTGTCGACGGCCACGACCAGGAAGCTCACGGGCTGGCTGCCGAGCGCCTTGACCAGGCGGTAGTGCGTGGTGCCCGCGGGGACCACGGCCGTGGTGTCCTTCTGGAAGTACGGCCGGCCGGTGTAGGCGTTCATCTCCCAGGAGCCGGTGTGGACCTCGTAGTGGTCGAGGTCGGCCGCCGTGCTGTCGTCCCAGTCGAGCTCGATGCCGTACTTCTCGGCCGTGCCGGTGAGGCCGGTGACGGCGGCCGGCGGGCCGGAGACCGCGGTCAGGGTGACCGAGGGCGCCTGGGCCCTGGCGGACTCGTTGCCGGAGGCGTCGACCGAGGTGACCGCGTAGGTGTACGTCCCGGCCGTGCCGCCGGGCCACTGGTCGTTCAGGTACAGCTCGGTGGACGGGGCGCTGTTCGGGTCGAGCCGGACCCAGGCGCCGTCGGCGCCGGTGCGGCGGTACACGCGGTAGGACCGCAGGTCGCCGTCCTTGACGGCGGCCCAGGTCACCTTGACGGCACCGGTGGACTCGGAGTACGTCGCGGCGACCCCGGTCGGTACGGCCGGAGCGGTCCTGTCGGTGCTGGTGACCGCGACCAGGGCGGAGTCGGCAGAGGCGTGGCCCGCCTTGTCGACGGCCGTGACCTTGTAGACGTACCTCGCACCCGTGGGCGGCGGGGTGTCGGTGAATCGGGGCGAGGTCAGCAGGGCGGTGCCGCTGATCCTGGTCCAGGCGGTCGCAGTCGCGAGCCGGCGGTAGACGCGGTAGCCGGCCAGGTCCATCTCGGCGTTCTGGGACCAGGTCAGGCCGGCCTTGGCCGTGCTGCCGGAGTACGTGGCGCGCAGGCCGGCCGGGGCCAGCGGCTTGACCTTGTCGACGGAGGCCGACGTGCGGGGCGCGTAGCCGAACGTCACGTTGGCCTTGCCCCTGAAGGCGGCGAAGTCGACGCGGATGGTGTGCTTGCCCTTGGGGACGGTGAGGTTGACCGTCTTCTTCTGGGTCTTGCTCACGTCCTTCCAGAGGCTGATCTTGCGGTTGCCGTCGAGGTAGACGCGGACGCCGTCCTGCGCGGTGGTGGTGAAGCTGAACGGGCCGCCCGATCCGAAGTTCCTGGTCACCGACCAGCGGACGCCGAAGTTGTCCTTGGGCAGTGAGACGCCGGCCGGATCGCCCGAGCCGTAGTTCTCGCTGATCTTCGTGTCGCAGACGGTCTTCTTGGGGGTGCCCTTGAAGGCCGTGTTGGCGTAGTAGGTCGCCTTCCACACGTTGGTGCCGCAGGTGACGGCGGTGGTGGCGTGGGCCGGGACGGTGCCGGCGGTGGTGCCCCATACGAGGGCGGTTGCGGCGACTGCGGCCGCGGAATGGCGTATGGACATGTCAGTGGATCCCCTCCCCTGGGGGTTGATCTTGGCAGAGATACGGAGAACTGCAAAGGCTTTCTGTGCCCGTCGCTGGCATTCACAGAATTGAGTGGAATAGACTCAACTTGTCTCACGCTGGAGTAGGCAGGTCCGAAGTGGTTCCGGAAGGACCCAGAAGGAGGAGTACGCGGACGTGGACGCCGAGCTGACCAACAAGAGCCGCGAGGCCCTGAACGCCGCCAACACCAAGGCGGTCTCGGCCGGGCATGCGGACCTGACCCCCGTGCACCTGCTGCTGGCGCTGCTGGAGCAGCCGGAGAACGACAGCGTGCTGGACGTCCTCGCGGCCACCGGCGCGGACGCCGCCGCGGTGCGCTCCGGCGCCGAGCGGCTGCTGGGCGGACTGCCCAGCGTGCAGGGCAGCACGGTGGCGCCGCCGCAGGCGAACCGCGAACTGCTCGCCGTGATCGCCGACGCGGCGGGGCGGGCGAAGGAACTCGGGGACGCGTACGTGTCCACCGAGCACCTGCTCATCGGCATCGCCCTCAAGGGCGGAGCGGCCGGTGGGCTGCTGAAGGAGTACGGTGCGACCGGCAGCAGGCTGCAGGACGCCTTCGAGCAGATCAGGGGAGGTCAGCGCGTGACGACACCCGACCCCGAGGGCACGTACAAGGCGCTGGAGAAGTACGGCACGGACTTCACCGCGGCGGCCCGCGAGGGCAAGCTCGACCCGGTGATCGGCCGGGACAACGAGATCCGGCGCGTGGTGCAGGTGCTCTCCCGGCGCACCAAGAACAACCCGGTGCTCATCGGCGAGCCCGGCGTCGGCAAGACGGCCGTCGTCGAGGGCCTGGCCCAGCGCATCGTCAAGGGCGACGTGCCCGAGAGCCTGCGCAACAAGCGGCTGGTCGCCCTGGACCTGGGCGCGATGGTCGCGGGCGCCAAGTACCGCGGCGAGTTCGAGGAGCGGCTGAAGGCCGTGCTGGCGGAGATCAAGGCCAGCGACGGCCGGATCATCACCTTCATCGACGAGCTGCACACCGTCGTCGGCGCGGGCGCCGGCGGGGACTCCGCGATGGACGCGGGCAACATGCTCAAGCCGATGCTGGCCCGCGGCGAGCTGCGCATGGTCGGCGCGACCACCCTCGACGAGTACCGCGAGCGGATCGAGAAGGACCCGGCCCTGGAGCGCCGCTTCCAGCAGGTGCTGGTGGCCGAGCCCAGCGTCGAGGACACCATCGCGATCCTGCGCGGTCTCAAGGGACGCTACGAGGCGCACCACAAGGTGCAGATCGCCGATGCCGCCCTGGTCGCGGCCGCGACGCTGTCCGACCGCTACATCACCGCCCGCTTCCTGCCCGACAAGGCCATCGACCTGGTCGACGAGGCCGCCTCGCGGCTGCGCATGGAGATCGACTCCTCGCCGGTCGAGATCGACGAGCTGCAGCGCTCCGTCGACCGCCTCCGCATGGAGGAGATGGCGCTGGAGAAGGAGACCGACGAGGCCTCCAAGCAGCGTCTGGAGAAGCTGCGCAAGGACCTCGCCGACAAGGACGAGGAACTGCGCGGCCTCACCGCCCGCTGGCAGAAGGAGAAGGAGGGCCTGAACCGGGTCGGTGAGCTCAAGGAGCGTCTGGACGACCTGACCACCCGGATCGAGCGCGCCCAGCGCGACGGCGACTTCGAGGCCGCGTCCAAGCTGCTGTACGGCGAGAAGCCGAAGCTGGAGGCGGAGCTCGCCGAGGCCACCGAGGCCGAGGAGGTGGCCAAGCGGGGCACCATGGTCAAGGAGGAGGTCGGCCCGGACGACGTCGCCGACGTGGTCGCCGCCTGGACCGGCATCCCGGCCGGCCGCCTGATGGAGGGCGAGACGCAGAAGCTGCTGCGCATGGAGGAGGAGCTCGGCAAGCGCCTGATCGGCCAGGGCGAGGCCGTGCGCTCGGTGTCCGACGCGGTGCGCCGCTCCCGCTCCGGCATCGCCGACCCCGACCGCCCGACCGGTTCCTTCCTCTTCCTCGGCCCGACCGGTGTCGGCAAGACCGAGCTGGCCAAGGCACTGGCGGACTTCCTCTTCGACGACGAGCGGGCCATGGTCCGCATCGACATGAGCGAGTACGGCGAGAAGCACTCCGTCGCCCGCCTGGTCGGAGCCCCTCCCGGCTACGTCGGCTACGAGGAGGGCGGTCAGCTGACCGAGGCGGTGCGCCGCCGCCCGTACTCCGTGGTGCTGCTGGACGAGGTGGAGAAGGCCCACCCCGAGGTCTTCGACGTCCTGCTCCAGGTGCTCGACGACGGCCGGCTCACCGACGGCCAGGGCCGTACGGTCGACTTCCGCAACACCATCCTCATCCTCACCTCCAACCTCGGCAGCCAGTACCTGGTCGACCCGGTGCTCGGCGACGAGCAGAAGAGGGAGAGCGTGCTGGAGACGGTGCGGGCGTCGTTCAAGCCCGAGTTCCTCAACCGGCTCGACGACATCGTGGTCTTCAGCGCCCTGAACAAGGACGAGCTGCGCCGCATCGCCCGCCTGCAGACCGACCGCCTGGCGGCCCGGCTGCGCGACCGGCGGATCGCCCTCGACGTCACCGAGGAGGCCCTGGACTGGCTCGCCGAGGAGGGCAACGACCCCGCCTACGGCGCCCGTCCGCTGCGCCGGCTGGTGCAGACCGCCATCGGCGACCAGCTGGCCAGGGAGATCCTGGCCGGCGAGGTCAGGGACGGTGAGACGGTGCGGGTCGAGCGGGTCGGCGACCGGCTGCTGGTGGGCGCGACCACCGGCAAGACCCTCTGAGGCACCCCGGGAACGGCACGCGAACGGGGCACGGCGGGCCGCGCTTGCACGGCGCGGCCCGCGGTGAGGGAGGATGGGTGTATCCGTACGAAGGGAACTGCAAGGTGAGCATCGACCCGTCCTCGATTCCGAATTTCGGGGGCCAGCCGGACCCCCAGCCCGGCCCTGCCGGGAACGTGGTCATTCCTGACCAGGATCTGGTCAAGCAGCTGCTGGAGCAGATGGAGCTCAAGTACGTCGTCGACGAGGAGGGCGACCTCGCCGCGCCGTGGGAGGAGTTCCGCACCTACTTCATGTTCCGCGGGGAGGAGGACCAGCAGATCTTCGCGGTCCGCACCTTCTACGACCGGCCGTACAGCATCGAGGACAAGCCTCAGCTGCACGAGGCGCTCGACGACTGGAACCGCCGCACCCTGTGGCCGAAGGTCTACACCCACACGCACGACGACGGCACGGTCCGTCTGATCGGCGAGGCCCAGATGCTGATCGGCCTCGGCGTCGGCCTGGAGCACTTCGTCTCCAGCACCGTCAGCTGGGTCCGGGCCTCCATCGAGTTCGAGAAGTGGATCCTCGAGGCCCTCGGGCTGGAGAAGGACGCGGAGTCCACGGACGACGACGGCGACGGCGAGGACTGAGCGCGCCCGCACGGGCGTACACGGACCGCACGAGGGCAGCCCCTCCAGCAGCCCGTCCGCCACGCGACCGCCGGTGAGCGGGCGTGCGCGGGCGGGCTGCCGTGCTCCGGTCCCGGTCCGAGGCGCGCCCTGACCGGCTCTGACCGGCTCTGACCGGCTCCGAACGGCCCCGACCCGCCCACGGCCTCAGAGCCGGCGCAGCCGCTCCACGCTCTCCCGCAGCACGTCCTCGCGCTTGCAGAAGGCGAAGCGCACGAGGCTGCGGCCCTCCTCCGCGTCGTCGTAGAAGATCACGTTCGGCACCGCCACCACCCCGCAGCGCTCGGGCAGCGCCCGGCAGAACGCCAGGCCGTCCTTCTCGTCGAGCGGCCGGATGTCGGTGGTCACGAAGTACGTGCCCTCCGGGCGGAAGACCCGGAACCCGGCCGCCTCCAGGCCGTCGGAGAGCAGGTCCCGCTTGCGCCGCAGGTCCTCGCGGAAGTCCCGGTAGTAGGCGTCCGGCAGCCGGAGCGCCTCGGCCACGGCGTACTGGAACGGCCCCGCGCTCACGTACGTCAGGTACTGCTTGGCCGCGCGCACCGCGTCGACCAGGACCGGGGCGGCGGTCACCCAGCCGACCTTCCAGCCGGTGAACGAGAACGTCTTGCCCGCGCTCGAGATGGTGACCGTGCGGTCGCGCATCCCCGGGAAGGACGCGAGCGGCACGTGCTCCGTGCCGTACGTCAGGTGCTCGTAGACCTCGTCGGTGACCACGATCAGATCGCGTTCGACGGCCAGCTCCGCGATCGCCGCCAGCTCCTGCCGGGTGAGGACCATGCCGGTCGGGTTGTGCGGGCTGTTGAGCAGCAGCAGCCGGGTCCGCGGGGTGACCGCCGCGCGCAGGGCGTCCAGGTCCGGGCGGAAGGTCGGCGCGCGCAGGGTGAGCGGGACGCGGCGGCCGCCGGCCATGGCGATGCAGGCGGCGTACGAGTCGTAGAAGGGCTCGAAGGCGATCACCTCGTCGCCCGGTTCCAGCAGCCCGAGCATGGCGGCCGCGATGGCCTCGGTGGCGCCCGCGGTGACCAGCACCTCGGTGTCGGGGTCGAAGCCGAGCCCGTGGAAGCGCAGCTGGTGCTCGGCGACGGCCCGGCGCAGTTCGGGCACGCCGGGCCCGGGCGGGTACTGGTTGCCGCGGCCGTCGCGCAGCGCGCGCACGGCGGCCTCGCGCACCTCCTCGGGGCCGTCGGTGTCCGGGAAGCCCTGGCCGAGGTTGATCGCACCGGTGCGGACGGCGAGGGCGGACATCTCGGCGAAGATCGTGGTCCCGAACTCGGCGAGTGCGCGGTTGAGCGGGGGTCGCGAGGAGGTCATGCCCGCCATCCTCCGCCGAACCTCTGGACTTCCTCAACTTTGCTTTCGGCCGCGGACGGCGGGGGCATCACCGTCGCACAACGGAAAGCACGGAAAGCGGGGGTGGGAACGATGGGCGCGTTGGTCGTATTGCTCGTCTTCGGCGCGATAGTGGGGCTCGTCGTCCTGGCGGCGAGGAAGGGCGGCCGGCGGAAGGGCCGGCGGCGCTCGTACAGCTCCTCCGCCGGGGGCGCCGGGGGCGGCTGGTGGGCGGGGGACGCGGGCTCCTCCGACGGAGGAGGCGACGGCCACCACGGGGGCGGCCACCACTCCTGCGGCGGTGGGAGCTCGTGCGGCGGGGGGAGCAGCTCGTGCGGCGGCGGCGGGGGCTGCGGCGGCGGAAGCTGACGATACGAAATTGCGTATTGCCCGTGCCGAATCGCATATGCGCCCGGTGGGTTACTCACCCGTCGGGCGCATTTGTAGTGAACACCTGAACCCGTCCGGGCCCTTGCGGATGTAAAGGGGGTGGAGATGGGTAAAAACGCTGAAGGCGACGCGCCATTCATGATTGCGTATTCACCGACCCCTCGTGGGCACGAGCCGACGGACGTTCTCCCCCACAGGCGCGGGCCGGCGCGTCCTCTCTTCCCATGCCCGTGACCTCCCCTCGCTTGCTCGCGATGTGCCTGCGGAGCCGACTTCATGCTCACCATGCTTCAGACCGCCTACACCGACACCCGCGCCGGCGACCTGGCCTGGTGTCTGGGGAAGGACGAGCTGCCGGCGCTCGCCGTGCTCGACCGCGAGCTACCGGGCGCCGGTTCCGGCGCGCCCGCGGCCCCCCGCGTCCAGGTCCAGCTGCGGCTGCTCGGCGCCTCCCACCAGGTCATCCTGGACTCGGCCCGCGGCCGCTGCTCGGAGACCGTCGCCTGCCTGCCGGGCACCAGCGCGCCGCTGCCGTTCGGTGTGGCACGGCGGATCGCCGGCTGGGACTACGAGTTCGCGGCGCGGATCGAGACGCTCTCCCGGGGGGGCTTCGCCGGGCGGGCGCAGGAGCTGCTCGCGCTGGTGGCCGATCACCCCAATGGCCTGGCGGGGACGTTCCCGGGTGATCCGCACGCCTTCACCGCGATGCTCGTGCAGTACCGCGGCGGCAGCGTCCTGTGGCGCACCTGGCACGCGTACCCCCAGGAAGGACGCCTGGTGGCGACCCGTTCGACCCTCAGCGCGCAGCCGTGAGCGCGGTGGTACGCCTGTGGCCGGCACGGCGTCAACGCGCCGCCAAGTGCCACGGATTGCACCCCTGTGGGTGACGTGGACCGCCATATACCTGACATAGCGTGCAAGCATGATCGACCAGTCCACCTCCCGTACGGTCCGGGCCGCCCCGCGCCCCTGCCTGCCGCGGCTCCCCGTCCCGGTGGCCGCGGCCCGGGCGCTGGTCCTGGCCGCGGTCTTCGTCTGCGCCGCCTGCGGCCTGGTGTACGAGCTCGAACTGGTCGCCCTCGCCTCGTACCTGGTCGGCGACTCCGTGACGCAGGCGTCGATCGTGCTGTCCGTGATGGTCTTCGCCATGGGCGTCGGCTCCCTGCTGGCCAAGCGGCTCAGCTGCGCGCCGGCGATCGGCTTCGCGGCCGTCGAGATCGTGCTGGCGCTGGTCGGCGGACTCTCGGTGATGGCGCTGTACGCCAGTTTCGCCTGGTTCGGCCAGTCCCGGCCCGCGATGGCGGTCTTCGCCTTCGCCATCGGCGTGCTCATCGGCGCCGAGATCCCGCTGCTGATGACGCTGATCCAGCGGGTCCGGCGGCAGGACGCGGGCGGTGCCGTCGCCGACCTCTTCGCCGCGGACTACGTGGGGGCGCTGGTCGGCGGTCTGGCCTTCCCCTTCCTCCTGCTGCCCTGTTACGGCCAGCTGACCGGGGCGCTCGTCACGGGCGCGGTCAACGCCGTGGCGGGCGGCGCCATCGTGCTCTGGCTCTTCCGCAGTGACGTCACGCCACGTGCCCGGGTCCGGCTGATCGCCGCCAACGTCGTGGTCCTCGCGGTGCTGGCGGGGGCGGCCTGGGCCGCCGGGCCGTTCGAGCGGGCGGCCCGGCAGGCGGTGTACGGCGGCGACGTGCGGCTCGCCGAGCAGACCGCCGTCCAGGAGGTCGTGCTCACCTCGGCTCCGTTGCAGCTCTTCCTCGACGGCCGGCTGCGGGTCCGCGGCCGGGACGAGTACCGGTACCACGAGGCGCTGGTGCACCCCGCCATGGCGGGCCGGCACCGCCGGGTGCTGATCCTCGGCGGCGGCGACGGGCTCGCGCTGCGCGAGGTGCTGCGCTACCGGGGGGTCGGCTCGGTGACCCTGGTCGACCCCGACGCCCGGCTCGTCGCCCTGGCGCGGGACGACCCCGCGCTGGCCCGCCTCAACCGGCACGCCTACCGCGACCCCCGGGTCGAGGTGGCCGCCGCGGACGTCTTCGACTGGCTGCGGCAGGAGGGCCCGCCGCGACCGCCGGGCGGGTACGACGTCGTGCTCGCCGACCTCCCCGACCCGGGGATCTCGCGCAGCGCGAAGCTGTACTCGCAGGAGTTCTACGGGCTGGCCGGGCGCGCGCTCGCCCCGGGCGGGCGGCTCGCGGTGCACGCGGGAGCGCCCGGCGCCGCCCGGCGCGGCTTCTGGACCGTCGACGCGACGGTACGGGCGTCCGGGCTGCGCACCGCCGACTACTGGATCGACACCGGCCGCGGGGACGAGGACTGGGGCTTCGTCCTCGCCGCCCGGCAGCGCGCCCCGGTCCCGCGCCTCCCCGCGGACGCGCCGCGGCTGCGGTCGCTGTCCCCCGCCGCGCTCGCCTCGGCGGTCCGGCGGGCCGCGCGGTCCCCGCTGCGGGACCTGCCCCCGTCGACGCTGATGCATCCGCGCTCCGGGTGAGGGCGAACCGGCGGTGAATCGGCACCGAAGCGCCGCCCGGCGGATTAGGCTCGCGGCATGGAGCCGCATGAGGTGTTCGTTCCGTTTCCGGCCGAAACCATTCGCCGGTCCCTCGCCGACCTGGAGCGCGTGGCGCGCTGCGTGCCCGGCCTCCAGCGGGACGCCGGCGCCGAGGAGGGGCTCGCCGGCCGGCTGAGGCTCCGGATCGGCGGCTCGACCATCACCTACCGCGGCTCGCTGCGACTGGTCCCGCGCGGCGGCGGGCTGGCCGTCGAGGGCGAGGCGGTGGAGTCGCGCGGCGCGGGCACGGTCAAGCTGGCGCTGGAGCTCGGCGTGGACGCCGTGTCGGGCGGCGCCCTGCTGACCTTCACCGGCACCGTGCAGGCCGACGGACGGCTCGGCGAGTACGAGGAGGCGACGGTCACCTCCGCCGGCCACCGGCTGCTGGACCGTTTCGTCGCCGCGCTCACCTCCGACCTGGAGGAGGAGGCCCCGGCCGGGGCGCCCGAACCGGCCGCGGAGGACGCCGGTGTCGAGGACCTCGCCGACGACCTGCCCGCGCAGCTCGACGAGTTCGCCGGGCACGACGCGCAGGAGCTGCGTGAGCTGGAGGAACTCCCCGAGCCGGAGGACGCGGACGACGTGGAGGCCGTCGGCGAGGTGCTGCCCGGAGCGGAGGCGGTGGCCAGGGTCCCCGAGGACCCGGCCGGGATCGACCTGCCCGCGGAGGCCGCGCACGCCCGCCGCACCCTGATCGGCCGCAGCGCCGAGGAGGTCGACCACGCCCCGCCGCGCGGCCGCTACGCCCCGGTGCCCGCACCGCAGAGCGGCGCCGCGGCCGCCTCGCTGCGCCGTTACGCACCGGCCGCGGCGGCGCTGCTGCTCTCGGCCGTGGTCGCGGGGCGGGTGCTGCGGCGGCGCAGGCGCTCGTTCCCGTAGGGTCTGTGCCGTGGCCACGGATGAGACCCCTGACGGGCGAGACGACGAGCACGCAGTCCAACTCGAAGCCGGACCGGCGCGGCTGACGATCCTTCCGGATCTCGGCTGCCGTGTCGGCTCGCTGACCGTCGGCGGCGTCGAGCTGCTGCGGCAGGGCCCCAACTTCGGGTCCTTCCCGATGGTCCCGTGGTGCGGCCGCACTCGGGACGGGCAGTTCCGCAACGGCGGGGTGCTGCACCAGATGCCGCGGGACGCGGGCCCGCACGCCATCCACGGCACCGGCCGGCACGTCGCCTGGCAGGAGGCCCCGGGCGCCACCGGCACCAGCGCCTGCTTCTACTACGACCTGGCCGAGCCCTGGCCGTACAAGGGCCGGGTCAGCCAGCGCTTCGAGCTGTCGCAGGACCGCCTGGACCTGACGATGAGCGTGGAGACCACGGACGACTCCTTCCCGGCCCAGGCCGGCTGGCACCCCTGGTTCCTGCGCAACCTCGGCCGGGGCGGGCAGGACGCCCTGATCGACTTCACCCCCGGCTGGATGGAGGAGCGCGGCGAGGACCACCTGCCCACCGGCCACCGGGTGGAGCCGGGGCCCCGCCCCTGGGACGACTGCTTCGGCATGCCGGACGGTGTGGACGTCACCCTGACGTGGCCGGGCGAGCTGCGGCTGCGGATCACCAGCCCCGCCGAGTGGGTCGTCGTCTACGACGAACAGCCCCCGGCCATCTGCGTGGAGCCCCAGTCGGGCCCCCCGAACGGGCTGAACACCGCGCCGCGTCTGGTCACCCCGATCGACCCCCTGGAGATGCGCGCCACCTGGGCCTGGGAGCCGCTGGGCTAGGCTCGTGGCCATGAGCGACGCGCGTGATGCCCTGCTGCAGCAGATCAAGGACAAGGCCGTGGTGCACGGCAAGGTGACCCTCTCCTCGGGTCTCGAGGCCGACTACTACATCGACCTGCGCCGGATCACGCTGGACGCCGAAGCCGCTCCGCTGGTGGGTCAGGTGATGCTCGACGCCACCGCCGACCTGGACTTCGACGCCGTCGGCGGGCTCACCCTCGGCGCCGACCCGGTCGCCACCTCGATGCTGCACGCCGCCGCGGCCCGCGGCCGCCGGCTGGACGCCTTCGTGGTGCGCAAGGCGCAGAAGGCGCACGGCATGCAGCGCCGCATCGAGGGGCCGGAGATCAAGGGCCGCCGGGTGCTGGTGGTCGAGGACACCTCGACCACCGGCGGCTCGCCGCTGACCGCGGTGGAGGCCGCGCGCGAGGCCGGCGCCGAGGTCGTGGCCGTCGCCGTGATCGTCGAGCGGGGCGCCGCCGGGGCCATCGCGGAGGCCGGTCTCCCGTACGTCCGCGCCTTCGGTCTGGACGATCTCGGCCTGGGCTGATTGGCCGTCTGACCTGCGCTTTCCATCAGGGGTGAAGGGTTTCACGTGAAACCCTTCACCCCTGAGGTATGTCCGTGCTGCGCAGTGTGTGGAGCTCTCGCGCAAGTCTGCCAAGATGGGGGCGACGATGACGTCGATCCCAGGTCAGGGTCACTCACCGAACAACCCGCACATCACAAGGAGCGGACAGATGCCCATCGCAACCCCCGAGATCTACAACGAGATGCTCGACCGGGCGAAGGCCGGCAAGTTCGCCTACCCGGCCATCAACGTGACCTCGACCCAGACCCTGCACGCCGCGCTGCGCGGCTTCGCGGAGGCGGAGAGCGACGGCATCGTCCAGATCTCGACGGGCGGCGCCGAGTTCCTCGGTGGCCAGTACAAGAAGGACATGGTCACCGGTTCGGTGGCGCTGGCCGAGTTCGCGCACGTCGTCGCCGAGAAGTACCCCGTCAACATCGCGCTGCACACCGACCACTGCCCGAAGGACAAGCTGGACGGCTACGTGCGCCCGCTGCTGGCGGTCTCCCAGGAGCGCGTGGCGGCCGGCCGCAACCCGCTGTTCCAGTCGCACATGTGGGACGGCTCCGCCGAGACCCTCGACCACAACCTCGCCATCGCCCAGGAGCTGCTGGCCGAGGCCGTCAAGGCGAAGATCATCCTCGAGGTGGAGATCACCCCCACCGGCGGCGAGGAGGACGGCGTCACCCACGAGATCAACGACAAGCTGTACACCACGGTCGAGGACGCCATCCGCACCGCCGAGGCGCTGGGCCTGGGCGAGAAGGGCCGGTACCTGCTCGCCGCCTCCTTCGGCAACGTCCACGGCGTCTACAAGCCGGGCAACGTCGTGCTCCGTCCCGAGCTGCTGAAGGAGCTCGCGGAGGGCGTGGCCGCGAAGTTCGGCAAGCAGGACCCGTTCAACTTCGTCTTCCACGGCGGCTCCGGCTCCACCAAGGAGGAGATCGCCACCGCGCTGGAGAACGGCGTGGTCAAGATGAACATCGACACCGACACGCAGTATGCCTTCACCCGCCCGGTCGCGGACCACGTGCTCCGCAACTACGACGGTGTGCTGAAGATCGACGGCGAGGTCGGCGACAAGAAGACCTACGACCCGCGCAGCTGGGGCAAGCTGGCCGAGGCCGGCATGGCCGCCCGCGTCCTCGAGGCCTGCCAGGACCTGCGCTCCGCCGGCACCAAGCTCAAGTAACCGCCCCGCACGGCGGTACGCACCGGGCCCGGCCCTTCCACGCGGAGGGCCGGGCCCCGGCCATACTGGAACCCATGGCCATTCACGAGAACCTGCTCGGGGGACCGCCCCCGACGAACCTGCCCGACGACCCCGAGCCGCGCGAGCTGCTCGCCTCGGGAGCGGCCCCCTCCGAGGTCGCCGCCAAGTACCCGGTGTCCTCCCTGGCCTGGGCGCAGCTCGCGGACGACGCCTTCGAGGGCGGCCGGGTCGTCGAGTCGTACGCCTACGCCCGCACCGGTTACCACCGCGGCCTGGACGCGCTGCGCCGCAACGGCTGGAAGGGCCACGGCCCGGTGCCCTGGGAGCACGAGCCCAACCGCGGCTTCCTGCGGGCCCTGCACGCCCTGGCGCGCGCCGCCCAGGCGATCGGCGAGCAGGAGGAGTACGAGCGCTGCAGCACCTTCCTGCGGGACTCCTCCCAGACCGCCGCCGACACCCTCGGCTGAGCCACCGCCCCGCCGCTGACCACGGCATCCACCCCCGACCTGTCCGGCGCGCGCGCCGGGCAGGTCTTGCCGTAGCGTGCTGTGACCACGCATGATGCCCGTTGGGCCCGGCGCCGGTAGAGCGCGGGCCCGAGGGGACCGGGGTCCCGCCGCGACGGCGCGCGGGACAGACCGCTACCCGGTAGCTCGTATCCACGGAGACACCGATGTCCCACCGCCCCGACGTTTCCCAGGCGGCCCCCGAGGCCCCGAACCTGGACTTCGAAGGGACCACCCCCTACGAGGACTACGTCCAGGCCGACGTCCTCACCCATCTGCAGCACCCCCGCTCCGACGACCCCGGCGAGATGGTCTTCCTGGTGACCACCCAGGTCATGGAGCTGTGGTTCACCGTCATCGTGCACGAGTGGGAGACCGCCTCCCGTGCGCTCGCGGCCGACGACCTGCCCACCGCGCTGGCCGCGCTCAAGCGCAGCACCTACGAACTGCAGTCGCTCAACGCCTCGTGGGAGCCGATCGCCCACCTCACCCCGGCGCAGTTCAACGCCTACCGCGCCGCCCTCGGCGAGGGCTCGGGCTTCCAGTCGGCGATGTACCGGCGGATGGAGTTCCTGCTCGGCGAGAAGTCCGCGTCGATGCTGGTCCCGCACCGCGGCGCGCCGCGGGTGCACGACGAACTGCAGAAGGCGCTGCACGAACCCAGCCTCTACGACGAGGTGCTGCGGCTGCTGGCCCGCCGCGGCCACGAGGTCCCGCAGCGCGACGACCTCTCGCAGCGCTACGAGGCCGACCCGGCCGTCGAGCGGGCCTGGCAGGCCGTGTACTCCGGTGACCAGGAGGGCGAACTCGTCCGGCTGGGCGAGGCGCTGACCGAGGTGGCCGAGCTGGTGTGGCGCTGGCGCAACGACCACCTGGTGGCGACCCGCCGCGCGATGGGCGCCAAGACCGGCACCGGAGGCTCCGCCGGGGTCTCCTGGCTGGAGAAGCGCGCGACCAAGAACGTGTTCCCCGAGCTCTGGACGGCCCGCAGCCATGTCTGACGCGATGAAGCCCACCGAGTCCCCGGCGGCGCGGGCCGCCCGCCTCGACACCGCCGACGAGCTGGCCAAGCTCCGCGACCGTTTCGTGCTGGACGACGTGATCTACCTGGACGGCAACTCGCTGGGCGCACTGCCCGCCGGGGTGCAGGACCGGATGGCGGACGTGGTCGCGCGCGAGTGGGGGCAGTTGCGCATCCGCTCCTGGACCGACAGCGGATGGTGGACGGCGCCGGAGCGGATCGGCGACCGCATCGGCGCGCTCATAGGCGCCGCCCCCGGCCAGGTCGTGGCCGGCGACTCCACCAGCGTCAACGTCTTCAAGGCCGTGGTCGGCGCCGTCCGGATGGCCCGGCAGACCGATCCCTCCCGTGACGAGGTGCTGGTCGACGCCGCCACCTTCCCTACGGACGGGTACATCGCGGAGTCCGCCGCCCGTATGACCGGGTGCGCGATCCGCGCGGTCGACGCCGCGGAGGTCGCCGCCGCGGCGGGCCCGCGCACCGCCGTCGCGCTGGTCAACCACGTGGACTACCGCACCGGCCGGCTGCACGACCTGCCGGCCACCACCGCCGCCGTGCACGCGGCCGGCGCCCTGGTGGTCTGGGACCTGTGCCACACGGCCGGGGCCCTGCCGGTCGGCCTGGACGAGCACGGCGTGGACCTGGCCGTCGGCTGCACGTACAAGTACCTCAACGGCGGCCCCGGCGCGCCCGCGTACCTGTACGTCCGCCGTGACCTGCAGCCGCGCTTCGACTCCCCGCTCCCCGGCTGGAACTCCCACCGCGACCCGTTCGCGATGGAGGCCGCCTACCGGCCCGCCGACGGCAGCGTCCGCGGCCGGGTCGGCACCCCGGAGATCCTGTCGCTGCTGGCGCTGGACACGGCCCTCGACGTCTGGGACGGCGTGTCCCTGGACGCCGTGCGGGCCAAGAGCCTCGCCCTCACCGACTTCTTCCTGGAGTGCGTCGCGGCGTACGTGCCGGACGGCGCCGTACGGCCGGTCACCCCGGCCGCGCACGCCGAGCGGGGCAGCCAGGTCGCGCTGCGCTGCTCCGGCGCGGGCACGGTGATGGGGGAGCTGATCGCCAGGGGCGTCGTCGGCGACTTCCGCGAGCCGGATATCCTCCGCTTCGGATTCACCCCGCTGTACACGCGCTTCGCGGACGCCGAGCGGGCGGCGCGGGTGCTGGCCCAGGTCCTGGAAGGGACGCGGTAACGCATGTCCGATCCCACCTCGTCGAGCGACACCATTCCGGCAGGCACCGACGGCCGCGCCGACGCGGTGGGGGCCCGGTCCGCTCCGCGGGACCCCGCGGAGCGGACCGCGGCCGAGGAGGCGTCCGCGTTCTCGCACGCCCCCGTCCCCCCGGACGCCACGGCCGCCTACGGCGACCACCCGGACCAGGTCGTGGACTTCTACCGTCCGCGGCCCGGGGCGGGCGGCACACGGCCGGGGCCGCTGGTCGTGCTGCTGCACGGCGGCGCCTGGCGGGCGCCGTACGACAGGACGCACGTCTCACCGCTCGCGGACCTGCTCGCCCGGCACGGCTTCGCGGTGGCCTCGGTGGAGTACCGCCGGGGCAACGGCGGTACGGTCGCGGGCCGCTGGCCGGACACCTTCGACGACGTGGCGGCCGCCACCGACGCCGTCGCGGCGCTGGCCGTGGCCGCCCTGGGCGAGGACACCGTCGACGTCCGGCGGATCGTGCTCACCGGTCACTCGGCCGGCGGCCACCTCGCGCTGTGGGCGGCCGCCCGGCACGTGCTGCCGGCCGGGTCGCGCTGGCACCGCCCCGGCGCGCCCACGCTGCGCGGGGTGGTGGCGCTCGCGCCCATCGCCGACTTCGAGGCCGCCGTGGAGCACGACGTGTGCTCCGGGGCGGTCGCCGAACTGCTGGGCGGGCCCGAACTGCTCGCCGAGCGCCGTGCGGAGACCGACCCGGCCGCGCTGCTGCCCACCGGCATCCCCGTGACCGTCGTGCACGGCGACCGTGACGAGGTCGTACCGCCGCAGGTCGCGGAGGCCTTCGCGGCGGCATCGGCGAAGGCGGGGGAGGAGGTCCAGCTGACCCTGCTGGCGGGCGTGGGCCACTTCCCGGTGATCGACCCGGCGGCGGACGCGGCGGCCGTGGTCGTCGAGGAGATCGCCCAGCTCGCCTGGTGAGGCGCGTCCTCCTGCGGGAGGTCCTCCTTGAGGATGACGCCGCCAGATCGTCTTCGCAGGTGACGACGGCGACACGCGGATTGCCTACCGTGAGAGCGTGACCGAGACAAGCCAGACCTCGCTGCGGACCGAGCTCCGCATGGCCCGCGGCGCCCTCAGCGGGCTGCGGCACGACCTGATCACCGACGGCTTCGCCTTCCGGCCGATGGCACCGCTGCGGGAAGGGCACCCGCTGCTCGCCGTGGTGCCGCGCAGGCTCCGGGGGTACGGGCGCTGGATGCCGCACGCGGCGCTGACCTGCTTCACGGTCTTCCTGATGTTCGTCTCGACGGAGAGCGCGGGCGGGCCGGGCGGCTTCGTGCTGGCGCTGCTCGCCGGTGTGCCCCTGCTCACCACGATGTTCCGGCCGATCGGCGCGTGGTGGCTGTCCGTCGGTGCCGCGGTGCTCACCGGGGTGTTCAGCTCCGGCTGGTCCTCCACGTATCCGTGGACGGACGCCGGCTTCGTCTCGCACCTGACGGTGCTGGGCGTGGTGGCGGCGCGCACCCGGGCGCGGGTGGCCGCCGAGATGTGGCTGCTGACCGCCGCTCTGGCGCTGGCCTTCCAGGGGCTGTCGAGCGGCTACGGGTCGGACCCGTTCATCATGATCTTCCTCTCCGCCGTCGTGCTGTCCGTCGTGTCGGCGGTGCGCGGGCTGCGCCAGTCCCGGCAGGAGGTCGCCGCCCAGGTCGCCGTGACCGAGGTCGAGCGGACCCGGCGCACGCTGCTGGAGGAGCGCACGACCATCGCCCGTGAGCTGCACGACGTCGTCGCCCACCACATGTCCGTGATCGCCATCCAGGCGGAGGCCGCGCCGTACCGGGTGGAGGACCCGCCCGAGGAGCTGACCAAGAGCTTCTCGATCATCCGCGAGAACGCCGTCATCGCCCTGACCGAGCTGCGCCGCGTCCTCGGGGTCGTACGTGCCGAGGACTACCAGGCCCCCGACGCACCGCAGCCGACCCTCGCCGACCTGGACCGGCTCGTGGCCAACGTGCGCGAGGCGGGGCTGGAGGTGGAGCGGACGGTGACCGGCGCGGTGCGGGAGCTGCCGCAGGGAGTGGAGCTGTCGGCGTACCGGATCATCCAGGAGGCGCTGAGCAACAGCCTGCGGCACGCGCCGGGCGCCGCCGCCCGGGTCGAGGTCAGTTACGTCCTCGGCGGGCTCGGGCTGCGCGTCGTCAACGGCCCGCCGCGCGGCCTGGTGAAACCGTCACCTGGAGCGGGACACGGCATAGCCGGCATGCGGGAGCGGGTGGCGATGCTGAGCGGCGAGATGACCGACGGGCCCACCGAGGACGGCGGCTACGAGGTCTCCGTGTTCATCCCGGTCCCCGGGGAGCGTGCATGACCGGGAACACCATCCGGGTGCTGATCGCGGACGACCAGATGATGGTCCGCGAGGGCTTCTCGGTGCTGCTGGGCGCCCAGCCCGACATCGAGGTCGTCGGCGAGGCCGTCGACGGACGGCAGGCGATCGAGCAGGTGGCGGCGCTGCGGCCGGACGTCGTGCTGATGGACATCCGCATGCCCGAGCTCAACGGCCTGGAGGCCACCCGCGAGATCGTCGCCGCGGACGCCGACGCGAAGGTGCTCGTGCTGACCACCTTCGACCTGGACGAGTACGTCTACCAGGCGCTGCGCGCGGGCGCCTCCGGCTTCCTGCTCAAGGACGCCTCGGCCCGTCAGCTCGCGGACGGCGTGCGGATCGTGGCGGCCGGCGACGCGCTGCTGGCCCCGGCGATCACCAAGCGGCTGATCACCGAGTTCAACCGGCTGGGCACCCCCCGGCCGCCCGCCCAGGACCGGGTCGGGGAGCTCACCGAGCGCGAGACCGAGGTGCTCGTGCTGGTCGCCCAGGGACTGTCGAACGCGGAGATCGCCGACCATCTGGTGGTCGCCGAGTCGACGGTCAAGACGCATGTGAGCCGGGTCCTGGTGAAGCTCGGGCTGCGCGACCGGACCCAGGCGGCGGTCTTCGCGTACGAGGCGCGGTTGGTCACCCCGGGCGGCTGAACGGGCGGAGGGTAGTCTCCGCACATGAGCAGCACTGCCACCGCCTTCGACCCCTGGTCGCCGCAGTTCGTCGCCGACCCCTACCCCGCGTACGCCCGGCTGCGCGCGGAGGGGCGCGCCCACTGGTTCGAGCCGAGCCGGCAGTGGCTCATCCCGCACTTCGCGGACGTCAGCGCGCTGCTGCGGGACCGGCGGCTCGGGCGGACGTACCTGCACCGCTTCACCCACGAGGAGTTCGGCCGCACCGCACCGCCGCCGGAGCACGAGCCCTTCACCACGCTCAACGGCAACGGCCTGCTCGACCTGGAGGCCCCCGACCACACCCGCATCCGGCGGCTGGTCTCCAAGGCGTTCACCCCGCGCACGGTCGAGCGGCTCACGCCGACCGTGCAGCGGCTCGCCGGGGAGCTGGTGGAGCGGCTGGTCGCGGAGGGCGGCGGCGACCTCATCGCCACGGTCGCGGAACCGCTGCCGGTGGCCGTCATCGCCGAGATGCTGGGGATACCGGCCGCGGACCGGCACCTGCTGCGGCCCTGGTCGGCCGACATCGTCGGGATGTTCGAGCTCAACCCCTCCGAGGAGGCCGCGCGCCGGGCGGTCCGCGCGAGCGAGGAGTTCTCCGCCTACCTGCGCGAGCTGATCGCCGAACGCCGCAAGGCGCCCGGCGAGGACCTGATCAGCGCGCTGATCGCCGCGCACGACGAGGGCGACCGGCTCACCGAGCAGGAGATGGTCTCCACCTGCGTGCTGCTGCTGAACGCGGGCCACGAGGCGACCGTCAACACCACCGGCAACGGCTGGTGGACGCTCTTCCGGCACCCCGAGCAGCTGGCGGAGCTGAGCGCGGCACCGGAGGAGCTGCTGCCGACGGCGATCGAGGAGCTGCTGCGCTTCGACACCCCGCTGCAGATGTTCGAGCGCTGGGTGCTGGACGACATCGAGGTGGGCGGCACGGTGATCCCGCGCGGCAGCGAGGTGGCGCTGCTCTTCGGCTCCGCCAACCGCGACCCGGAGCGCTTCCCCGACCCCGACCGGCTGGACCTCTCCCGCGCCGACAACCCGCACATCACCTTCGGCGCCGGCATCCACTACTGCCTCGGCGCGCCGCTGGCCCGCATCGAACTCGCCGCGTCCTTCACGGCGCTGCTGCGCCGCGCCCCGCGGCTGGAGCTCGCGGCGGAGCCCGCCTGGAACGAGGGCTACGTCATCCGCGGTCTGCGCGAACTGCGCGTCACCTGTTAGGACCTGTCCTCCGGATCTCTGCGGGACCCGGCCCGGTGGCCGGGTCCCGCGGCTCAGGCCGTGATGTCGCGGCGGCGCAGCGCCGCGAGCCCGAGGGCGGCGAGCGCGAGGGCCAGCACGGTGAGCACCGCCAGCGGGGTCACGGTGACGTCCGCCGACGGCACCTTCGGCAGGTGCGTGAAGACGGACAGGTCCATCACCCGGGGCGAGAGCCCCAGCGCGGGTCCGTAGAGCCCGATGGCGAGCGTCAGCGACGCCACACCCCAGCTCGCCCGCGCCGCCTTCGGTGCCGCGCCGTACAGCAGCAGCGCCACCGCGGCCACGCACCAGACCGCGGGCAGCTGCACCAGGCCCGCCCCCGCCAGCCGCCACATCTGGCCGCCTGTGTCGCCGGCCGTCGCCCCGTAACCGATTCCCATGGTGAGGCCGGAGACGGCCATGAGGAGCACGGAACCGGCGAAGGCGAGCAGCGCGTGGCCCGCGGCCCAGCGCACCCGGCCCACGGCCGTGGCGAGGACGGGCTCGGTGCGGCCGGAGCTCTCCTCGCCCTGGAGCCGGAGCACGGCCTGGACGGCGTAGATCGCGGCGATCATCCCCATCACCCCGGTCATGGAGGCGAGGTAGGAGTCGACCAGCCCGGAGGCGCCGCCCATGTCACGCATGACGTCGGCGAGCTGCTCGTTGTCCCGGACGAGGTCGGCCGCTCCGTTGGCGAGGCCGCCGAGCGCGCCGCCGCCCACGGCGAAGCCCGCCGTCCACCCCCACAAGGAGCCGCGCTGCAGCCGCCAGGCCAGGGCCTGGGCGGAACGCAGGCGGGGACCGGCGGCGGCCGGGCCGGGGCGGGACGGCAGCAGGGAGGCGTCGATGTCACGCCGGGCCACCAGGGCGTACGCGACGGCGACGAGACCGGCGGCCCAGGCCGCGAACAGGGCGGCCACCCACCAGCGTTCGTCCGCGTAGGGGCGTATGTTCTCGGCCCAGCCCAGCGGCGAGAGCCAGCTCAGGGTGCCGCTGCCGGCGTCGCCGACGGCACGTATCAGGAAGGCGAGGCCCAGGACCGCGCCCGCGATGCCCCGCGCCGCACGCGCGCTTTCCGTCAGCTGCGCCGCGACGGCCGCGACCGCGGCGAAGGAGCATCCCGCGCCGGCGAAGGCGATCCCGAAGGCCACCGCGCCCCGCGCGCCCTGCCCGAGCAGGGCCGCGGTGACGAGCAGTCCGAGGAGCAGCGAGGCCCCGAAGCCGGTGACCAGGGCGGCGGCCAGCGGCGCCCGTCGGCCGACTGCGCCCGCCCCGACCAGCTCCAGCCGGCCTGCCTCCTCTTCCTCCCTGGTGTGCCGGACGACCAGCAGCATCGCCATCAGTCCGGCCAGCGCGGCGCCGAAGGCCATCATGCGCCAGGCCGTCAGGCCGCCGATGCTCGTGTCGAACACCGGCCCGTACAGGGCGCGCAGCGAGCCGTTGCCCGCCGTGCTCGCCGCGACCCCGGCGCGTTCCGCCGGGGTGTCGTAGAGGCCGCCGAAGGCCGAGGCGGTCGACGCGACCAGCAGGGCGATCGGCACGACCCACGCCGGGATCATGACGCGGTCCCTGCGCAGCGCGAGCCGGGTGAGCGTGCCCGTCCCGGTGAGCGCGTTCATCGTCGGGCCTCCGCGTCGGCCGCGACGGCGCCGGTGGTGCCGGTGGTGCCGGCCGGGCTGTCTTCGTAGTGCCGCAGGAACAGCTCCTCCAGCGTGGGCGGCGTGCTGGTCAGGCTGCGCACGCCCGTCTCGCTCAGCTGCTTCAGCACGGCGCCGAGCTTGTCGGTGTCGACCTGGAGCCGGACGTGGCTGCCGCGCACGTCGAGGTCGTGCACGCCCGGCAGTTGGCCGAGGCCGTTCGGCCGGCCGGCCAGCTCCGCGGTGACCGAGGTGCGGGTGAGGTGCCGCAGTTCGGTCAGGCTCCCGGTCTCCACCGTGCGCCCGCCCCGGATGATGCTGACCCGGTCGCACAGGGCCTCGACCTCGCTGAGGATGTGACTGGACAGCAGCACCGTCCGGCCGCGGTCGCGTTCCTCGCGGACGCAGTCGCGGAAGACCTCCTCCATCAGCGGGTCGAGGCCGGAGGTGGGCTCGTCGAGTATCAGCAGGTCCACGTCGGAGGCGAACGCGGCGACGAGCGCCACCTTCTGCCGGTTGCCCTTGGAGTACGCGCGGCCCTTCTTCGTCGGGTCCAGCTCGAAGCGCTCCAGCAGTTGCCGCCTGCGTGCCTCGTCCAGCCCGCCGCGCAGCCGCCCCAGCAGGTCGATGACCTCGCCTCCGCTGAGGTTGCGCCAGAGGGTGACGTCACCCGGGACGTACGCCAGGCGCCGGTGCAGGGTGACGGCGTCGCGCCACGGGTCGCCGCCGAGCAGCTGGGCGGCCCCTCCGTCCGCGCGCAGCAGGCCGAGCAGGATGCGGATGGTGGTGGACTTGCCGGCGCCGTTGGGCCCCAGGAAGCCGTGCACCTCACCCTTCTCGACGGTCAGGTCGAGGCCGTCCAGTGCGTGCGTGCGGCCGAAGGACTTGTGCAGTCCGGCCACACTGATTGCCTTCGTCATGATTCTGAACGTACAGTAGATTCACAAATTTGTGAAGTTAAGGAAGTGTATAAACTTCGGGACGGGAGGCGATGGCGGTGGCTGAAGAGTCCTTGGAGCCGATGACGTTCGTCGAGCGCTTCGCGGCGGAGCTCGTCGAGGCGGGCATGCAGCGCATGGCGGCGCGGGTGTTCGCCGCGCTCCTCGCCTCGGAGACCGGCGTGCTCAGCGCCGCCGAGCTGTCCGGACGGCTCCAGGCCAGCCCGGCCGCCGTGTCCGGCGCGGTCCGCTACCTGGCGCAGGTCGGCATGCTCACCCGCGAGCGGGAGCCGGGCTCACGGCGGGAGCGCTACCGGGTGCACAGCGACCAGTGGTACGAGACCTTCACCCGCCGCGACCAGGTCCTCGCCCGCTGGGAGAACACCCTGCGGTCCGGCATGGACGCCCTCGGCCCGGACACCGCCGCCGGACAGCGGCTCGCGGAGACCGCGGCCTTCTTCGACTTCCTGCAGAAGGAACTCGTGGACATGATGGACCGCTGGCGCGACCACAAGGCGGAGCTGCGCGAACAGGGCGTCCTGTGACCCTCTAGTAGGCGGACCGCGGGACCGTCAGCCGCCAGGCCGCGGGCATCACCGTCCAGGTACGGCGCCGGACCGGGCCGGCCGGCGCGGTGTCGGCCGTGTAGCGGAAGTCCCGTCCGGAGACGGTGACGCTCCGGGCGTGCACCGGACCCGCGGGCGCCCCGCCCTCCCTGCGGACCAGCACTTCGGCGAGGCCGGGCACCGCCGTGGAGACCGACACCTCCTCGACGCAGTCGTCCAGGTCGGCCAGGACCACCCCGTCCGCCTCGATCCGCAGCCGCTGCCCGCCGCGCATCCCCAGCCCCAGGTGCGCGGTGTGGCCGTTCAGGCTCAGCGTGCGGGCCAGCGAGCGGGCCCGGCGCTCCACCGGCGTCCACCAGGCGGGTGTCGCCGAGCCGATGCGCAGGGCGCCCAGCACGATGCCGCCGCTGTCGTCGAGCAGCAGGTCGAGCTCGCGCTCCGCCCCGTCCAGCACCGCGCGCGCCGCGCTCACCGCACCGCCCGGTACGCCGAGCGCCCGCGCCAGGCCGGTCCGCCGCCCCACCGGCACCAGACCGACGACCGCCTCGCCCAGTCCCCGGGCCGAGTGCAGCGCCCGTACCGTGCGCAGCAGCGCCGCGTCGTCACCCACGACCACCGGGCGCCGCCGGCCCCGGTGCTCCAGCACCCGGACGGCCTCCTCCTCGGACTCCGGAAGGGCGATCTTCACGGAGGGGGCTCCCCCGCACAGCACGTCCTTCGCGATGCGTACGGATTCGCCGTCCATGACGCGGGCAGCGGGGTCGATGACCACGAGCAGGGGCTGCCCGGACGGTCGGTGAGCCGACACCTTGGTCCTTCCTCAGGTAACATCTCGGTGCAAGAGCCCCTTGCGCTGCCTTGCGCCAGGGGCTTCGTCTATTTCCGGGGCACCGGTCCGACGGCTCTCCCCGCCATGGGGAGCCACGTTGGACATGCCCCGCCCGGAAGGGGTGTACGCCTGTGCCCGCACTTGTGCTGCTCGGTGCTCAGTGGGGTGATGAGGGCAAGGGAAAGGCCACCGACCTGCTCGGTGGCTCCGTGGACTACGTGGTGCGCTACCAGGGCGGCAACAACGCCGGCCACACGGTCGTCGTCGGCGACCAGAAGTATGCGCTCCACCTCCTGCCTTCCGGGATCCTGTCACCGGGGTGCACCCCGGTCATCGGCAACGGAGTCGTCGTCGACCCGGCGGTCCTGCTCTCCGAGCTGAGCGGGCTGAACGAGCGCGGGGTCGATACGTCCAAGCTCCTCATCAGCGGTAACGCGCACCTGATCACGCCGTACCACCAGACGCTCGACAAGGTGACGGAACGCTTCCTCGGCAAGCGCAAGATCGGCACCACCGGCCGCGGCATCGGCCCCGCCTACGCCGACAAGATCAACCGCGTGGGCATCCGGGTCCAGGACCTCTTCGACGAGTCGATCCTCCGTCAGAAGGTCGAGGCGGCGCTCCACGACAAGAACCAGGTCCTGATCAAGATCTTCAACCGCCGTGCCATCAGCATCGACCAGGTCGTCGAGGAGTACCTGGGCTACGCGGAGCAGATCAAGGACTACGTCGCGGACACGACGCTGGTCCTCAACACCGCGCTCGACGAGGGCAAGGTCGTCCTCCTCGAGGGCGGTCAGGGCACCCTGCTGGACGTCGACCACGGCACGTACCCCTTCGTGACCTCGTCCAACCCGACGGCCGGCGGCGCCTGCACCGGTTCCGGCATCGGCCCCACCAAGATCAACCGGGTGATCGGCATCCTCAAGGCCTACACCACCCGCGTGGGCGCCGGCCCGTTCCCGACCGAGCTGTTCGACGCCGACGGTGAGGCGCTGCGCCGCATCGGCGGCGAGCGCGGCGTCACCACGGGCCGGGACCGCCGCTGCGGCTGGTTCGACGCGGTGATCGCCCGCTACGCGACCCGGGTCAACGGCCTCACCGACTTCTTCCTCACCAAGCTCGACGTGCTCACCGGCTGGGAGCAGATCCCGGTCTGCGTCGCCTACGAGATCGACGGCAGGCGCGTCGAGGAACTGCCGTACAGCCAGACCGACTTCCACCACGCCAAGCCGGTCTACGAGACCCTGCCCGGGTGGAGCGAGGACATCAGCAAGGCGAAGACCTTCGCCGACCTGCCGAAGAACGCCCAGGCGTACGTCAAGGCGCTGGAGGAGATGTCCGGCGCCCCGATCTCGGCCATCGGCGTCGGCCCCGGCCGCACCGAGACCATCGAGATCAACTCGTTCCTCTGAGTGACGGCGGCGCGCGGGGCCCTACAACCTGTCGGCGCGCACGCCCACCGTCATACAGGGTGCCAATGTCGTGCGCCCGGGCCGTTCCTTAGCCTGGGCGCATGACCCCTCCTTTCGCCGACCCTGGGACCGGCGCCGCCGTCAAGGCCGCCGACCGCGCCCACGTCTTCCACTCCTGGTCCGCGCAAGGCCTGATCGACCCGCTGCCGGTCGCCGGGGCCGAGGGCGCGTACTTCTGGGACTACGACGGCAACCGCTACCTGGACTTCACCAGCGGCCTGGTGTTCACCAACATCGGTTACCAGCACCCCACGGTCGTCGCCGCCATCCAGGAGCAGGCCGGCAAGCTCGTCACCTTCGCGCCCGCCTTCGCCGTGGAGCCGCGCTCCGAGGCCGCCCGGCTGATCGCCGAGCGCACGCCCGGCGACCTGAACAAGATCTTCTTCACCAACGGCGGCGCCGAGGCCGTCGAGAACGCGGTACGGCTCGCCCGGCTGCACACCGGCCGCCCCAAGGTGCTGTCCGCGTACCGCTCGTACCACGGCGCCACCTCGGCCGCGATCAACCTGACCGGCGACCCGCGCCGCTGGCCCTCCGACAACGGCTCGTCCGGCGTCGTCCACTTCTGGGCGCCGTTCCTCTACCGTTCGCCGTTCCACTCGGAGACCGAGGAGCAGGAGCGCGACCGCGCGCTGCAGCACCTCGAGGACACCATCGTCTTCGAGGGCCCGCAGACCGTCGCGGCGATCGTCCTGGAGACGGTGCCCGGCACGGCGGGCATCATGGTGCCGCCGCCCGGCTACCTCGCCGGGGTGCGCGAGATCTGCGACCGGTACGGGATCGTCTTCGTCCTCGACGAGGTCATGGCCGGCTTCGGCCGCACCGGCAGCTGGTTCGCCGCCGACCGGTTCGACGTCACCCCTGACCTGCTCACCTTCGCCAAGGGCGTCAACTCCGGCTACGTGCCGCTCGGCGGTGTCGCGATCAGCGAGGAGATCGCCGCGACCTTCGCCACCCGCCCCTACCCCGGCGGCCTCACCTACTCCGGCCACCCGCTGGCCTGCGCCGCCGCCGTCGCCACGATCCAGGTGATGGAGGACGAGGGCGTCGTCGCACACGCCGCCGCGCTCGGCGAGAACGTGCTCGGCCCGGGCCTGCGGGAGCTCGCCGAGCGCCACCCGTCGGTGGGCGAGGTGCGGGGCCTGGGCGCCTTCTGGGCGCTGGAGCTGGTGCGCGACCGGGAGACCCGCGAGCCGCTCGTCCCCTACAACGCGGCGGGCGAGGCCAACGCCCCCATGGCGGCCTTCGCGGCGGCCTGCAAGAAGAGCGGCCTGTGGCCGTTCGTCAACATGAACCGCACCCATGTGGTGCCCGCCTGCAACATCACCGAGGCCGAGGCCAAGGAGGGCCTGGCACTCCTCGACGCGGCGCTGTCCGTCGCCGACGAGCACACGCGCTGAGCGCGCCCGGGGCGTGTCCGCGGACCGTGGGTGGTCCGCACCACAGGTGTGGACCACCCGCGGCCCGGCCTCGCATAAGGTGTGGCGGAGCCGTAAGCGCACCGCCACATCTGTAGGGAGGCACCGGCATGCCGGAAGGCCCAGCGGGCGGACCCGTCCGACGGAGCAGTCTGCGGCAGCAGATAGCCGACGCGCTCCGCGACGAGGTGCTCACCGGGCGCATGACGGCCGGGCGGCACTTCACGGTCAAGGAGATCGCGGAGCTGTACGGCGTGTCCGCCACCCCGGTCCGCGAGGCCCTGGTGGACCTGGCGGCGCAGGGGCTGCTCGACGTCGAGCACCACCGCGGCTTCCAGGTGCGGCGCTTCACGGACGCCGAGTTCCGCTCCATGGTCGAGGCGCGCACCCTCGTCGTCGAGGGGATCTTCCGCCGCATCGCCGCGCGCGGCATGCGCGAGGTCGACCCCATGGAGCTGGCCTCCGTACGGCGCCGGGCCGAGGCCGCGGCGCGTGCCTCCCGGGCCGGCGAGCTGGACGTCCTCATCGGTTACGACATCCGCTTCTGGCGCGAGCTGACGGCGCTGGCCGGGAACGCCCACGTCGGGGAGTTCCTCGACCGGATCCGCACCCAGACCTGGGTGTACGCGGTGCCCTTCCTGCGCGGCCGGCCGGACCTGGAGGGCCTGTGCTGGTCCGACCACGTCGCCCTGGTCACCGCGATCGAGAAGCGGGACACGGAGGCGGCCCAGCGCGTCGTCGAGGAGTTCAACGACCACTCCCTCGCGCTCATGCGGCGACTGGCCGCGGGCCGGTAGGAACGGCCGCCGCCCACTACGCTGGTCCGACCACGCACGGAAGGACTTGGAGCGCCTGTGGCCTGCGACTTGTGGCTGGTTCCCCTGGTGGACGTGCTCTGCCACAGCCCCGACAACCCGTTCGCCGAGGAGATCGCCCGCTATGACAAGGCGTTGGGCGACGCCGGTCTCCCGCCGGTGCCCGTCTACTCCTACATGCCGGGCCTGTCCGGCGACGTGGCCCCGGTCGCGGGCTTCGACTACGACGCGCTGCACTTCCTGCGCCGCGCGTACCTGCTCCACATCCAGGGCCTCGCGGTGACCCCGGTCGACGAACTCGGGGGTGACTACGAGCAGTTGCTGGAGATGTTCGAGACCACCGCCCAGCAGTCGCACCTCGTCTGGCACTACGACCACGCGGGCGGCTACGTCCCCCTCGACTTCCCCCATCCGCTGGTCAACGACGAACTCCTCGATGCCGGCGGCCCCCTGGGTTCCGCCCACGGGCTGCTGCGCGAGCTCGAGTTCGTCGCTCCGGTGATCGGCATCGACCCGCACAACCCGCCGCCCGCCCCGGCGCCGCCGGCCGGTCCCACCGAGCTGGAGGAGCCGGCGGCCCCGCCGGAGCACCACGACGGCAGCCCCTTCGCGCGGGAGCGCCACGTGTGGCTGGGGCTGCACGCGGCGGCGACGCGTGCGCTGGGGCAGGGCTCGATGATCGTCTTCAGTTAGCACCGGGCGCGGGCGCCCC
This sequence comes from Streptomyces sp. NPDC059718, assembly GCF_042733315.1. Lineage (NCBI taxonomy): Bacteria > Bacillati > Actinomycetota > Actinomycetes > Kitasatosporales > Streptomycetaceae > Streptomyces > Streptomyces sp. NPDC059718. The sequence continues at coordinate 477,583 of NZ_JBHWGA010000002.1, forward strand.
CCGGCGGCGGTCAGCTGGCGCGGGGGCCCTCCGGGGGGCGCTGGCGCGGCATGCTCGGCCGGCCGCCGGGCAGCAGCGGGAACCTGCCGCCGGTGCCGGTCGCGGCGCCCTCGGGGCCCCGGGTGCTCCCCGCCCAGGTCAGGGACTGGGTCCGCAGCGGGGCGGCGCCGGCCCGGAAGTCCACCATCCAGTCGGCCGTCTCGCAGCGCACGAGCTCCGAGACGTCCTCGCTGAAGCGGCGCAGCACGGTCAGGCACCGCTCGGCGGCCTCGGCCGCGGTGCCCTCCGTCGGGCCCAGGACCTCGCGGACCGACTCCGACGCCCAGTCGAAGCGCAGCGCCTCCAGCCGTCGCTGCACGGCCTGGGCGGTGGCCATGTCCCGCATCCAGCCGGCCGTCAGGCCGAGGTAGCGGTCCAGGCCCACGCACACGACGGCCAGCACCAAGGCGGCGTACGCCCAGCGGATGTGCCCGCCCGCCCCCGTGACGGCGAGGACGGCGCCGGTCGTCGCGAAGAGGGCCGCGCCGACCCGCAGCGACCGGGCCCAGCGGCGCTTGCGCAGACGGTCGGCGAGGTACCACTCGACGGTCCGCAGGGCGTCCGCCTCCACCCAGCGGTAGAGCTCCTCCAGCCGCTCGGCCGGTTCCCCCCAGTCGCCGAGCGGGAAGGGCGGCGTCCGCAGGTCCTCCTGCCGGTGCAGCGCGCGCCGCTTCGGCTTCTCCCGGGGGACCTCCTCGGGATACATGTCCGGCTGGCTCACCTGCACGCTCCCTCGCGACTTCCGATGACGAGGCACCTTCTTACCGCCGAACGGCTGACCGTGCGAGGGTCATCGGGTCATTTCCGCCCTTACGGGTTCCTTGATCAGGTATGGGGCCCGGCTCCGGGCCACCCGAAAGAGTGAGCCGGGGGTCGAGGCGACCGGCCCACGGGGAGGGTGCCGCCAGCCGATACCCTGGGCACGTGAACGTGCTTGTGATCGGCGGCGGTGCCCGCGAACACGCCCTGTGCCGTGCCCTCTCCCTCGACCTCGACGTGGAGTCGCTGCACTGCGCGCCCGGCAACGCCGGCATCGCCGAGGTGGCGGAGCTGCACGCGGTCGACGCCCTCGACGGCGCGGCGGTGGCCGACCTGGCCGAACGGCTCGGCGCCGACCTCGTCGTGGTGGGCCCGGAGGCCCCCCTCGTGGCGGGCGTGGCCGACGCCGTGCGTGCCCGCGGCATCGACTGCTTCGGCCCGTCCGGGCAGGCCGCGGCCCTGGAGGGCTCGAAGGCGTTCGCCAAGGACGTGATGGCCTCGGCCGGCGTGCCCACCGCACGTTCCTACGTGTGCACCACCCCCGCCGAGGTGGACCACGCGCTGGACGCCTTCGGCGCCCCGTACGTCGTGAAGGACGACGGCCTGGCCGCGGGCAAGGGCGTCGTGGTGACCGACGACCTGGAGGCCGCCCGGGCGCACGCCAACTCCTGCGAGCGCGTGGTCATCGAGGAGTACCTGGACGGCCCCGAGGTCTCCCTGTTCGCCGTCACCGACGGCGAGACGGTGGTCCCGCTGCAGCCCGCGCAGGACTTCAAGCGCGCCCACGACGCCGACGAGGGCCCCAACACCGGTGGCATGGGCGCGTACAGCCCGCTGCCGTGGGCCGATCCCCGGCTGGTCGAGGAGGTGGAGCGCACGGTGCTCCAGCCGACCGTCGACGAGCTGCGCCGCCGGGGCACCCCGTTCGCCGGGCTGCTGTACGCGGGGCTGGCGATCACCTCGCGCGGTGTGCGGGTGATCGAGTTCAACGCGCGCTTCGGCGACCCGGAGACCCAGGTCGTGCTGGCCCGGCTGAGGACCCCGCTGGCGGGCCTGCTGCGCGCCGCGGCGACCGGCCGGCTGGCCGCCTTCCCGCCGCTGCGCTGGAGCGACGGCGCCGCGGTGACCGTGGTCATCGCCTCCGAGAACTATCCCGACACCCCGCGCACCGGCGACCCGATCACGGGCCTGGACGAGGTCGCGGAGCAGGACGAGCACGCCTACGTGCTGCACGCGGGCACCAAGGCGGACGCCGAGGGCCGTGTGGTGAGCGCGGGCGGCCGCGTACTGTCCGTCACGGCCACCGGTGGCGATCTGGCCAAGGCCAGGGAGCGCGCCTACCGGGCGGTGGGACGGATCGGGCTGAAGGGCTCGCACCACCGTTCGGATATCGCAGAGAAGGCCGCCCAAGCCTGAATCAGCGGGCAAGGCCACTCCAAGGGGTGATGCCTTCGCCATCCTGCTGACGTGAGCCCCGAGCCCAACTACTGTGCCCGGCAAGCGCACTGTGGAACCCCGCGCGCACTGCACTATCGGCCCTACCGGCATTGCGGTGTCGGTGGGCGGTGCGACAGTGGGGGCATGCAGTCGCGTCAGCAGCTTGGGGGTGAGCACACCGTTGGCCGGGGAAGCAGGTGAGGGACACGCGCGGTCACGCGCGCTCGCCGTCCTGCGCATCCGCAGCGCCGCGTTGACGGTCGCGCTGCTGCCTGCCGCGGTGGCGGTCGTGCTGCTGGTCGGCGGCGCGACGGGCCGTATCGTCGGCGACGCGTCCGAGGTGCTGCGCTGGGCCGTGGTCGCGGGCGCGCTGCTCGTGCTGCTGCTCGCGTCCGGTGTCGCGACGGTGATCGTACGCGCCAGGCCGGCCGAGAGCCCGACCGTGGCCGTCTCCGAGGCATCGGCCCCCGACCTGTACCGCATGGTGCGTGACCTGGCCGTTCGCCTGCAGGTGCCCGCCCCCTCGGCGATAGAGCTGACTCCGGACTGCGACAGCTGGCTGGAGGACCGCACCCATCGGCAGCGGCGCCGCGCGGCGTCCGAGGCGCCCACGCTGGTGATCGGCTCGCCGTTCATGTGGTGGATGCGGGTAGCCGAGCTGCGCGCCCTGCTCGCCCCGGTCGTGGCGGGCACGGGCCCGGCCGCCGATCCGGACATCGCGGCCGCCCGCCGCTTCGTACGCGGCCTGGACGCCGCCGTCGGCGTGGCCACCGCCCCGCAGGAGCACTCGGTCGTCGGGTTCCTGCGCCGTCCCGCGTACGGGTTCCTGGGCTGGGTCGCCAGGCTGCTGCTGCGCGGCTGCCGGGCGAACGCGGCGGAGATGGAGCGCGCGGTGGCCGCCTCCGCCTCCGAGCGGGCCCAGGCGGTCGACTACGGGCTGCGCATCGTCGCCCAGGAGCAGGTGGGCCTGGCCTACGCGGGCTGGGACCGGCTGCTGACCCGGGTGGCGCTGCCGGCCTGGCGCATGGGCCGCTGGCCGTCCCGGCTCGACGCGGGCGTGGTGGCGGCCCTGACCGAGCTGTCCCGGCGGGACCGGCTGGCCGAGGGCTTCGAGTCCCGGCTGGGCGAGCGCCCGGCGTGCGACCTGCTGGAGGAGCCCGGCACGATGGACGAGGCGGCCTCGCTGCTCGCCGCCCGGCTGTTCCACGGCGGTCCGCAGCGACCCGGCCCCGAATGGGCCCCGGTCGGATGGGACACCTACCCGCAGGAGGTCGTGGACCGCATCTGGCGCAGCGACGCCTCCCGCCTGGTGACCGTCCTGGACGAGGTGCACGAGCCCGCGGGGGTCGCCGGGAGCCGGCGCATATCCGTGGCCTCCGGCGGGTCGCGGAGCGCGGTGGACGACTGCGCCGAGCCGGGGCGCGCGACCCTGGCCCGGGTGGTGGAGCGGCTCTCCGCGGGCGGCAGCGAGGAGCTGGCGGCCCGCATCACCCGGCACGTCGCCCGTGAGGAGGCCGTGCGCGAGGCGGCCGCGCGGGAGGAGTCCGCCGGCCAGATCCCGTCCGACGGCGTCCTCACGCCCGTCTACCAGCTGCTCCCGCCGCGGACCGGCCGCGAGCTGCTCACCGACCACGTGACCGCGATGATCTGCTGTGCCGCGGTGGACACCGCCGGTGCCACCCCGGGCCTGGACTGGCTGGACGGGCCGGCCCTGCTGGTCGGCGGAGTGCGCCGGGGGGACCTGGCCTGGCCCGTGCTCCGGCTCGTGGAGAACGGCGACGCCGCCCCGCTGCGTTCCTGGCTCAGTGCCGTGGGCGTACGCCCCGAGAAGCCGATACGGCTCATCTGACGGAAAAATGGCGGGGTTTGTCCGCCTCGGCGTGAAATCCTGGCGATAATGCGCCACGAACAGTAACCAAGACAGCGCATTGTGTGATGTGCTGGATGTGCGCACACGCACACCACCTCGGGGGACGACGAGGAGGGGACCATCGTGGTGAAAGAGCAGGTCCGCCGCTGGCAGTCCGGGGCACTGGCGCACGGGGTCACCGACCCCTTCGGGCAGGGCCCGGTGCCGTGGCTGCGTGGCGCGGTGCAGTATCTGGACGACACCGGCCAGGTCGTGCCGTGGTACGTCGACCTGGCGGCCAGCCGCGGGGAGCCCGGGGGTCTGCCGGGGGACGCCGTGGGGCGCACGCCCCGCGTGCCCGGCCCGCGCGCCGCGGACGACGTGCGGTGCCAGATCAAGGGCTTCGCGCCGGGCGCCTCCGTGGCCCCCGGCGACGCCATCGACTTCCGCATCACCGTCGACCCGCCGCAGAGCTACGGCATCGACGTCTACCGGATCGGGCACTACGGCGGCGACGGCGCCGCCCAGTTCACCTCCAGCCCCCGGCTGTCGGGGATCGTGCAGCCCACGCCGCTCGCCGCCGGGCGCACCGTCTCCTGTCACCACTGGTGGCAGTCCTGGCGGCTGCAGGTGCCCTCGTACTGGAAGTCCGGCGCCTACGTCGCCGTGCTCACCACGCAGGACGGCTACCGCAGCCACATCCCGTTCACGGTGCGCGACGACCGGCCGGCCGATCTGCTCCTGCTGCTGCCCGACGTCACCTGGCAGGCGTACAACCTCTACCCCGAGGACGGCCGCACGGGTGCCAGCCTCTACCACGCCTGGGACGAGAAGGGCCGCCTGCTGGGCGAGGAGGAGGCCGCGGTCACCGTCTCCTTCGACCGCCCGTACGCGGGCGCCGGGCTCCCGCTCCACGTCGGCCACGCCTACGACTTCATCCGCTGGGCCGAGCGCTACGGCTACGACCTGGCCTACGCCGACGCCCGCGACCTGCACGCGGGGCGGATCGATCCTTCGCGCTACCGGGGCATGGTCTTCCCCGGTCACGACGAGTACTGGACGGTCCCCATGCGGCGCGCCGTCGAGGCGGCCCGGGACGGCGGCACCTCGCTGGTCTTCCTGTCCGCCAACACCATGTACTGGCAGACCGAGCTGGGCCCCTCCCCGTCCGGCGACCCCGACCGGCTGCTCAGCTGCCGCAAGCGCCGCGGCCACCCGCCGGGCCGCAGCGCCCTGTGGCGTGACATGGGCGAGCCCGAACAGCTGCTGATCGGCGTGCAGTACTGCGGCCGGGTGCCCGAACCGTCCCCGCTGGTGGTGCGGAACGCCGGCCACTGGCTGTGGGAGGCCACCGGTGCCGAGGAGGGCGACGAGATCCCCGGCCTGGTCGCGGGCGAGGCGGACCGTTACTTCCCGCGTACGCCGCTGCCCGACTACATGGAGCGGATCCTGCTCGCCCACTCCCCGTACGAGGACTCGGCGGGCCGCCGAGCGCACCAGGAGACCTCGCTGTACCGGGCGCCCGGCGGGGCCCTGGTCTTCGCCTCCGGCACCTTCGCCTGGTCCCCGGCGCTGGACCGCCCGGGCCACGTCGACCCCCGTGTCCAGCGCGCCACCGCCAACCTCCTGGACCACATCTGCAAGCACGGCTGACCCCCGCGTCGCGCCCGCCGGGCGCACGTACGGGAGAATCGGGAACCGAACCGCCGATCGGGGAGGACCCATGTCCGGATTCGTCCACAAGCCCGAGCCCGCGCAAGTGCCGGGCCTGGTGCACCTGCACACCGGCAAGGTGCGCGAGCTGTACCAGAACGAGGCAGGGGAGCTGGTGATGGTGGCCAGCGACCGGATGTCCGCGTACGACTGGGTGCTGCCCACCGAGATCCCGGACAAGGGCCGCGTCCTGACCCGGTTGTCGCTGTGGTGGTTCGACCAGATCGCCGACCTGGTGCCGCACCACGTGCTGTCCACCGAGCTCCCCGAGGGCGCCCCCGCCGACTGGGAGGGGCGGACGACGGTCTGCAAGCCGCTGGACATGATCCCCGTCGAGTGCGTGGCGCGCGGCTACCTGGCCGGCTCCGGCCTGATCGAGTACGACGCCGACCGCACGGTGTGCGGGGTGACCCTCCCCGAGGGCCTGGTGGACGGCTCCGAGCTGCCCGCGCCGATCTTCACCCCGGCCACCAAGGCCGAGGTCGGCGAGCACGACGAGAACGTCAGCTACGAGGAGGTCGCCCGCCGGGTCGGTGCCGACACCGCGGCGCAGCTGCGCCAGAGCACCCTCGCGGTCTACGGCCGGGCCCGGGACATCGCCCGTGAGCGCGGCATCCTCCTGGCGGACACCAAGTTCGAGTTCGGCTTCGACGGCGAGGTGCTGACCATCGCCGACGAGGTGCTGACCCCGGACTCGTCGCGCTTCTGGCCCGCCGAGCTGTGGGAGCCGGGCCACGCCCAGCCCTCCTACGACAAGCAGTTCGTCCGCGACTGGCTGACCTCCGCCGAGTCCGGCTGGGACCGCCGCAGCGAGCAGCCCCCGCCGCCCCTGCCGGAGCACGTCGTGGAGCAGACCCGCGCCAAGTACATCGAGGCGTACGAGCGGCTCACCGGCCTCAGCTGGTAGTCCGCCACGGCCCGCGTGCCCGCCGGTTCTCCGTCCGGCGGGCAGCGCGGCAGCCGTCGGCGACGGGGGACGGCCCAGCCGTCCCAGGAACACCGAAGGCCCCGGTCGTCACGACCGGGGCCTTCTCCTGAGCGGACGACGAGGCTCGAACTCGCGACCTCAACCTTGGCAAGGTTGCGCTCTACCAACTGAGCTACGTCCGCCTGCTCCGCGCGTTCCCGTGCGGTGCGTCATCCACTATAGCCAACGCCGGGGGCCTTGGGCACACACCCTGGCGCGGCGGGTTCCCCGCGTCGTGTCCCGCGGCGCACGCGACGGGGGCGCGGCAGCGGTGAGGGCCCGGTCACGGACCTCCGGGCGGTCCCCGCCGCCGTTCCCGGCCGGCCGGCCAACTCCGGTTCCACGGGGTGCCCCAGAGCCGCCGCGGCCCCCGTGGACGACCCCGTGGGGGCGGGTCCCGGGGCGCGGGAGGGGCGGCAGGCGGGGGCGATCGCCGCCCGAGGCCAGGGGAGTTCGGGCGATCCGCCCTGTGGTCACCGTCACACCGACCGGTGCCGGGAGCACGAAGAAGGCCCCGGTCGGTGATCCGACCGGGGCCTTCCCTCAAGAGCGGACGACGAGATTCGAACTCGCGACCCTCACCTTGGCAAGGTGATGCTCTACCAACTGAGCCACGTCCGCATGGCGACTACCCTACCCGATCCTCAGGACCGGTCGAGCAATCAGAGCGGGTGACAGGAATCGCACACTGCGCCTTCCCCCTGGAAGAGGGATGTTCTGCTACTGAACTACACCCGCGTGGCCCGGGGGTCTGGGCCTTTCGGCCCGCCCTCGGCGTGTTCCAGACTCTAGCGGATCAACGGGGGTGGCTGTCCAATCGCTTCTTCCGGGTGATTCCCGGGCCGGGCCCCGGCCTGTCCGGCAGGGGCCCGGCGGCGGATCAGCCGGCCTCGGCGTACGCCTCGTAGAGCTTCTTGGGGATACGGCCGCGCGGCGGCACGTCGAAGCCCCGGGAGAGCGCCCAGGCGCGCACGGCGGCCGGGTCGGGGGCGAGCGAGGTGTGCTTGTAGGCCTTGCCGAGCCGGTTGCGGCGGCGCCCTGCCTCGACGTACGGCGCGAGGGCCTCCCGGAGCTTCTCGGCGTTGCCGGCGGACAGGTCGATCTCGTACGACTTCCCGTCGAGGCCGAAAGTGACCGTTTCCGCCGCTTCACCGCCGTCGAGGTCGTCGGAGAGCGTGACCACTACGCGCTGCGCCATGGATGCCGGTCCTTTCAATGGAGAAGGCCTGGGGACTGCGTTGGCCCCGTTGTTGTATCGAAGCCCCGGGGCCGGGGTCAATGCTTTTCCATTTACCGGTCCGCATTTTTTCGCCGCAACCGATCGGCCAATTCCTCCGGGTGTCCCGGCGGCAATCCGGCCGGGGGATATTCCGTGACCATTCTGGAATATCTACCCGCGTAGATTTTTCGGCGGGGTACGGTGGGGACATCTCACCGCAGCACACCACCGGGAGTGACCGTGGCACGCGTCGTAGTCGACGTCATGCTCAAGCCGGAGATCCTCGACCCCCAGGGCCAGGCGGTGCAGCGAGCGCTGCCGCGCCTCGGGTTCGAGGGAATCGCCGACGTCCGCCAGGGCAAGCGTTTTGAGCTCGAACTGGAGGGGCCGGTCGACGACGCCGCCCTCGCCCGTATCCGCAAGATGGCCGAGACCTTCCTCGCCAACACAGTGATCGAGGACTTCACCGTGAAGGTGGAGTCGTGACCGCACGCATCGGTGTGGTCACCTTCCCCGGGACGCTCGACGACCGGGACACCCAGCGCGCGGTCCGCGTCGCCGGCGCCGAGCCGGTGCCGCTGTGGCACCGTGACAAGGATCTCCATCAGGTGGACGCCGTCGTCCTGCCCGGTGGATTCAGTTACGGCGACTATCTCCGGGCCGGGGCGATTTCCCGCTTCTCGCCCGTGATGGAGTCGATCATCGCCGGCGCCAAGGACGGTCTTCCGGTCCTGGGTATCTGCAACGGCTTCCAGGTGCTCACCGAGACGCATCTGCTGCCGGGTGCCATGCTGCGCAACAATCACCTGCACTTCATCTGCAGGGACCAGAAGCTGCGTGTCGAGAACAACTCGACGTCCTGGACGGCCGATTACGAGCAGGGCCAGGAGATCAGCATCCCGCTGAAGAACATCGACGGCCGCTACGTGGCCGACGAGCACGTCCTCGACGAGCTGGAGGCCGAGGGCCGTGTGGTGTTCCGCTACGCGGACTGGAACCCCAATGGCTCGCTCCGGGACATCGCCGGCATCACCAACGCCGCGGGCAATGTCGTCGGCCTCATGCCGCACCCCGAGCACGCGGTCGAGTCGCTGATCGGGACCGGCCGCACCGACGGCCTCGGATTCTTCACCTCGATCCTCAAGAAGCTGGTTCACGCGTCATGACACTCGATTCCGTGAAGCACGCCACCGGGACTCCTGACACCGAGCAGCCGTGGGCCGAACTCGGCCTGAAGCAGGACGAGTACGAGCGCATCCGGGAGATCCTCGGCCGCCGGCCCACCGGTGCCGAGCTCGCCATGTACTCCGTCATGTGGTCCGAGCACTGCTCGTACAAGAGCAGCAAGATCCACCTGCGCCAGTTCGGCGAGAAGGCCCCCGCCAACGACGCCCTGCTGGTCGGCATCGGCGAGAACGCCGGCGTCGTGGACGTCGGCCAGGGCTACGCGGTCACCTTCAAGGTCGAGTCGCACAACCACCCCTCGTACATCGAGCCCTACCAGGGCGCGGCCACCGGCGTCGGCGGCATCGTCCGCGACATCCTCGCCATGGGTGCCCGCCCGGTCGCCGTCATGGACCCGCTGCGCTTCGGCGCGCCGGACCACCCCGACACCAAGCGCGTCCTGCCGGGCGTCGTCGCGGGCGTCGGCGGCTACGGCAACTGCCTGGGCCTGCCCAACATCGGCGGTGAGGTCGTCTTTGACGCCTGCTACCAGGGCAACCCGCTGGTCAACGCCCTGTGCGTCGGCGTGATGAAGCACGAGGACATCCACCTGGCCAAGGCCTCCGGCGCCGGCAACAAGGTCATCCTCTACGGCGCCCGCACCGGCGGCGACGGCATCGGCGGCGTCTCCGTGCTCGCCTCGGAGACCTTCTCCGACACCGGTCCGGCCAAGCGCCCCGCCGTCCAGGTCGGCGACCCCTTCCAGGAGAAGCTGCTCATCGAGTGCACCCTGGAGATCTTCAAGGAGAAGCTGGTCGCCGGCATCCAGGACCTCGGCGGCGCCGGTCTGTCCTGCGCCACCTCCGAGCTGGCCTCGGCCGGCTCCGGCGGCATGCGGGTGGAGCTGGACACCGTGCCGCTGCGCGACGCGACGCTCTCGCCGGAGGAGATCCTCATGAGCGAGTCGCAGGAGCGCATGTGCGCCATCGTCGAGCCGCGGTACGTCGACCGCTTCCTGGAGATCTGCGAGAAGTGGGACGTGATCGCCACCGTCATCGGTGAGGTCACCGACGGCGACCGGCTGGAGATCTTCTGGCACGGCGAGCAGATCGTCGACGTCCCGCCGCGCACCGTCGCCCACGAGGGCCCGGTGTACGAGCGCCCCTACGCCCGCCCCGCGTGGCAGGACGCGCTCCAGGCCGACGACGCCAACAAGCTGCCGCGCCCGGGATCCGGCGAGGAGCTGCGCGCCCAGGTCCTGACCATGGTCGCGCACCCGAACCAGGCGTCCAAGGCGTGGATCACCGACCAGTACGACCGCTTCGTGCAGGGCAACACCGTGCTGGCGCAGCCGGAGGACTCCGGCATGATCCGCATCGACGAGGACACCAACCTCGGCGTCGCGGTCGCCACCGACGGCAACGGCCGCTACGCCAAGCTCGACCCGTACACGGGTGCGCAGCTGGCGCTGGCCGAGGCGTACCGCAACGTCGCCACGACCGGTGCCAAGCCGCTGGCGGTCTCCGACTGCCTCAACTTCGGCTCGCCCGAGGACCCGGCGGCGATGTGGCAGTTCGCCGAGGCCTGCCGCGGCCTGGCCGACGGCTGCCTGGAGCTGGGCACGCCGGTCACCGGCGGCAACGTCTCGCTCTACAACCAGACCGGTGACGTCGCCATCCACCCGACGCCGGTCGTCGCGGTGCTGGGCGTCATCGACGACGTCACCCGCCGCACCCCCGTCGCCTTCAAGGACCAGGGCCAGCTGCTCTACCTGCTGGGCGACACCAAGGAGGAGCTCGGCGGCTCCGCCTGGTCCCAGGCGATCCACGACCACCTCGGCGGACTGCCGCCGGCGGTGGACCTGGAGCGGGAGAAGCTGCTCGGCGAGATCCTCATCTCGGCCTCCCGGGACGGCATGGTCGACGCGGCCCACGACCTGTCGGACGGCGGGCTCGTCCAGGCCGTCGTCGAGTCCTGCCTGCGCGGCGGCAACGGCGCGCGGCTGGTCGTGCCGGACGGCCTCGACCCGTTCGTGCTCCTCTTCTCGGAGTCGGCGGGCCGGGCGGTCGTCTCGGTGCCGCGCAGCGAGGAGCTCCGCTTCACCGACATGTGCGGTGCGCGCGGTCTGCCCGCGACGCGGATCGGTGTCGTCGACGGCGACGCGGTCGAGCTCCAGGGCGAGTTCAGCATCCCGCTGGACGAGCTCCGCACGGCTTACGAGGGCACGATCCCGGCCCTCCTGGCCTGATCCGTCCGCCCTCCCGAAGCGCCCCCGTGCCGCCAGGCGCGGGGGCGCTTCGTTCGTTCGCCCGGCCTCTTCGGCCCCTGTGCTCCGTCCATGTCCCGTTCGTCGACGGTGGGGCCCCCGGCGTACAGATCCGGGTACTACTGTGCGTCCCGCAACCATCGTCATGACGAGGGGTCCCATCGATGTACGAGTACAAGGTCGTCAACTTCCGTGAGTCGCTGATAGGCGACGCCATCGACGACGGCAAGCTGGAGAAGACGCTCAACAAGCACGCCGAGGACGGCTGGCAGCTCAAGTCGATCACCGCCGCCGACGTCAAGGGCCGCATCGGCCCCGGCGCCGTGGAGGGGCTGCTGCTCACCTTCGAGCGGCCGCGCCAGGCCTGACCTCCGGGGTCGGGGTGCGGGCTGTGCACGGCGCGTAGGCTGCGGCCATGCCGTCCACCGCCCGCAAGGCCCGCACCTACGACCCCGCCAGGACCCGCGCGGCGCTCACCGCCCAGGTCGAACATGTCCTGGACGCCGTCCGTGGACTGACGGCAGATCAGCTGGCCGCGCCCGCCGGGCTTCCGGGGTGGGACGTGCACACGCTGGTGGTGCACATCGCCCGGCAGGTGGAAGCCGTCGCCCGGGTGGTGACCGCGCCCGCCCCGGCCAAGGCGGACCTCGACCTCACCACGTGGGCGCGCTCCACGGCGCGCATCGCCGGCCCGCTGGACGCCGACACCCGCGAGGCCGCCGCGGGGACCGCCGACGCCGCCGCCCGCCTGGAGGAGGCCGCCCGCGGCCTCGCCGGGGTGCTGGACGAGGCGGTGGCGCCCGAGCGCCTGGTGGCGATCACGCTCGGCGCGATGCGGTCCACGGACTTCCTGGTGACCCGGCTCGTCGAGCTGGTCGTCCACAGCGACGACCTCGCCGCGGCGACGGGTGTGCCCGTCCCCCTGGAGCGCCACGCCGTCGCCGCCGTCGTACGGCTCCTCGCGGACACCCTCGCCGTCACGGTTCCCGGCAATTCCGTCGAGGTCCGCGTCCCGCCGTACGCGGCCGTGCAGTGCGTGCCCGGGCCCCGCCACACCCGGGGCACCCCGCCCAACGTCGTCGAGACGGACCCGCTCACCTGGATCCGTCTCGCCACCGGGCGCACGTCCTGGGCCGACGCCCTGGCCTCCGCCACGGTCTCCGCCAGCGGCGATCGCGCCGACCTCGCCCCGTACCTCCCCCTGCTGGGCTGAGGCGGTCCCGGCGTCCGCATAATGCGCCGGTGACCTCGACGACCGCCCCGGCCGGCATGCCGGCCCGCCCCTGGCTCTCCGCCGACGCCCGCCGCTGGGCCGCGGTGCGGCCTCCGGGCTGGGCGCGCCCGCGGTGGTGCGCCCCGGTGCTGGTGGTGGCGGTCCTCGCGGCGGTCGTCCCGGTCGGCTGGGACCCTCCGTGCACGGCGGCCGCCCCCTGCGGGCCGATGTGGCTGTACGCGATCGGCGCGGTCGGTTTCCTGGTCCACGCGGTGTGGCTGTTCGTGCTGCCCGAGGCGGCGCTGGTGTCGGCGCCATTGCTGCTGCTGTGGATGACCGATCCCGCTTTCCTGGCCGACGGCGATGCCGGGCGGGTGGCGGACGCCGCGGTGCTGGTCGCGCTGTGCTGGGGATGGGCGGCCGCGGTTGCGCGGCTGCGGGTGCGCCGCCGCCAGCGGGCCCTGGCCCTGGAGGCGGCGGGGGGAGTCGCGCTCCCGGTGCCGGAGCGGGCCGCGCCGGTGCGACGGGGCGTGCTCCGGATCGCCGTCGGCCTGGCGGCGCTGGTGATCGCTGCGGTGGCCGCGGTGATCGCCGTGTCCGGGGACCGGGCGGACCGGGCGCACGCGGCGGCGGCCGTCCGCGCCGGGTCGGTCGTCGTCGGCAACGGTGCCGGGGACCACATCGTCGTCCGCTTCGGTGATGGCACGCGGCACCGCGTCGCGGTGACGTTCCCGGAGGACCACGACCGTGGCACCGAGGCGCCCGTACTCGTCGACGGGGGGTGGCTGCGGCTCGCCGCGGAGCCGTACGAGGACCGCACGGGCCTGCAGCTCCTGACGCTCACGGCGGGCGGCCTCGGCCTCTCCCTGCTGCTGTCGGGGGCGCTGTCTGCGCTGCGGGCCCGCGCCGTGCGCCGCGGACCCGTTTCCGTGCTCCGCGTGCTGGCGGGGCGCGACGAGGACGGCAGGACCGTCATCCGGCCGGTGGACGACGCGTCCGGCCCACCGGTGCTGGCCTACCGCGCGGCCGGACCCGGTGCGTGGGCCCGCGGCGAGGGCGTGCTCTTCGGCCTTCCGGCGGAAGGCGCGGAACTGGTGCTGGCGGCCACCACGGGCTCCGGCGACCTCCTGGTCGGTGCCACGCAGTCGCCGGCGCGGCGGTGGGTGGCGCCGTCGTCCGGGAGCGGGTCTCCCGACCATGCCGAGCACCGCCGGGAGGCGGAGGCCAGGGTCGCCGAGGCGGCCGCGGCCCTGAAGCCCGGCGCGGGCCCCGTCCATTGGCACGGCGGTGCGGGCTGCCGTACGGCGGGCGCGCTGCTCCTGGTGGGCTCGGTGGTCTTCCTGGGCTCCGGGTTCTCCGGCGGGCCCTGGTGGCGGGCATTGCTGCCGGTCCTGGGCGGCCTGTGGCTGGTCGACAAGGCGCTGTCCATGATCACCTGGCGGATCACCGCCGACGCCACCGGTCTCCGGGTCCGCCGCCACCTGCGCACCCGTCACGTGCCCTGGGCGGAGGTCACCCGTGTCGTCCGCACCTCGGACGGGGAGCTGATCGTCCGCCGCGTCGCGGGTCTGGACGACCTCCGGCTCGGCGCGGTCGCCGTTCCGGGATGGGAGCGGGTGCGGCGCCGCCCGTCCGGCGCGACGCGCGCCGCCGCCGAGCTCACCGCCATGGTCCGTGACCCCGCACTGCGCCCCTGACCAGGCTCCGGCCGGGACCACGACCAAGGTCACACGGCCAGGTGCCCCTTGGGTTTACGCGCATAGAACGCACTTTTGTCGCGTTCCCTCGTTCGGACGACACCGGAACCTGCCCTAGACTCGGTTCCGTGCCACGTGGTGACGGACGACTCAACCACGACCTGCTCCCCGGCGAGAAGGGCCCCCAGGACGCTTGCGGCGTCTTCGGTGTCTGGGCCCCCGGCGAAGAGGTCGCCAAACTCACCTATTTCGGGCTGTACGCCCTGCAGCACCGCGGACAGGAGTCCGCGGGCATCGCAGTGAGCAACGGCTCCCAAATCCTGGTCTTCAAGGACATGGGCCTGGTGTCCCAGGTCTTCGACGAGACCTCCCTCGGCTCCTTGCAGGGCCACATCGCGGTCGGGCATGCCCGTTACTCGACCACCGGCGCCTCGGTCTGGGAGAACGCCCAGCCCACCTTCCGCGCCACGGCCAACGGCTCCATCGCCCTCGGCCACAACGGGAACCTGGTCAACACCGTCGAGCTGGCCGAGATGGTCGCCGCGCTGCCCCAGGGCAACGGCCGGGCCACCAGGGTCGCCGCGACCAACGACACCGACCTGGTCACGGCGCTGCTCGCCGGGCAGGTGGACGAGGACGGCAAGCCGCTGTCCGTCGAGGACGCCGCCCGTCAGGTGCTGCCCGAGGTCAAGGGCGCCTTCAGCCTGGTCTTCATGGACGAGCACACGCTCTACGCCGCCCGTGACCCGCAGGGCATCCGCCCGCTGGTGCTGGGCCGCCTGGAGCGCGGCTGGGTCGTCGCGTCGGAGACCGCCGCGCTGGACATCGTGGGCGCGAGCTTCATCCGCGAGATCGAGCCCGGCGAGTTGATCGCCGTCGACGAGAACGGGCTGCGCGCCTCCCGCTTCGCCGACGCCCGCCCCAAGGGCTGCGTCTTCGAGTACGTGTACCTCGCCCGCCCCGACACCGACATCGCGGGCCGCAACGTCTACCTCTCCCGGGTCGAGATGGGCCGCCGGCTGGCCAAGGAGGCCCCGGTCGACGCCGATCTGGTGATACCGACCCCGGAGTCCGGCACGCCGGCCGCGGTCGGCTACGCCGAGGCGAGCGGCATCCCGTACGGCTCGGGCCTGGTGAAGAACTCGTACGTGGGCCGGACGTTCATCCAGCCCTCGCAGACCATCCGGCAGCTGGGCATCCGCCTGAAGCTCAACCCGCTCAAGGAGGTCATCCGGGGCAAGCGCCTGGTGGTCGTGGACGACTCGATCGTCCGCGGCAACACCCAGCGCGCGCTGGTCCGGATGCTCCGCGAGGCCGGCGCCGCCGAGGTCCACATCCGGATCTCCTCGCCGCCGATCAAGTGGCCGTGCTTCTTCGGCATCGACTTCGCCACCCGCGCCGAGCTGATCGCCAACGGCCTGTCGGTCGACGAGATCTGCAAGTCCCTGGACGCGGACTCGCTGTCGTACATCTCGCTCGACGCGATGGTCGAGGCGACCACGATCGCCAAGCCCAACCTCTGCCGGGCCTGCTTCGACGGCGAGTACCCGATGGAGCTGCCGGACCCCGAACTGCTCGGCAAGCACCTTCTGGAGACCGAGCTGGCCGGCGGCCCCGACGCCGCCGACGCGCTCCGTCGCCCGTAAGCATTCGACGCAAGGACACAACACAGCCATGTCCGAGAACACCGGTGCCAGCTACGCCGCGGCGGGAGTCGACATCGAGGCGGGCGACCGCGCGGTCGAGCTGATGAAGGAATGGGTGAAGAAGGCCACCCGCCCGGAGGTCGTGGGCGGTCTCGGCGGCTTCGCCGGGCTCTTCGACGCCTCCGCGCTCAAGCGTTACGAGCGGCCCCTGCTGGCCTCCGCCACCGACGGCGTGGGCACCAAGGTCGACATCGCCCGCCGCATGGGCGTCTACGACACCATCGGCCACGACCTGGTCGGCATGGTCGTCGACGACCTGGTCGTGTGCGGCGCCGAGCCGCTCTTCATGACCGACTACATCTGCGTCGGCAAGGTCTTCCCGGACCGGGTCGCGGCCATCGTCAAGGGCATCGCCGAGGGCTGCGTGCTCGCCGGCTGCGCCCTGGTCGGCGGCGAGACGGCCGAGCACCCGGGCCTGCTGGGCGAGGACGAGTTCGACGTCGCCGGGGCCGGTACGGGCGTGGTCGAGGCCGACCGGCTGCTGGGCGCGGATCGCATCCGTAAGGGTGACGTCGTGATCGCCATGGCGTCCTCCGGCCTTCACTCCAACGGGTACTCGCTCGTCCGGCACGTGCTGTTCGAGCGGGCCGGCTGGGCGCTGGACCGGGAGGTCCCGGAGTTCGGCCGGACCCTCGGCGAGGAGCTGCTGGAGCCGACCCGGATCTACTCGCTGGACTGCCTGGCGCTGACCCGTACCACCGAGGTGCACGGCTTCTCGCACGTCACCGGCGGCGGTCTGGCCAGCAACCTGGCCCGGGTCGTCCCGGACCACCTGCACGCCACGGTGGACCGCTCGACGTGGACGCCGGGCGCGGTGTTCGGCACGGTCGGCGAGCTCGGCGGCGTGGAGCGGCTGGAGCTGGAGAAGACCCTGAACATGGGCGTCGGCATGGTCGCCGTGGTGCCCGAGGGCTCGGTGGACGCGGCGCTGACCACGCTGGCCGACCGGGGCCTGGACGCCTGGGTGGCCGGCGAGGTCGTGGAGCGCGGCGAGCACGCGGAGGCCGTCGAGCTCACCGGGGACTACGCGGCCTGACCGGCGTGGGGCAGCACGAAGCCCGGTCCGGGCGGCGCCCGGACCGGGTCAGTGGTCAAGCTGGAACGGAATGTGTTGCGTCAAGCGCGACGGCGTTGTGAGGAGGACTGGGACTCGTCGTCCTCGTCGTCGTCCTCGTCGTCGCCGTAGAGATCCGCGTACCGTGCGTACGGGTCGTCTTCCAGCTCGTCGTCATCGTCGTCTTCCTGTACCTCCGGATTGACCGGCAGTGTCGACGATGCGCCCAGCTCTTCGGCCAGACGTGAAAGGTCCGTTCCGCCGCTGTTGTACTTCAGCTGGCGGGCGACCTTCGTCTGCTTGGCCTTGGCCCGGCCGCGCCCCATTGGCTCGACCCCCTCAACGGTGGGGCTCGACGGCCCCGAGTCTTGACACGCGTTCACGATGTGGAACGGGCCCTCACATGAGAGTCCCGGTCCGTAGGACTTCAACGGTACCTGCTTCCGAGGCCGCACGGTACGTCGCCCGCACGACGCGCGTCGGAGCAGGGGCCCGCGATGGCCCCGTCCTGGCTGGTCAATCGCGATTTTACCTTCTTCCGCCGCGGTCTGGCTGCCGGGGCGTGGTAACGGTCGGATGTCCAGCCTGCGGCCCTCGTCACGGAGGCCCGCCGGGAGCCGCCCCGACTCGCGAGGACGCGCGGCCACCGTACGTCGGCGGCACCCCGCGGGTGTCCGCTTTGTGATGGACGACACGCCCCCGTCCACACGCGGACGGGGGCGTGCCGGAGGGGCCGCGGCCCTGCCGCGGCCCCACGGGTCACGGGCGCAGCCAGCTCTCCGCCGGGGTGCGCTCGGCCATGCGCTGCTCGGCCAGGCGGTCGGCGGCGGCGGCCGGCGGGATGCCGTCGGCGGCGGCGCGCTCGAAGATCGCGAGCGTGGTGTCGAAGATCTTCGTCGCCTTGGCGCGGGCCCGCTCGAAGTCAAAACCGTGCAGTTCGTCCGCGACCTGGATCACGCCGCCCGCGTTCACGACGTAGTCGGGCGCGTAGAGGATCCCGCGGTCGGCCAGGTCCTTCTCGACGCCGGGGTGGGCGAGTTGGTTGTTGGCCGCGCCACAGACGATCGAGGCGGTGAGGGCCGGCACCGAGTCGTCGTCGAGGGCGCCGCCGAGCGCGCAGGGCGCGTACACGTCCAGCGGCGTCCGGACCAGGACGTCAGCGTCGGAGACGGCGGTTACC
The DNA here is from genome assembly GCF_042733315.1 of Streptomyces sp. NPDC059718. NCBI lineage: Bacteria > Bacillati > Actinomycetota > Actinomycetes > Kitasatosporales > Streptomycetaceae > Streptomyces > Streptomyces sp. NPDC059718. The sequence continues at coordinate 495,846 of NZ_JBHWGA010000002.1, forward strand.
TGCGGGTGACGGGAGATGATCCGGTCGACGGCCTCGCCGCGAACATCGGTGATCACGACCTCGGCGCCGTCCTTGAGCAGGTGCTCCACCAGGTGGTGGCCGACCTTGCCGACACCGGCCACGCCGACCCTGCGGCCGCGCAGCGTGGGGTCGCCCCACTTGGCCTGGGCGGAGGCGCGCATGCCCTGGAAGACGCCCCAGGCGGTCAGGACGGAGGAGTCGCCGGCGCCGCCGTTCTCGGGCGAACGGCCGGTGGTCCACTGCGGGGCGGTGCGGGAGACCACGTCCATGTCGGCCACGTAGGTGCCGACGTCGCAGGCCGTGACGTAGCGGCCGCCGAGCGAGGCCACGAAGCGGCCGTAGGCCAGCAGCAGCTCCTCGGACTTGTCCATGTCCGGGTCGCCGATGATGACGGCCTTGCCGCCGCCGAGGTCGAGGCCGGCGAGCGCGTTCTTGTACGACATGCCGCGGGCGAGGTTGAGCGCGTCCTCGACCGCCGCTTCGTCGGAGGAGTACGCGTGGAAGCGGGTGCCGCCGAGGGCCGGGCCCAGGGCGGTGGAGTGGATCGCGATGACGGCCTTGAGGCCGCTGGCGCGGTCCTGGCACAAGACGACCTGCTCGTGACCGCCCTGCTCCGATCGGAACAGCGTGGTGACGATGCCGGGTGTCTGACGTACGTCGGTCACTGTGGTGACTCCCGAATGTCCAGAGGTCGCCCTCCGGGTGGGTGGGGGAGGGCCGGTTGGCAGAAGACTAGAACCACCCGGCCGTGAACATCTTCCCAGTGTCGTGGATCACTCCCCGTGCCGGAAGCGACGTGGGACGATGCCAGGGCGGAAGCCGTCACGAGGGAGCGGGTGTGGGCTTGTCATCGGTGCTGGTCCCGTACGCGGCGTATCTGCGGGTGTACGAGCCGCTGGCGGCCTTCCCGGAGCCCGATCGCGGCTACTGGTACCGATATGCCGCCCAGGGCGCTCAGCGGTCCGCACAGGACGAACTGCGCCAGTCGCTGGCCGGTCTGCTGTCCGTGCCGCCCGTCGCCGTCCCGGTCCGCGAGAGCGGGGACGGGTTCGTCGCCGTCGTGGACGGCGTGACCCACGTCTGTCCCTGGCGCACCCGGCTGCGCGGCTGGCTGGCCCTGTCCGAACTGGTCGAGGAGTTCCCCGCCCCCGTGGTGGACGCCGTGCTGCCGCCGGTCGTGCGTGAGCAGGCGGAGGCCGACTTCACGGCGTGGCGGGCGGAGAAGCCCGAGAACGCCGACGCCCGGCCCTGGATCCGCGGGGCGACGTGGCACGTCCCGGTGCGCTGGTTCGTGCTGTTCGACGATTCCGAGCGTGAGTACGAACCCGCGGGCGCGGGCGAGTCCAAGCAGCCGGTGATGCGTTACCGGACCCCCATGGTGCAGGCCCGCCGGCGGACGGCCCGGGCGCTGCGGGTGCTCAAGGATTCACTCGAAGAGGGACCCCTGATCGACGGCCTGGTAGATGTAGGGCGTTGGCTCGAGGAGTTCCACCCGCGCTCCTTGGTCGAACTCGACTACGGCGGGCTCGTCCACGCCATCGCCCCGGACTCCCTCGCGGGGGACCGGTCCGCCGCCGACGTGGCGGAGGCGCTGGCCGCGCTGCGGGACGGGGACGGCACCCGGGCCGGCGAGGCGTACGAGCGGCTCAGCGACCGTTGGCGGGCCGTCAGGGAACTGCTGTACGCGAGTTGAGGGTCCGTCGGGAACCGGTTGTGGGGGAGGGACTTTGGTCCTGAGTCCGGCCGACCGGTACCTTTGGCCTAAGCGTGACCTAAAGCACGTTTAGGGGTCTTGCCCTCATCCCCACCCCCCATGACAATATGGGACATCGGGTCCGGAAGGACCTCTTTCCACTCGCTCTGGGTGGAATGTCCGGGATTGCATCCCCTTGAGGTGGGGCTGTGGCTCGTGGGTTGGCTGTGACTGATCGTCACTCAAGCGTGACTGTCCGTTATGGCCCGGTCCATCGGCTTCCGTCGAGCTTAGACACCTCAGAGGGCAAATCCATCGGTTTGGCCGACACGGCTGGACAGATGGTGTAGTTGTAGTGCCAAGGACAAGCCGTTCGTCCTATTACCGACTCGGCCCGCGTCCGCCATTTCGGGCAACGCGGGTCAAGGTGCAGAATTTAGAGGAAAGAACCGTGTTGGTTCGGTTCTCTCGAGGAGGCCGCTCATGACCGCTCGCACCCCTGATGCCGAGCCGCTGCTGACCCCCGCTGAGGTTGCCACGATGTTCCGCGTGGACCCGAAGACGGTCACGCGCTGGGCCAAGGCTGGCAAGCTCACGTCCATCCGCACGCTCGGCGGGCACCGCCGCTACCGCGAGGCGGAGGTCCGTGCACTGCTCGCGGGCATTCCGCAGCAGCGCAGCGAGGCCTGACCTGAACAAACGGGCGTCCACGCGGGGCCCCCAACCCGCCGCAACGCCCGCTCCGAAGGGTCCCTGCCCCCATCAGGGACACCCGTAGGAACGTTGATCGCACCGGAGTCCGCCGGCTCCGGTGCGATCTTTTTTGTGCGTGTGATGTGTCCGTCTTGTGAGGACTGGGCCCTCTGTCATGAGTGCAATTGCACATATTAAATTGACGGTGCCACAGGAGCCCCCAAGTTCCCTCAGAGCCGGAACTCTTCACGTGACTCCCGTCACATGCCGGAGTCTTGTTCCCCTCCGGACTCGTGCGGTAGTGGGACGGCGGTGCGCCGCAGTGCCAGCCGCATCAGCCGGTGGCACACCGGACAGTGCCGGGTCAGGTGCCGCCGTCCGCCCCCCGCCGCGGCCGCCAGGTGCGCGCGCAGCAGCGCCCGCGTCACGTCCCGGGGCGGCGGGCCCGGTTCCCTCGGCGTCGCGCTCATGTGCCAGGCGTACCACGCGGGAACGGCCGGAACCAGGGGACCCGCACCCTCCGCAACCGCGTCCCGGCCACGGCGTCCACCCCGCGCACAGCAAGAAGGCCCGCGTCCTTCGCTGGACGCGGGCCTTGCTTTCACTGCGGTCCTGACGGGATTTGAACCCGCGGCCTCCACCTTGACAGGGTGGCGAGCACTCCAAACTGCTCCACAGGACCAGGTTTCGCGGCCGTCGTTCCCTGGCCGCGAGGAAGACTGTACAGCAGGTCAGAGGGTGATTGCGAACCCGATCAGCCCCAGGCTTCGTCGAGGGCCTTGAAGATGCGTTTGTCCGAGACGGGGAACGCCGTCCCGAGGGCGTGCGCGAAGTAGCTGACCCGCAGTTCCTCGATCATCCACCGGATGTCGCGCACCCGTTCGGGGACCGGGCGCCCGGCCGGCTGGGCGGCCAGCAGCTCGGCGTACTCGGTCTGGATCTCGCGGACCTTCTCCATGCGCGTGGTGTCGCGCTGGACGCCCGTGGGCATCTGCTGCAGCCGCCGGTCGACGGCCACCAGGTAGCGGAGCAGGTCCGGCAGCCGGCGCACCCCCGTGGCGGTCACGAAACCGGGCCCCACGAGGCCTCCCAGCTGTTCCTTGACGTCCGCGAGGTTGGCCACCAGGGCGAGGCTCTGGGCGGCCTTCAGGCGGCGCTCACAGGCCTGCCAGGCGGCCAGCACCTGGCGCACCTGGGCGACCGTCCTGACGGTCAGCTCGACGAGGTCGGCGCGCACCGAGTCGTACAGCTTCCGGAAGGACTCCTCGTCCCAGGCCGGGCCGCCGTGCTCGGCCATGAGCCGGTCGGCGGCCGCGGTGACGCAGTCGTCGAACAGGGCGGTCACCGAGCCGTGCGGGCTGCGCGCCAGCGCGAGCTTGTCCTGGTTGGACAGCCGGTCCGCGGCGAACTTCGCAGGGTTCGTGGGCACGTTCAGCAGGATCAGCCGGCGGGTGCCGCGCCACATCGCCGCGGCCTGCTCGGCCTCGGTGTCGAAGAGCTGCACGCCCACGCTCTCGCCCTCGTCGACCAGCGCCGGGTACGCCTTGACCGGCTGCCCGGACCGCCGCGTCTCGAAGGTGCGCGGCAGGGCGCCCACCGTCCACTGCTTCAGGCCCGTGCGCCGCTCGATGCCGATGGAGCCCGCGGCGTCGAAGGCCTTGCTGATCGCGGCCTTGGTCTTCGGCCGCAACTGCAGCTTGAGCGCCTCGAGGTCCTTGTCCTCGGCCAGCTTGCGGCGGCGCTCGTCGGTCACCCGGAAGGTGATCTTCAGATGGTCCGGGACCTTGGCGAGGTCGAAGTCCTCGGCGGTGACGGGCACGCCCACCATCCGCTGCAGCTCCCGCGCGAGGGTCTCGGGGAGGGGGTCCTGCACGGGGACGACGCGGTCCAGGAAGGCCTTCGCGTAGTTCGGCGCCGGCACGTAGTGGCGGCGGACCGCCTTGGGCAGCGAGCGGATCAGCTCGGTGACGACCTCCTCGCGCAGGCCCGGGATCTGCCAGTCGAAGCCGTCCGGGGTGACCTGGTTGAGCACCTGCAGCGGGACGTGGACGGTCACGCCGTCCGCGTCCGCGCCCGGCTCGAACTGGTACGTCACACGGAACTTGAGCTTCCCCTGGCGCCAGGAGTCGGGGTAGTCGTCCTTGGTGACGGCCTCGGCGTTCTCGTTGATCAGCATGGAGTGCTCGAAGTTGAGCAGCTCCGGCTCCTCGCGGCGGCTGTGCTTCCACCACGAGTCGAAGTGCGCGCCCGACACCACGTGTTCGGGCACCAGGCGGTCGTAGAAGTCGAAGAGCGTCTCGTCGTCGACGAGGATGTCGCGGCGCCGCGCCCGGTGCTCCAGCTCCTCCACCTCGGCCAGCAGCTTGCGGTTGTCGTGGAAGAACTGGTGGTGGGTGCGCCAGTCGCCCTCGACGAGCGCGTTGCGGATGAACAGCTCGCGGCTGGTCTCCGGGTCGATCTTCCCGTAGTTGACCTTGCGGTCGGCGATGATCGGCACGCCGTACAGCGTCACCTTCTCCAGGGCCACGACCGCCGCCTGGTCCTTCTCCCAGTGCGGTTCGCTGTAGGACCGCTTCACCAGGTGCTGGGCGAGCGGCTCGATCCACTCCGGCTCGATGCGGGCGTTGACCCGCGCCCACAGCCGCGAGGTCTCCACCAGTTCGGCCGACATGATCCACCGCGGCGGCTTCTTGAAGAGCGAGGAGCCGGGGAAGACCGCGAACTTGGCGCTGCGGGCGCCCAGGTACTCGTTCTTGCTGTCGGTGTCCTTCAGCCCGACGTGCGACAACAGGCCCGCCAGCAGGGACTGGTGGACGTGCTGGGCGTTGACCTCGTGGTCGCCCTCGGCGAGGTGGATGCCCATCGTCTTGGCGACCGTGCGCAGCTGGCTGTAGATGTCCTGCCACTCGCGGATGCGCAGGTAGTTGAGGTACTCGGTGCGGCACATCCGGCGGAAGGCGGAGGAGGACAGCGCCTTCTGCTGCTCGCGCACGTACCGCCACAGGTTGAGCAGCGCCATGAAGTCGCTGGTCTCGTCGGCGAAGCGGCGGTGCTTCTCGTCGGCCTGCTGCTGCTTGTCCTGGGGGCGTTCGCGCGGGTCCTGGATCGACAGGGCGGCCGCGATCACCATGACCTCGCGGACCACGCCGTTGCGCTCCGCCTCCAGCACCATGCGGGCCAGCCGCGGGTCCACCGGCAGCTGGGAGAGCTTGCGGCCGGTCTGCGTGAGCTTCTGCCCGTCGAGCGCGCCGAGCTCCTGCAGCAACTGGACGCCGTCCTTGATGTTCCGGGCGTCCGGCGGGTCGATGAAGGGGAAGCGGGCGATGTCGCCGAGGCCGGCCGCGGTCATCTGCAGGATGACGGAGGCCAGGTTGGTGCGGAGGATCTCGGCGTCGGTGAACTCCGGGCGGGACAGGAAGTCGTCCTCGGAGTACAGCCGGACGCAGATGCCGTCCGCCAGGCGGCCGCAGCGGCCCTTGCGCTGGTTGGCGCTGGCCTGGCTGATCGGCTCGATGGGCAGCCGCTGCACCTTGGTGCGGTGGCTGTAGCGGGAGATGCGGGCGACGCCCGTGTCGATCACGTACCGGATGCCGGGGACGGTGAGCGAGGTCTCCGCGACGTTGGTGGCCAGCACGATGCGGCGGCCCGTGCCGCGCTGGAACACCTTGTGCTGCTCGGCGGAGGACAGCCGCGCGTACAGCGGCAGGACCTCGGTGAAGCGCAGCTGCCTCTTGTTCAGGGCGTCGGCGGTGTCGCGGATCTCCCGCTCGCCGGAGAGGAAGACCAGGATGTCGCCCGGGCCCTCGGCCTGGAGCTCGTCGACCGCGTCGCAGATCGCGGTGATCTGGTCGCGGTCGGCCTCGTCGGCTTCGCCGCCCCCTTCGGCCAGCAGCGGCCGGTACCGCACCTCGACCGGATACGTACGCCCGCTGACCTCGACGATCGGCGCGTCGCCGAAGTGCCGGGAGAAGCGCTCGGGGTCGATCGTCGCGGAGGTGATCACGACCTTGAGGTCGGGCCGGCGGGGCAGCAGCTGGGCGAGGTAGCCCAGGATGAAGTCGATGTTGAGGCTGCGCTCGTGGGCCTCGTCGATGATGATCGTGTCGTACTGGAGGAGGTCCCGGTCCGTCTGGATCTCGGCCAGCATGATGCCGTCCGTCATCAGCTTGACCAGCGTGCCGTCGCCGACCTGGTCGGTGAACCGGACCTTCCAGCCGACCGCCCCGCCCAGCGGGGTGCGCAGCTCCTCCGCCACGCGCTCGGCGACCGTGCGGGCGGCGATGCGGCGGGGCTGGGTGTGACCGATCAGGCCGCGGACGCCGCGGCCCAGCTCCAGGCAGATCTTGGGGATCTGCGTCGTCTTGCCGGAGCCGGTCTCGCCCGCCACGATCACGACCTGGTGGTCGCGGATCGCCTCGAGGATGTCGTCCTTCTTCTGGCTGACCGGCAGCTGCTCGGGGTAGCTGATCGCGGGTATGGCCGTGCGCCGCGCGTCGGCCTTCAGCGCGGCCTTGTCGATCTCCGCCCCGATCTCGGTCAGCACGGCCGAGCGGGCCTCGGGCTTGCGGATGCGGCGTGCGCCTTCCAGGCGACGGCCGAGGCGCTGCGCGTCGCGCAGGGTGAGCTCGGCCAGCCGTGTGCCGAGCTCGCCGAATGCGGGGGAGGGGGGCTGCGTAGACATACGCGTTCCAGCATCGCATCCGCCGCGCCCCCCGGGCGAACGCATTACCCCGGCGATCCCCGCCCCGGAGGACCGCCCCGGCAGCCCGGTGGGCATCGGCGGTGCGGGTGGTGCTCGCGACGACACCGGCACGGCCGGCGTGACTCCCCGTTGCGTGGGGTCGGTTGCGGGGCCCGCCGCGAGGGCCGGCCGCCGGGAACACGAAACCCCCGCCGAGGATCTCGACGGGGGTTGCTGGTGGCTGGGGCCGGGGTCGAACCGGCGACCTATCGCTTTTCAGGCGATCGCTCGTACCAACTGAGCTACCCAGCCAGCGCGGTCCTGACGGGATTTGAACCCGCGGCCTCCACCTTGACAGGGTGGCGAGCACTCCAAACTGCTCCACAGGACCTTGCTATGCGCTCTGCGCGAGAGACAGTCTCCCACACGTTTGTGCGTGCTCCCAACGGGATTCCGCCGCGCTCTGCGAGGAACGGATCGCCGGTGGACGGCTTCCGGTCGGTGATTCTCGGTGACCGGTCGGACACGCACTGGCGGGCCGATCTCGCTGGACCAGCGTATCAGACCCCGGGCGGTGCCACGCACGCGTGACCTGCGGGCCTGCGAGGGGGAAGCACCGGTTCCGGCCCGGAAAACACGGAAGGCAGTGCCGCCGGTGAACCGGCCGCACTGCCAACGCGCATGGTCTGCGGGACGACGCAGACGACGTATGTGCCCCCAACGGGATTCGAACCCGTGCTACCGCCTTGAAAGGGCGGCGTCCTGGGCCACTAGACGATGAGGGCTGGGTGGCCCGCCGGGCGAATCTTCGGCCGTCGGGACGCGTCAGCAGGATATGGGATGCGAGGGGGGATCGCCAAAACGGTTTACGGGCCGGTTCACGGGCTGCTCGTCGCCGTGGCGGAGGGCGTCCCGGAGGGGGAGGAGGAGGGGGACGGGGCGCGGCCCGGCTCCACCTCCTCCGGGAGGTGGCGGGAGACCTCGGCGGTGGACAGCCCGAGCCCGCCGAGGGTGATCTCGTCCCAGGCCTGGAGGGCGTGGGTGTCCCGGTCCAGGTAGAGCACGGAGGCCTCCACCTTCTGGGGGGTGTCGCCCTCGACGGCGCGCAGTCCGCCGCCGCCGGTCGTGCCCTGCACCATCAGCCGGCTGCCGTGTTCGAGGACGTCGACGTCCCGGGTGTGGGTGTGCCCGGAGAGGATCAGCGGGACGGTGCCGTCCGTCTGGGCGGCGGCGATCGGGTTGTGGGCGACGGCGATGTCGACCTTGGCGCCCGTGGCGTTCTGCCGTCGGATGGCGTCGGCCAGTTCCTGCCCGGCCACCCGTTCCGACGGGTCGCCGGCCGCCTCGACCGAGCGGTCCGGGGTGAACTGCGGGTCGCCGATGCCGGCGATGCGCAGCCCCTTGACGACCACGGACCGGCCGTCGTCGACCACGTACGCGTTGGCGCGGGCCGCGACCGCGCGCTGGCTGTCCATGGAGTCGTGGTTGCCGCGGACGAAGACGTAGGGCGCGCCGAGGTCGGGGATGGCGGAGGTGAAGCCGTTCTCGGCGGTGGTGCCGTGGTCCATCAGGTCGCCGGTGTCGACGATCACGTCGATCTTGTACTCGGCGACGACGGACTCGATGATCTGCCAGGCCGCCGGGTTGAGGTGGATGTCCGAGACGTGCAGCACGCGCAGCGTGGTCGGGTCGGGGTTGTACGCGGGCAGCGTGGACGTCGCGTCGTACAGCCGGGTCATGTTGGTCACCAGGCGGGCGAGTTCCTGCTGGTAGATGTCGAAGTCGCTGACGATGCTGCGCGCGTTGCCGACCACCGAGGGGGCACTGCTCAGCAGCCCGGAGAACCGGGGCTCCAGGACGCTGCGCGGGTTCCAGGTGCCGTACGCGGTGCCGGCGCAGGCCACCAGCACAGCGAGGGAGAGCCCGCCCGCGGCGAGGGCGCGGCGGGGCCTGCGGTAGACGGCCAGGCCGAGGGCGGTGGCCCCGGTCAGCGCGGCCACCGAGGACCGCAGCGCGAGCTCGGTCGTGCTGTGCTCGACGTCGGCGGCGACCTCGCTCTGCAGCCCGCTGATCCGCTCCGGGTGCCGTACGAGGGTCCGGGCCCGGTCGGGGTCGAGGGTGTCGACGTCCACGACCAGACGCAGCGGGCCGTCGTGGCTGTCCAGCTGGAGGGAGCCCAGCGGGGAGATGTTGACCTTGGTGTCCCCGGTCCAGGACGGGTGCAGCGACATCCGGGTGTTCATCGGGCCGACCGGTTCCTCGATGCTGCCGAGCACCACCAGGCCGAGCCAGCCGCCCACCAGCGTCACCGCGAGCAGCCCGAGCGCGCCCAGGTAGGGGCGGGCCGGGGGGACGGGGAGCGAGGGGGCGGGCGGTTCTGCGGTGCGGCGGCGACGCCACAGGTCACGGATACGGGGCACACGAGAGCGAACACGGACCATTGCCGACGTATGCCCCCGGCGCTCGCGGGCCATGCGCCGCCGGACGGACGTCCCCCGCGCCCGCGGGGGGCCACCGGGGCTCAGCCCCAGCCGAGTTCGTGCAGGCGTTCGTCCTCGATGCCGAAGTGGTGCGCCACCTCGTGGACGACGGTCGTGGCGACCTCGTGCACGATCTCCTCCTTCGTGCCGCACATGCGCAGGGTCGGGCCGCGGTAGATCGTGATCCGGTCCGGCAGGACGCCCGCGTACCACTCCCCGCGCTCGGTCAGCGGCGTCCCCTCGTACAGGCCCAGCAGCTCCGGATCGGCGGGGTCGGGCTCGTCCTCGACGAACACCGCCACGTTGTCCATGACGCGGGTCAGCTCGGGCGGGATCCGGTCGAGCGCGTCGCTGACCAGTTCCTCGAACGCTTCGCGTGACATCTCCAGCACACCGCCATTGTCCGGGACGGACGGCCGTTCGGGCAGCGTCCGGCGCGGATTGCGGTACCGGGGCGTGCCAAGGGGGCGCCGGGTGGGAGCCGTTCGGTGACCCGCGCGGGGGCGGGCCGGTCGCCGCGGGGGCGCGCTCCCGCCCGCAGGGGCGTGTCCCCGAGGGCCGTGGGCCCGTTGGGCAGCGCGGAACCCGATCCCGCCACGCCCCCGCCGGACCCACCGGACCCACCGGTCCCGCCAGATCCACCAGAGGTGCCTCCGTGACCCCTGCCACCGCCCGCGCGCGTACGGCGGCCGTGCTGCTCCTGCCCGTGCTCGCCCTGGGCTCCGTGACCGGCTGCGTGAGCGTGGGCGGCGCGGGCGGCGACGCCCACCCGAAGGGCGCGTCCTCCGGTGTCGCCGGGGAGGCCGGCGGTGCCGGGGGGACCTGGGAGGACGGCGGGATGGTGATGCCCGGCGGCCCGGGCGGGGTGGAGGGGCGGCCCGGGGCCCTCGCGCCCGGTGCCGGCTCGCCCTCGGTGTCGGCGGAGGAGTCGGTGCCCGGGCCGACCCAGGGCCCGGACCGCTCCCACAGCGGGAAGCCGTCGGTGCGGCCCTCGTCCTCGGGGCGGCCCTCGCAGTCCTCGCCCCCGTCGGACCGGCCGTCGACGACGTCCTCGCCGGGAGACAGCTCGCCGCCGCCGTCCGGGGGCGGCGAGTCGCCCGAGCCGTCGCCGTCCAGCGCGCCCTCGGTGAACGGCGCCACATGAGGAACGGGAGGGGCCGAGAGGACCGAATTGGCCAAAGCGGTCTCGTATGCGTATGCTGGTAGATCGTTTGATCCCATTGCCCGGCGCCGAACCGAAGCGCGCCGCGTTGGCGCGTTCCTTTTCTCCTGTGGCTGACCGCATCGAGGCGGTTGTAAGCAACCTCCGGAGCTGGCGCGTGCCGAAATCTCCGAGAGGTTTTAGCTTCAGCATGTCTATTGACACTGCCGACCGTTCCGCCATGCCCATCGACACCGACGGCACCGACGAGGCCGTCATCGAGGAGCAGACCGCTCCCGAAACCCCCAGCGTGACCTTCGGCGACCTCGGCCTGCCCGAGGGGATCGTCCGCAAGCTGGCGCAGAACGGGGTCACCACCCCCTTCCCGATCCAGGCGGCGACGATCCCCGACGCCCTGGCCGGCAGCGACATCCTCGGCCGCGGCCGTACCGGCTCCGGCAAGACCCTCTCCTTCGGTCTGCCGCTGCTCACCTCCCTGTCCGAGGGCCGCACCGAGCGCAAGCGTCCGCGCGGTGTGATCCTCACCCCGACCCGTGAGCTGGCGATGCAGGTCGCGGACGCGCTGCAGCCGTACGGCGACGTGCTCGGCCTGAAGATGAAGGTCGTCTGCGGCGGCACCTCGATGCAGAACCAGATCTACGCCCTGGAGCGCGGCGTCGACATCCTCGTCGCCACCCCGGGCCGGCTGCGCGACCTGATCGAGCGCGGCGCCTGCGCGCTGGACCAGGTGCAGATCGCCGTCCTCGACGAGGCCGACCAGATGGCCGACATGGGCTTCCTGCCCGAGGTCACCGAGATCCTCGACCTGGTCCCGGCCGGCGGCCAGCGGCTGCTGTTCTCCGCCACGCTGGAGAACGAGATCGACACCCTGGTCAAGCGGTACCTGAAGGACCCGATCACGCACGAGGTCGACCCCTCGGCCGGCGCGGTCACCACGATGACCCACCACGTCCTGGTCGTGAAGCCCAAGGACAAGGCCCCGGTCACCGCCGCCATCGCCGCCCGCAAGGGCCGCACCATCATCTTCGTCCGCACCCAGATGGGTGCCGACCGCGTCGCCGAGCAGCTGCGCGACGCGGGCGTCAAGGCCGACGCCCTGCACGGCGGCATGACCCAGGGCGCCCGCACCCGCACCCTGGCGGACTTCAAGGACGGTTACGTCAACGTCCTCGTCGCCACCGACGTCGCGGCCCGCGGCATCCACGTGGACGGCATCGACCTGGTCCTCAACGTGGACCCGGCCGGCGACCACAAGGACTACCTGCACCGCTCGGGCCGTACCGCCCGCGCCGGCCAGTCCGGCACGGTCGTCTCGCTCGCCCTGCCGCACCAGCGCAAGCAGATCTTCCGGCTGATGGAGGACGCGGGCGTCGACGCCTCGCGCCACGTCGTCGGCGGGGCCGGGGCGTTCGACGAGGACGTGGCCCAGATCACCGGCGCCCGGTCGCTGACCGAGGTGCAGGCGGACGCGGCGGGCAACGCCGCCCAGCAGGCCGAGCGTGAGGTCGCCGACCTCGTCAAGTCCCTGGAGCGCGCGCAGCGGCGGGCCGCCGAACTCCGCGAGGAGGCCGACCGCCTCACCGCCCGTGCCGCCCGTGAGCGCGGCGAGGACCCGGAGGCCGCCGTGGCCGCCGCCCAGGCCGAGGCCGCCGAGGCGGTCGCCGCCGCGGCGAGCGTCCCCGCCCCGGCCGCGGAGACGTCCGCGCCGGAGCAGCGCACGTTCCAGCGCCGTGACGACCGTGGCAACTACGAGCGCCGCCGCGACGACCGTCGTGACGACCGCCCGTCGTTCCGCGACCGGGACCGCGGTGACCGCGGTGACCGCGGGTACGAGCGTCGTGACGAGCGTCCGTCGTTCAACCGCGAGCGTCGTGACGAGCGTCCGTCGTTCAACCGGGACCGTCGTGACGAGCGTCCGTCGTTCAACCG
>NZ_JBHWGA010000003.1:0-152425 GCF_042733315.1 Streptomyces sp. NPDC059718
TACTATTCCGCCTACCCCGGGGGGGGGGACTCCCCCGCGTGTTTCTCACCGGGGCCCGGGCGCGTCGGCTCGGAGGGGGCCGGGGGCCGCGTGGTCAGTTCCGGGCAAGGCCCCCTCGGGGGCGTGGCCCCCTGTCATGCGGAGCCGGTCAGGCCCGCCGCGTCCAGCAGGTAGGCGGTCATCGCGTCGTAGTGGCGCGGGTCGGTGACGTGGTCGTCCAGCGGGACGGTCACCGAGACCGTGCCCTCCGCCTCGGCGAGGAAGAGGGCCGGGTCGTTGCAGTCCGCGAAGCCGATCGCGTCGATGCCGCGCTGTCCGGCGCACCCCGCCCAGCCGTGGTCGGCGACGACCAGGTCGGGCAGCGGCCGGCCCTGTGCGGCCAGCGCGTCGAGGACCGCCGCCATCGGGCCGGGGGAGTGGGTGTGCCACAGCGTGGCGCCGCGCTCCAGCATGGCCACGTCGCAGAACTGGAAGACGCCGCCCTCGTCGGTGGACAGCCCGCCGGGGATCGCGATGACCTCGGCGCCGGCGGCCCGCACGGCCGCGGCCAGGGTGCGGTGGACGTCCAGCAGACCGCCGGGGTGGCCGGTGGCGAACAGCACCCGCTGCCCGCCCTCCACGGCCTTGCAGAGCATCCGGGCGGCGCGGTCCAGGGCGCTGATCGTCAGCTCGGGGTCGATGGTGTCCTGCCCGTAGAGGTACCCGGGGTCGGCCACGACCCCGCAGCGCTCGGCCATGACCGCCAGCACCGCCTCCTCGTCCGTCCACCGGTCGCCGAACTCCAGGCCGAACCAGTAGTGGCGGTCGCCCTCGGCGAGTCTGCGGTAGTGCGAGCGGTTGTTCTCGCGGGGAGTGGCGACGTCGCCCGCGATGCGCGTGCGTACGAGATGGTCGGCGAGGGCCTTGCGGGACGGCACGGTGACATGGGGCAGCATGACCCCCATTGTCGCCTGCTGTCGGACGTGCGTGCGGAGGGCCGCCGATCGACGCCGGTCCGTTACCTCCTGCCGGGACGTCAGAAAGCCCGCCGCGGCGGGGCGCACGGGTTCACAGCCAGCGCAGCGCGAACCACAGCTCCATGCGTACGTCCGGGTCGTCCAGGTCCGCCTCCAGCAGGGCCGCCGCGCGCCCGATGCGCTGGCGCACGGTGTTGCGGTGCACCTCCAGGGCGACGGCCGTACGGTCCCAGCTCCCGTGCAGGCCGATCCAGGTGCGCAGCGTCTCCACCAGGGCGGGCGAGTCCGCCACCGGCGCCAGCAGCTCCCGCGCCCTGGACCGGGCGTCGTCCGGGGTGACCAGTCCGCTCATGCCGGGGCCGGCTCCGCGATGGATCACCAGCGGCGCACGGGTGGCGACTGCCCGGCGCAGCGCGCCCGCGGCCTGGCCGTCCCCGGTGACGAGGGCGGCCACCGCGACCGGGCCGCTCACCCCGAGGGTCCACCCCGGCTGGGCGGTCACCTCGCGGCCGGCCGGCAGGAGGAGGCGTACGACGGTGTCGCCCGGCTCGATCAGCGCGGTGCCCAGCGCCGTGCCGAGGGCGGCGGCCGCCAGCGGTCCGGCCGGCCCGCCGCGCCTGCGGGCGTGCACGACGGCCCAGCGGGACTCCGGCCCCAGCAGCGGGGCCGCCTCCTGCGGCTCCGCGCCCAGCAGCAGCCGTACCAGAGCCGCCGACCGGCCCGCCTCCGCGCTGCCCAGATGCGGGCCGGTGAGCAGGGAGAGCAGGACCGCGGCGACGTTGGCGACCGCGTGGTCGCCCGGATCGGGGCGACCCGTGACCAGGACGAGCGCCGGCCGCTCGCTCGGGGTGCCGCCGGCCAGCGCGTACGCCGACAGGCGCGTCCCGCCGTGGGTGTCGGTCGCCGAGGAGGGCGCGTGCGCGTCCGGAGCCGGCAGGACCACCCCGGCCAGCCGTACCGCCGCCGCACGCGCCTGCGGGTCCGGGGCGGTGCCCGCCGCGTACACCTCGGAACCGTCCGGGGCGATCAGCGCGGCCCACGCGCCCAGGCGGCCGGCGAGCCTGCGCAGCACCGAGGGCACGGGGTCCGGGCGCCCGGCGGCCGCGGCGAGGGCCTGCTGTGCCTCGGTGACATGCCGCAGCTCACGGACCCGGGCCTCGCCCATGGCCTGCCAGACGGCCCGCGCGACCGCGGTGAAGGGGGTCCGCGGCGGCACCTCCACCAGCGGCAGGCCGTGCCGGTCGCAGGCGGCGACCAGCGCCGCCGGGGTCTCGTCGTGCACCGGGGCGAGACCGAAGCCGAGCGCCGCCGCCCCCGCCTCGACCGTGCGGGCCACGTAGCGGTCCAGGTAGGCGCCGGCGCCCGCCGCCGACGCGAAGTGCACCCCCGCGGTCAGCAGCAGCTCCCCGCCGAGCAGGTACGGGAAGGGGTCCTCCATCTCACTGGTGTGCACCCACTGGACGCGGACGTCCCGGTCGGCCGCGGACGGTCCCGCGACCTGACGCAGCCCGAGGTCGGGCAGGGCGAGCAGGGTGGCGAGCGGGATCGGCGGCGTGGGCGGCGCCAGGTCCTGACGCGGGGGAGCCATGTGCGTTTCCTCCATACGGACCGGGTGTGATGGATGAAACGTACACTTCAGCGCTTCTTCCCGGCCACCTATCGTCACCGCAAAGGAAAGCCCGCGGCACCGCCCGCGCGACCGATGGAGGAGGGCTCATGGCCGTCGACTACGCCGTGATCATCGGCTATCTGGCCGGCATGCTCGCCGTGGGCTGGTGGGGCATGCGCCGCGCCAGGTCCAAGAGCGAGTTCCTGGTCGCCGGCCGCAGGCTGGGCCCGTCGATGTACTCCGGCACCATGGCCGCGATCGTCCTCGGCGGCGCCTCCACCATCGGCGGCGTCGGCCTCGGCTACCAGTACGGCCTGTCCGGCGCCTGGATGGTCTTCACCATCGGCCTCGGCCTGCTGGCGCTGAGCGTCTTCTTCTCGGCCCGCATCGCCCGCCTGAAGGTCTACACCGTCTCGGAGATGCTCGACCTGCGCTACGGCGGCTCGGCCGGGGTCATCTCCGGCGTCGTCATGTGGGCGTACACGCTGATGCTCGCGGTGACCTCGACGATCGCCTACGCGACGATCTTCGACGTCCTGTTCGGGATGGACCGCACCCTGGCGATCATCCTGGGCGGCGCCGTCGTGGTGGCGTACTCCACGCTGGGCGGCATGTGGTCGATCACGCTCACCGACATGGTGCAGTTCGTGGTCAAGACCCTCGGCGTGCTGGTCCTGCTGCTGCCGATCGCGGTGATCAAGGCGGGCGGCTTCGCGGAGATGAAGGCGCAGCTGCCGAGCGAGTACTTCGCGCCGCTGGGCATCGGCGGGCAGACGATCTTCACCTACGTGCTGATCTACACCTTCGGCATGCTCATCGGCCAGGACATCTGGCAGCGGGTGTTCACCGCCCGCAGCGACAGGATCGCCAAGCTCGGCGGCACCGTCGCCGGTGTCTACTGCCTGGTCTACGCGATCGCCGGCGCCGTCATCGGCACCGCCGCCAAGGTGCTGTACCCGAACCTGGCCGCGGCCGACGACGCCTTCGCCACCATCGTCAAGGACGCGCTGCCGGTGGGCGTGCGCGGCCTGGTGCTGGCCGCCGCGCTCTCCGCGGTGATGTCCACCTCCTCCGGCGCGCTGATCGCCTGCGCCACCGTGGCCAACAACGACATCTGGTCGCGGCTGCGCGGCGTGGTCGGCCGCGGGCGGGACGACGAAGAGGGCGCGCACGACGAGGTCTCGGGCAACCGCGTCTTCATCCTGATCATGGGCGTGGTCGTCATCGTCACCGCCATCGCGCTGAACAACGTCGTCGAGGCGCTGACCGTGGCGTACAACCTGCTCGTCGGCGGGCTGCTGGTGCCGATCCTCGGCGGTCTGCTGTGGCGGCGCGGCACCGCGCCGGGCGCCCTCGCCTCGGTGGCCGTCGGCGGCCTGGCCGTCGTGGGCCTGATGGTCTGGAAGGGCATCCTGGCCAACGAGCCGGTCTACTACGGCCTGCTGGCCTCCCTCGTCGTCTACGTCGCGGTGAGCCTGACCACCAAGCCGACCGACGCCGCCGTGCTGGCGGCCTGGCGGGAGCGGCTGGCCGGACGGACCCCCGTCCCGGCCGCCGAGGGGACCGTCCCGGTCGGATAAGGTCACAAAGCGAGCAGAGCGCAACGAAGCGTACGAAAGAAGGCAGTTACCCATGAGCAGCACCGAACCGCGCGGCCCCATCGACTCCTCCCGCACCCCGCGGTACGCCGGTCCCGCCACGTTCGCGCGGCTCCCGCGCCTCGACGAGGTCGGCACCACCGACGTCGCCGTGGTCGGCGTGCCCTTCGACGCGGGCGTCTCCTACCGTCCCGGCGCCCGCTTCGGCGGCAACGCGATCCGCGAGGCCTCCCGTCTGCTGCGCCCGTACAACCCGGCGCAGGACGCCTCGCCCTTCGCGCTCGCCCAGGTCGCGGACGCCGGTGACATCGCCGCCAACCCGTTCAACATCAACGAGGCCGTCGAGACCATCCAGGCCGCCGCCGATGACCTGCTCGACACCGGCGCCCGCCTGATGACCCTCGGCGGCGACCACACCATCTCGCTGCCCCTGCTGCGCGCCATGGCCCGCAAGCACGGCCCGGTCGCCCTGCTCCACTTCGACGCCCACCTCGACACCTGGGACACCTACTTCGGGGCCGAGTACACCCACGGCACCCCGTTCCGGAGGGCCGTGGAGGAAGGCGTCCTCGACACCTCCGCGCTCTCCCACGTCGGCACCCGCGGCCCGCTGTACGGCAAGCAGGACCTCACCGACGACGAGAAGATGGGCTTCGGCATCGTCACCTCCGCCGACGTCTACCGGCGCGGCGCCGACGAGGTCGCCCAGCAGCTGCGCGAGCGCATCGGCGACCGCCCGCTGTACATCTCCATCGACATCGACGTCCTCGACCCGGCCCACGCCCCCGGCACCGGCACCCCCGAGGCCGGCGGCATCACCTCCCGCGAGCTGCTGGAGATCCTGCGGGGCCTGGCCTCCTGCCACTTGATCTCCGCCGACGTCGTCGAGGTCGCCCCCGCCTACGACCACGCCGAGATCACCAGCGTCGCGGCCTCCCACACCGCGTACGAGCTGACCACGATCATGACCCGGCAGATCGCGGCCGGCCGCGCATGAGCGGGCGCAACGGAGGCGACCTGGTCGTCGAATCCCTGACGGCGCTCGGCGCGACGACGGTCTTCGGCCTGCCCGGGCAGCACGCGCTGGGCGCCTTCGACGCGCTGCGGCGCTCGAAGCTGGAGTACGTGGGCCTGCGCGTGGAGAACAACGCGGGTTTCGCCGCGGACGCGTACGCCCGCGTCACGGGCGGCGCCGCGCCGCTGCTGGTCTCCACCGGCCCCGGCGCGCTGATGACGCTCGCCGCGCTGCAGGAGTCGGCCGCCGCCTCGGCGCCGGTCGTCGCCATCGGCAGCCAGGTGCCGGTCGCCGGGCTCGGCGGTGGCCGCCACGGCTACCTGCACGAACTCGCGGACCAGAAGGCGTCCTTCCGCGACATCGTCAAGTCGGTGCACACCGTCCGCACCGCGTCCCAGATCCCCTCGGCCCTCGCCGCCGCCTGGGAGTCGGCGCTGACCGCGCCGTACGGGCCGGTCTGGGTGGAGATCCCGCAGGACGTGCTGCTCGCCCCCGTCACGGTGCCGCCGGTCGGGGAGCTGGCGGCCGGGCCCCGGCCGCTGCGCCCTCGCGCCGAGCTGATCGCCGAGGCGGCGGTGCTGCTGTCCCGCGCCGAGCGGCCGGTCGTGCTGGCCGGCGGCGGCGTCGCGCGTTCGGGGGCCGAGGCCGAACTGCGCGCCCTCGCCGAGCGGCTCGACGCCCCGGTCGCCTGCACCTTCGGCGGCAAGGGGGCCTTCCCGTGGGAACACCCGCTGTCGCTGCGGAGCTGGCTGGAGGACCGGCACACCACCGACTTCCTGGAGGAGGCCGACGTCCTGCTGGTCGTCGGCTCCGGGCTGGGCGAGCTCTCCTCGAACTACCACACCTTCCGCCCGCGCGGCCGGGTGATCCAGGTCGAGGCCGACCTCGGCAAGCTGGAGTCCAACCACCCGGCGCTCGGCATCCACGCCGACGCCCGGCTCGCCCTCGGCGCGCTCGCCGCGGCCGTGGACGAGCGCCGCGACGCGGGCGCGCCCGAGGCGGTGGCGGCCCTGCTGGAGCGGGTCCGGGAGCGCCTCGACGGCCAGGACCTCGGTCTGGAGCGGCGCGTCCTCGCCGCCGTGCGGGACGCCCTCCCCGAGGACGCCCCCAGCTTCTGGGACATGACGATCCTCGCCTACTGGGCCTGGTCCGCCTGGCCCGGACCGATGCACTCCGCCCAGGGCGCCGGCGGCCTCGGCTACGGCTTCCCCGCCGCGCTGGGCGCGGCCGCCGCGGACCGCACCCGGCCCGTGCTGGCCGTCTCGGGCGACGGCGGCGCGATGTACTCCATCGCCGAGCTCGCCACGGCCCGGCAGTACGGCCTGCCCGTCACCTGGCTGATCGTCGACGACGGCGGCTACGGCATCCTGCGCGAGTACATGACGGACGCCTTCGGCGAGGCCACCGGCACCGAGCTGGCCCGGCCGGACTTCGTCGCACTCGCCGGGGCCTTCGGCGTCCCGGCGGTCCGTACGAGCCCCGAGCGGCTCCGGGACGACCTCGCGGACGCCCTCGCGGCACCCGGCCCCTCCGTGGTCGTGCTCCCCGCGCTGCTGCGGATGTTCGCGCCGACGCACCTGGGGTGAACCGGCGCCCGGTCCCGGCCGGGAGGGAGAAACGTTTCGGTGGGCTTTGTCCCGAGACCTCCGACCGAGCGCTGTCGGACCTTGGTCGTAGTTTTGTTGCAGGAGGATGAAATCCCCACTCCAGGGCGTTGTGATCCTCCGGCGAAAAGGACGGGACGGGAGGACACCGGGTGACGGCGAAGGACGACGAAGCGAAGGCCGGCGAGGCCGTGAGGGCCGAGGGCTGGCTGCGGCGGCTGATGGGGTACTGCTGGCGTTACCGGGGGAACGTGGGCCTCGCGCTCGGTTCCTCGCTCGCCGGCATGGCCGTGATGGCCCTCGTGCCGCTCGTCCCCAAGCTGATCATCGACGACGTCATCGTCAAGCACGACAAGCCGCTCGCCCCCTGGGCGGCCGTGCTGATCGCCGCCGCGGTCGTGGTCTACCTGATGACGTTCCTGCGGCGCTTCTACGGCGGCAGGCTCGCCCTCGACGTGCAGCACGACATGCGCACCGACATGTTCCACTCGCTCACCCGGCTGGACGGCGCGCGCCAGGACGAGCTCAACACCGGCCAGGTCGTCGGCCGGGCCACCAGTGACCTGCAGCTCATCCAGGGCCTGCTCTTCATGGCGCCCATGATGATCGGCAACGTCCTGCTCTTCGTCCTGTCGATCGTCGTGATGTTCGTGCTCTCGCCGATGCTGACCCTGATCGCCCTCGCCGTCGCGCCCGCCCTGTGGTTCCTGGCCGACCGCAGCCGCAAGCGGCTCTTCCCCGCCACCTGGTACGCCCAGGGCCAGGCCGCCGCCGTCGCCGGGATCGTGGACGGCTCGGTGACCGGCGTCCGCGTCGTGAAGGGCTTCGGCCAGGAGCAGCAGGAGATGTCCAAGCTGCGCTCGGTCAGCGAGCGGCTCTTCGCCGGACGGCTGCGCACCATCAGGTTCAACGCGCGCTACGGCCCCGCGCTCCAGGCGGTGCCCTCGCTCGGGCAGGTCGGCATGCTGGCGCTCGGCGGCTGGATGGCCGTGAAGGGCCAGATCACCCTGGGCACCTTCGTCGCGTTCTCGACCTACCTCGCCCAGCTGACCGGCCCGGTGCGCATGCTCACGATGATGCTCACCGTCGGCCAGCAGGCCAGGGCCGGAGTCGAGCGCGTCACCGAGCTCATCGACACCCGGCCCAGCCTGGAGGAGGGCGCCGGGCAGCTGCCCCACGAGGCCCCGGCCACCGTGGAGTTCGACCACGTCAGCTTCGGCTACGACCGCACCCGTCCCGTGCTGGACGACTTCTCGCTCACCGTCGAGCCCGGCGAGACCGTCGCCGTCGTCGGCGCCTCCGGCAGCGGCAAGTCGACCGTCTCGCTGCTGCTGCCGCGCTTCTACGACGTGACCGGCGGCGCCGTCCGCGTCGGCGGCCGCGACGTGCGCGACCTCACCTTCGACTCCCTGCGCGACGCCATAGGGCTCGTCCCGGAGGACAGCTTCCTGTTCTCCGACACCGTCCGCGCCAACATCGCCTACGGCCACCCCGACGCCACCGACGAGCAGATCCTCACCGCGACCCGGCACGCCCAGGCGGACGAGTTCATCAGCGCCCTGCCCGAGGGGTACGGCACCGTCGTCGGCGAGCAGGGACTGACCCTCTCCGGCGGCCAGCGCCAGCGCGTCGCCCTGGCCCGCGCCATCCTCACCGACCCGCGGCTGCTCGTCCTCGACGACGCGACCTCCGCCGTGGACGCCCGCGTCGAGGCCGAGATCCACGACGCGCTGCGCGAGGTGATGGCGGGCCGCACGACCCTGCTCATCGCCCACCGGCGCTCCACCCTCGCCCTCGCCGACCGGATCGCCGTGCTGGAGGCCGGCCGGCTGGTCGACGTGGGCACCCACGAGGAGCTGGAGGCCCGCTGCCCGCTGTACCGGCGGCTGCTCACCGACCCCGACGAGCTCGGCTCGGACGTCGTCACCCACGACCCCGCGGGCGAGGTCGTGCCGCTGACCGAGTGGCCCGGCGAGGGCGCGATCGCGGCCCCGGCGGCACGTCCCGCCGCCGAGGCGCCCGCGGAGGGCGGGGTGACGGCGGCCCTGTGGCCGCAGGACCGCCGGCACCGCGACGAGGACACCGGGCGGACCCAGTCGGCGCCCTCCCCGGCCGCCGCGCGCGGCGGCCCGGGCGGCATGGCCTCGGCCATGGCCGGGATGCCCGCCACCCCCGAGCTGCTCGCGCAGGTGGCGGCGCTGCCCCCGGCCCTGGACACCCCGGACGTCGACGAGGACCGGGCGGCCTCCGTCGAGAAGGACTTCGGCCTGCGCAGTCTGCTGCGCGGCTTCCGCGGCCCCCTGCTGCTCAGCCTGCTGTTCGTCGCCGTCGACGCGCTGGCCGGGCTGCTGCTGCCGGTCCTGATCCGGCACGGCATCGACTCCGGTGTGCGGCAGGCCGCGCTCGGGGCCGTCTGGGCCGCCTCGCTGCTGGGACTGGCCGTGGTCGCCGCGCAGTGGGGCGCGCAGTGGGGCTCCACGCGCCTGACCGGCCGTACCGGCGAGCGCGTGCTCTACACGCTCCGGGTGAAGATCTTCTCCCACCTGCACCGGCTCGGGCTCGACTACTACGAGCGCGAGCTGAGCGGCCGCATCATGACCCGGATGACGACCGACGTCGACGCGCTGTCGACGTTCCTGCAGACCGGACTGGTCACCGCGCTGGTCAGCGTGCTCACCTTCCTCGGCATCCTGGTCGCGCTGCTGGTGATCGACGTCCAGCTGGCGCTGATCGTCTTCGCCACCCTGCCGGTGCTCTTCGTCGCCACCTGGGTCTTCCGCCGCAAGTCCGTGAAGGCCTACGAGCTGGCCCGGGAGCGGGTCAGCGTCGTCAACGCGGACCTGCAGGAGCACGTCGCCGGACTCCGCGTCGTACAGGCCTTCCGGGGCGAGCGCGGCGGCGCCGAGCGCTTCGCCGACCGCAGCGACGCCTACCGGCAGGCGCGTGTGCGCGGGCAGTGGCTGATCTCGGTGTACTTCCCCTTCGTGCAGCTGCTGTCCAGCGTCGCCGCCGCCCTGGTGCTGATCGTCGGCGCCCACCGGGTCGGCGCGGGCACGCTCACCGCAGGCGCCCTGGTGGCCTACCTGCTCTACATCGACCTGTTCTTCTCGCCCGTGCAGCAGCTCTCCCAGGTCTTCGACGGCTACCAGCAGGCGTCGGTGTCCCTGGGCCGCATCCGCGAACTGCTCCGCACGCCGACCGCCACCCCGCCCGCCGGGTCCCCGCGCGGCGTCGGCTGGCTGCGCGGCGAGATCGCCTTCCGCGACGTGCACTTCCGCTACACCGAGGAGGGCGCCGAGGCGCTGTCCGGGATCGACCTGCGGATCCCCGCGGGCCAGACGGTGGCCTTCGTCGGCGAGACGGGCGCGGGCAAGTCGACCCTGGTCAAGATGGTGGCCCGGTTCTACGACCCGACCTCGGGCGCGGTCCTCGTCGACGGCCAGGACATCCGCGAGCTCGACCTGACCGGCTACCGGCAGCGGCTCGGCGTCGTCCCGCAGGAGGCCCACCTCTTCGAGGGGACGGTCCGCGACGCCATCGCCTACGGGCGGATGGACGCCACCGACGCCGAGGTCGAGGCCGCGGCCCGCGCCGTCGGCGCCCACGACATGATCGCCACGCTGGACGGCGGCTACCTTCACTCGGTCTCCGAGCGGGGCCGCAACCTCTCCGCCGGACAGCGGCAGTTGATCGCCCTGGCCCGCGCCGAGCTGGTCGACCCCGACGTCCTGCTGCTCGACGAGGCGACGGCCGCCCTGGACCTGGCCACCGAAGCCCTGGTCAACCGGGCCGCCGACCGGCTCGCCGTACGCCGCACCACCCTGGTCGTCGCCCACCGGCTGACCACCGCCGCCCGCGCCGACCGGGTCGTCCTCCTCGACCACGGCCGGGTCGTCGAGGACGGCACGCACGAGCAGCTCCTCGCCGCCGACGGCCGCTACGCCGAGCTGTGGCGCACCTTCGTCGGCGAGGACGAGAGCAGCGAGGCCGTCGCCTAGGCCCCCCTTGGTGCTCCCGCGGCCCGGACCCCGGTGGTCCGGGCCGCCGCTCTTTGCCCAACGCCCCCTGGCGGTGGGCCACTTCCTCCTCATAGGTTCACGGGCGACGCCCGTCGAACCCCGAAGGAGGGGGCATGCGCAACGCGCTCAGATGGCTGCTGGCGCTGGTGCTGCTCATAGGCACCGCCGGCGGTGGAGTCGCCACCGCGACCGCTGACGAGCCGGACATCAAGGACCGCATCCTGGCGATACCCGGGATGAGCCTGATCGAGGAGAAGCCGGTCACCGGATACCGCTTCTTCGTCCTCAACTACACGCAGCCGGTGGACCACCGGCACCCGTCCAAGGGGACGTTCCAGCAGCGGATCACCGTGCTGCACAAGGGGACCGACCGGCCCACCGTCTTCTACACCTCCGGCTACGGCCTCTCCACGACCCCCTCCCGCCGCGAGCCGACGCAGATCGTGGACGGCAACCAGGTCTCCATGGAGTACCGCTTCTTCACCCCGTCCCGTCCCGCCCCCGCCGACTGGTCGAAGCTCGACATCTGGCAGGCCGCCAGCGACCAGCACCGCATCCACCGGGCGCTGAGCCGGATCTACGCCGAGAACTGGCTCGCCACCGGCGCCAGCAAGGGCGGCATGACGGCCACGTACTACCGCCGCTTCTACCCGCACGACATGGCCGGCACCGTCGCCTACGTCGCCCCCAACGACGTGGTCAACGACGAGGACTCCGCCTACACCCGCTTCTTCCGCACCGTCGGCACCGCCGACTGCCGGGCGCGGCTGAACGCCGTGCAGCGCGAGGCACTCGTCCGCCGCGGCGAGATCGTCGCCCGCTACCAGCAGTACGCCGCCGACAACGGGCTGACCTTCACCACCGTCGGCAGCGCGGACAAGGCGTACGAGAACGTGGTGCTGGACCTGGTGTGGGCCTTCTGGCAGTACCACCAGCAGTCGGAATGCGCGGACGTGCCCGCGGCGACCGCCACCACGGACGCCCTCTACTCCTTCGTCGACTCCGTCTCCGGCTTCGACTTCTACACCGACCAGGGCCTGGAGTACTACACGCCGTACTACTACCAGGCGGGCACGCAGCTCGGCGCTCCGACCTTCGCGACCCCGCACCTGAAGGGCCTGCTGCGCTACCCCGGGATCTACCAGCCGCGTTCCTACGTGCCGCGTTCCATCCCGATGCGCTTCCAGCCCCGCGCGATGCACGACGTCGACACCTGGGTGCGCCACCACGCCGAGCGCATGCTCTTCGTCTACGGCCGGAACGACCCGTGGGGAGCCGAACCGTTCCGCCTTTCGCGAGGGGCGCACGACTCGTACGTGATGTGGGCGCCCGGCGCCAACCACGGGGCGGTCATCGGCGCGCTGGGCGCGGCCGACAAGGCGAAGGCCACCGCTGAGGTGCTGGAGTGGGCCGGGGTCGCCCCCGCGGCCGTACGTGCCGACCCTGAGGCGGCCAAGCCGCTGGCGGCCTACGACGCCAAGCTCGACCGGAGCACCGAGGCCGCCGGCCGGCTGCCCTTCTGATCGGGTGTCAGAGCCGGCTGGCGCATCCCACGCCCGCCGGCCCGCCGCCCACCCCGACGTACAGCGCCGTCCCCCGGGGGCAGGACCGGCGGTCGCGGGCCAGCTCCACGACCCGGAACTGCGGGGGGTGCGACCCCGAACCGTCGCAGGGCGTCTCCTTCACCTGTCCTCTCCGGGAGCTGTAGACGCAGTCGCCCGCGATCGTCCGGGGCTCGCCGCCCCCGCCGGGATCCCCCGGGTGCGGGGCCTTCAGGTTGCGCATGCAGACGTACCCCTGGGGACGGGCGGCGGTGACGGTGAGCAGGAAGTCCGTGGTCGGCGGGCAGCGGTCGCCGATCCGCGGGGTGGGCGAGGGAGCGGGCGAAGGCGAGGCGGGCAGCAGCCCGTACAGCCGGCCGACGACCCGGGCCCGGGCGCCCGGGTCCGAGCACGCCACCTCCCGGTAGGAGCCCACCGGGTCGCCGGCCGCGCACTCCCCCTGGTCCAGGAAGACCGCGTCGTGCGTGGCGGGTGAGGCGTCCGGGCCGGCGGCGCTGCTGCCCGTGCCGCCCGCCCCCGGCGAACAGGCGGCGAGCAGCACGGCGACCAGCCATGCCGCACCCAGGAGTTGCCCGGACAACACGCGCATGGCGGCCCCCCACCCGTCCCCCCGGGCGAGTTGCCCGTTTTCGGCAGGATAGGTGGCGTGGCCCGTTCCCGGGAGGGGCCGCCCCGCGCGTGGCGGGTTCAGTACCGCAGGCCCCAGCCGACGGGATAGAGCGTCCGCGCCGGGTCGTCCGCCGCCGGAACGGCCACCGGCAGCTTCCCGCGTGGCCGTACCTTGCCCGCCAGCACCCGTGCGGCCGCCCGCATCGACACGTCCGTCCAGCCGTAGGTGGCCAGCGCGGCGGCCACCCCGTCCAGCCGTGCGGCGTCGTAGGGGTTGCGGATCGCGATCTGCACCACCGGCACGCCGGTCGCGACGAGCGCGGCCACCAGCGCGATCTGACCCGTCGACGCACCGGTGACGTTGTACGTGGCCACCACCACGGCGTCCTTGTCCCGCGCGGCGGCCACCGCCTGGTCGATCGCGGCCTGGCCCGGCGCGGTCCCGGTCGACAGGACCTGCGCGGTGTGCCCGAGGCCGGCCAGGGCCGCGCCGAGCACCGCGGTGGGCGGCCCGCCGGTGCCCGAGGGCGCGGCAGGGTCGGCGCCGACGACCAGCAGCCGGCGGTGCGCGGGCAGCGGCAGCGCCCCCTGGTTCGCCAGCAGGGTGACGGTGCGTCCGGTGATCCGGTCGGCCTCCGCCAGGTGGCCGCGGGTGCCGACCACCCGGTCCACGCCGCGGTGGGTGACGTACGGGTCGTCGAGCAGCCCGCGCCGCGCCTTGAGCATGAGGACCCGGGTGAGGGACTCGTCGAGGCGTTCCTCGGTGAGCTCGCCGGACTTCACGGCGGCCAGGACGCCCTGCCAGGCGGTCTCCAGGACCGGCGGGTTGAGCAGCTGGTCGGCGCCGGCCTTCAGGGCGAGCACCGGGACCCGGTCGTCGCCGTACTTCTGGCGCACGCCCTCCATGCCGAGGGAGTCGGTGACGACCACGCCGTCGTAACCGAGTTCCTCGCGCAGGATGCCGGTGAGGATCGGGCGGGAGAGGGTGGCGGGGTCACCGGAGTCGTCGAGGGCGGGCACCAGGATGTGCGCGGTCATGATCGAGTCGATGCCGGCGGCGATCGCCGCGCGGAAGGGCGGGGCGTCCAGACGCCGCCACTCCTCGAGCGAATGCGTGATGATCGGCAGTTCGAAGTGGCTGTCGGTGCCGGTGTCACCGTGACCGGGGAAGTGCTTGGCGGTGGCGACGATCCCGGCCCGCTGGTAACCCTCCACCTGGGCGGCGACGAGCGCGGCGACGGCCTTCGGGTCGGCGCCGAAGGAGCGCACCCCGATGACGGGGTTGGCGGGGTTGACGTTGACGTCGGCGACCGGCGCGTAGTCCTGGGTGATGCCCATCGCCGCCAGTTCGGCCCCGGCGACGGCCGCGGCCGACCGGGCGTCCGCGGTGCTGCCGCCCGCACCGAGCGCCATCCCGCCGGGGAAGAGCGTGGCGGGGGAGCCGACCCGGGCGACGGCGCCGTGCTCCTGGTCGGTGGAGATCAGCAGGGGGATCCTGGAGGCCCGCTGTATGCCGTTGGACAGGTCGGCGATCTGGTGCGGATCGCGGGTGTTGTGGGCCCACGCGAAGTAGATGATGCCGCCGACGTGGTACTTGGCGATCAGCTCGGCCGCGTTGGAGACCCCGATCTCGGCCTGGTTCGCGGCGACGTCGGCCGGATCGGGGGCGGTGGCCGAATGGCCGTACACGCGCATGACGAAGAGCTGGCCGATCTTCTCCTCGATGCTCATGCGGTCGATGAGCGCACGGACGCGTCTGCGGTCCGTCGCGGCCGCGTTCGCGGTGCCCGGGACGCCGAGGGCGAGGGCGGTGGAGGCGGCCGCGGCGGCACCGAGCACCGTACGGCGGGACGGATGGGGACTGCTGTGCATGACGGACTCCTTCCGGCAGGAGGTGGGGGGCGTGCTGAAAGAAACCTTCAAGCAGACACGCTTAGCCGGAAAGTTATTGTCAGTCAATGAGTTGGGCACGCGCCGGGACGAGCCGGGACGGCACCGCGAGCACCGCCGCGTAGTGCTGGGTCTGGATGCAGCGGATGGTCTCGTCCCCGGTGGGGGACGCCGACAGTTCCCGCCGGCCGATGGTCAGGACGGCTCCGGTGGGCCGGCAGCCCGTCAGCACGAAGCCGAAGCGCCGCTCGTCGCCGCGCTGCGGATGCCGTGCCAGTTGCTCGCGCAGCGCGGCGGCCCCCTTGCGGGGCAGACCGGCGAGGAAGGCCTCGAGCTGCCGGGACGAGGTGACCTCGGAGCTGCGGCGGCCGCCGGGCGCCCGGGTGTCCTCGAGACCGCCGAACGCCAGCGTGTTCCCCGGGGCGGGCGGATCGGCCCGCGGGTCCGTCTCCTGCGCGAAGCGCGGCCGCTTCGGCATCCGGTCGCGCGGCACCTCGAACACGACGACCACCTGGTTGGCGACCAGGCACTGGCCCATCGGGGTCTGTGCGAGGCCGAGCACCAGCCGGTCGCCGCTGCGGAAGAGGATCGCGTCCTTCGTGCTGTTGCAGCCGGTGGTGCGGCTCCAGGCGACCAGGACCGAGCGCGAGAAGTCGGTCCGTGCGGCGCGCTGGGCGATGGCGTCGGCGATCTGCGGCGCCGACTTCATGAAGTAGCCGGGGAAACGGCCCAGGTCGCGCTCGTCGTCGAGGACCGTGTGCACCGCGGGCACCCCGCGCGTGGTCTCGGTGAAGTACACGCGCCGGGTGGAGACCGCCCCGTTCACCGGCGGGGACGCCGCGGTGGGCGGTGCCGGGTCCGCGGAGGCGGAGGCGGAGGTCGCCGTGCCCGGGCCGGCGGGCGCGGTGGTGATCGCGGAGGGGGCGGGGCCGCCACCGGCGTTGTCGGAGGGGGGTGCACCGGTGGCGGGCTGCTGCCGGCCGCATGCGGCGGAGAGGGTCGTCAGTGACGCGGCCAGCAGCGTGACCGACACCGCTTTGCGGAGATTTCCCAGCAGCATGCCGGTTGGACGGGATCGGTACGGAAGCGGTTCCCTGCGGGTGGGTGACATCCGCCCATGGTCAGGCAACAACCAGGGGGTAGTGGACGCGCAACGCCCGAACCGTCTCCGTGATGGCCGGACGTCGCGACGCCCCCGTCCGCCACAAGGCGTACAGCCGCCGCACGGGCGCCGGCTCCAGCGGCACCACGACCACGCCGTCCGGCACCGGCCCGCGCCCCAGCCGCGGCACCAGCGCGATCCCCAGACCGGCCGCCACCAGCGCCAGTTGCGTCTGGTACTCGGCGACCTGGAACGCCAGGTCCGGCTCGGTACCCGCCTCCCGCAGGGTCCGCACCAGCCAGTCGTGGCACACGTGTCCGGGCGGCTGGCAGATCCACCGCTGGTCGACGACGTCCTCGCGGACCAGCGCCGCGCGGGCCGCCAGCGGATGCCCGGCGGGGACGAGCACGTCGCAGCGGTCCTCGCCGATCACCACCCGCTCCAGGCCCTCGGGCGCGGGCAGCGGGGCGATGTCCCAGTCGTGCACCACGGCCAGGTCGACGACGCCGCGGGAGACCAGGTCGACCGACAGGTGCGCGCCCTCCTCCACCAGCCGCAGCTCCAGCGACGGGTGGGCGGCCGTCAGCCCGGCCAGCACCTCCGGGAGCAGACCGCGCGCGGCGGTCGGGAAGGCGGCCATGGTCAGCCGCCCGGTGGGGCGGCCGCGCCGTTCCTCCAGCGCCACCTCGGCCCGCTCCACGATCGCCATCAGCTCCTGTGCGGTCTCCGCCAGCAACTGGGCGGCCTCGGTGAGCGCCACGCCGCGGCCCTGCCGCTCCAGGAGCGTCGTACGGGTCTCCCGCTCCAGCTTCGCGATCTGCTGGGACACCGCGGACGCGGTGTAGCCGAGGGCCGTGGCCGCCGCCCCCACCGATCCGTGCACATGCACGGCGTGCAGCGCCCGCAGCCGGGCCAGGTCCAGCATCCGTTCACCTCGTCATCCCGTGCGCCAGAGGCACACCGTTCAGCAACGCTGAAGCCGACAGTGCAGCAATACTCGCTAGTGCTTAAGAGTACGGTGCCCGATGCTGGAGCGATGCGACCGGTACACCTCGCCCTCGCGGTCCTCGTCGCCGCGGTCTGGGGCGTCAACTTCGTGGTCATCGAGGTCGGGCTGGGCGACTTCCCGCCGCTGCTCTTCTGCGCCCTGCGCTTCCTGGTCGCCGCCGTGCCCGCGGTCTTCTTCGTCCGCCGGCCCGGCGTCGCGCTGCGCTGGGTCGTGGCCGTCGGACTCGTCCTCGGCGTCGCCAAGTTCGGCCTGCTCTTCATCGGCATGGACCAGGGCATGCCCGCCGGGCTGTCCTCGTTGGTGCTGCAGGTCCAGGCGGTCTTCACCGCCCTCCTCGCGGTCGCCCTGCTGGGCGAGCGGCCCGGCCGGGCGCGGATCGCGGGCATGGGCGTCGCGTTCGCGGGGATCGGCGTCGCCGCGTACGACGAGGGCACCTCGGGGCCGCTCGGCGCGTTTGTGCTGGTCGTCGCGGCCGCCGCCCTCTGGGGGCTGTCCAACGTCCTCACCCGGCGCGCCGCCCCGCCGGACGCGCTGAGCTGGATGGTCTGGGTCAGCCTCGTCCCGCCGCTGCCGCTGCTCGCCCTCTCCCTGGTCTTCGAGGGCCCCGCCGCGGACGCCGCCGCGCTGCGCGGCCTCGACTGGAGCGGCGCCGGCGCGATCGTCTACGTCGCCTGGGTCACCACCGTCCTCGGCTTCGGCGCCTGGGGTTTCCTGCTGCGGACGTACGACGCCTCCGCGGTGGCCCCGTTCTCCCTGCTCGTCCCGGTCTTCGGCATGACCTCGGCGGCCCTGCTGCTGGACGAGGGCGTCGGCCCGCTGCGCTGGGCGGCCGCCGTGCTGCTGGTGGGCGGCGTCGCCGTGACCTCGCTGGGCTCGCTCCGGGCGGGCGCCGGGCTCAGGCCGACTCGCCGAGCAGCCGCAGCAGGTGCGAACGCCCCCGCGACAGCAGCTCCGGCAGCGCCCGGACCTGCGGGTACCAGAGCTTCTCGTACTCCCAGCACAGCCAGCCGTCCCAGCCCGCGCGGCTGAGCACCTCCACCGTGCCGGCCAGCGGCAGCGCCCCGTGGCCGAGCGGCAGCGGGGTGGTGTCCTCCGCCGAGGACACGTCCTTGACCTGCACGTAGCCCAGGTAGGGGGCGAGCACCGGGTAGGTGTGCTCGGGCTGTTCGCCGCCCAGCCAGGGGTGCATCACGTCCCACAGCGCGCCCGCGTGGTGATGGCCCACCAGGCCCAGGATCCGCGCGACGTCCGCGCCGGTCCGGTGCGAGTCGTGGGTCTCCACCAGCACCCGCACGCCCGCGTCCGCCGCCTCCGGGGCCACCGCCGCCAGCCGGCGGGCCGCCCGGGTGTCGGCGGCGTCCCCGTCGTCGTCACCGGCGCCGGGGAACACCCGTACGTAGGGGGCGCCGAGGTCGGCGGCGAGGCGTACGTGGTCGCGCAGGCCGCGCAGCGCCGGAGCGTCCTCGCCCGGCGCTGCCACCTGCACGTAGGAGGCGACCGCCAGGACCGCGACACCGGAGCCCCTGAACTCCCCGGCCACATCGGCGCGCTGCCGCTCCGTCAGTCCGCTGTGCACCGGCTCCTCGTGGCCCGCCCGCAGCTCCACGCCGTGGTAACCGTGCTCCGCGGCGAGCCGGACCACGTCCGGCACGGGGAGCCCCGGCACGCCGAGGGTCGAGAACGCGAGCTTCACTTTTCGGACGTTACAGCACCAGCCGCCAGTCCTGCCCGACGAGATCGCGGCCGAAACTGCGATGCGGCTTCTCCCCGACGAGCTCGAAACCGGCCGCCTCGTAGATCCGCCGGGCGGAGACCAGCACGTCGTTCGTCCACAGCACCAGCTCGCGGTGACCGGTCGCGCGGGCGTGCCCGACGCAGGCGTCGACCAGCCGCCGGCCGATGCCGTGGCCCCGGGCGGCCGGGTCCACCAGCAGCAGGCGCAGCCGTGCCGTGCCGGGCTCGTCGGTGCGAACGCAGAAGACGCAGCCGGCGCGTTCGCCGTCCAGTTCGGCGATCCACGCCCGCTCGTGGCCGTCCGCGACGATCCGGGCGACGAGGGTCTCGTACTCGGCGTTCCAGCCGTACTCCTCGGCGTAGACCTCGGCATTGCGCTGGACCACCCAGCCGAGGTCGCCGGGCCGCGGCTCGCGCAGCCGGACCCGTGGCCCGGGAGGCGCGCCCGGCGCGGCGGTGCCGCCGAGGACGTCGCGGACGGTGCGCATGGCCTCCGTCAGACGTTCGCGGTCCCGCGGGGCGAGCCCGCCGACCATGGTCGCGACGGCCTCCCGCGACCGGTCCTCCAGGAGCCGGGCGGCCTCCCGGCCGTCGGGGGTCAGCTCCACGCGCTGCCGCCGGGCGTCCCGTGGTGACGGCGCGCGGGTCACCAGTCCCCGCTCCCCGAAGGCCGCCAGCATCCGGCTGAGCTGCCCGGCGTCCACGGACAGGGCCGTGCGCAGGTCGGCGGCGTCCAGCCCGCCGCCGGCGGCGTGGGCGAGCTCGTACAGGACGCGGGCCTCGGTGAGGGTGTACGGGGTGTGCAGATGGCGGCTGTAGTCGAGCGCGCCGATGAGGTTGGTGTAGAAGCGGTTGAACGCCCGGATCTCCTGGACGGCCACGGCGGGTTCCCCTCGCGGAAATTCTTTGACTGCGTCAAAGGTATCCCTGTGGGGCGGTTCTGGACAGGCGCCGGCGCGCCGGGTGTCCCGGAGGCCCGCGTGCCGCTATGCGCCGCTTCGCGGTGCCGCCGTCGAGGCGCGCACCATCAGCTCCGTCCGTACGGTCGCGAGCCCGCCGGGAGGCGGTGCCTGGCGGCCCATGACCAGGCGGCCGGCGCGGGCGCCCGCCTCCTGCAGCGGTATGCGCACCGTCGTGAGCGCGGGCGCGGCGTCCACGCTGAAGGGCAGGTCGTCGAAGCCGGCGACCGAGACGTCCTCGGGGGTGCGCAGCCCGCGCTCGCGCAGCGCCGCGCAGACGCCGAGCGCCACCGTGTCGTTGGCGGCGACGACCGCGGTCAGCCCGGGCTCGCGGCGCAGCAGTTCCAGCGCGGCGTCGTACCCGGAGGAGCGGTCGTAGTAGCCGTGCACGGTGAGGCGGTCGAGCTCGGCGGGGGAGCCCGCGAGCCTGGCCTCGGTCAGGGCGGCACGGTGGCCCTCCAGGCGGTGCCGGGTGGTGCTGCGCTCCGCGGGGCCCGCGACGTAGCCGATGGTGCGGTGGCCGAGGGCCAGGAGGTGCTCGGTGAGGCGCTGCGCGCCGCCGCGGTTGTCGAAGGCGACGGTCATCACGGCGTCCGCGGCGGGGCCGGGCAGTTCGGCCAGTTCCGGCAGGGGCGGGCGGCCGCACAGGACGATCCGGGTGCCGGAGGCGGCGAGCCGGGCGAGGCGGGCGGCGACGGCGGCGCTGTGCCCGGTGCCTTCCACGGCGCCCCCGGTGAGCACCACACCCGCGGCACGCTGCCGCTCCAGCAGGGTCAGGTAGTTGAGCTCGGCCTCGGGGGAGCCCCCCGTGTTGCAGACCACGGCGAGTTTCCCGGCGCCCGAGGGCAGCCCGGGCGGATGCTCGGTGCCGCCGCTGATCTCGCTCTGCACGGCGCTGGCGATGAGCCCGAAGAAGGGGTCGGCGACGTCGTTGACGAGTACCCCGACCAGGTCGGAGGTGGCGGCGGCCAGTGCGCGGGCGTGCCCGTTCACGACGTAGTCGAGGTCGTCGACGGCCCGCAGGACCCGCTCGCGCGTACTGCCCGCGACCGGGTAGTTGCCGTTCAGGACGCGCGACACGGTTGCGGCGGACACTCCGGCGCGCGCCGCCACGTCGGCCAGGGTCACTGCCATCTTGTCTGTTTCCTCCGGGTCGGTCCTCCTCGGGCCGTCCGCCCGTAGCCGCACATGCTCTCACCTCGGAGGCCGGTGGGGGAGCGGAGTCGCACAGCACATTGCGCGGGGTGCTCCACCGCCGTGGGGTCACTCTATGGGAAAGCGCTTTCTGTCGTCATTCGGGAGCCGCGGGGCGCGGCCGTGGCCGGGGGCCGGGCCCGCTCGTGACCCCGGTCCCGGCTTCTCCGCCGCGCGCGATCCGGTCGCGCCGAAGGCCCCGGCCTGGGAGGCGTGTTGACGCTCGGGAGCGGTGGCCGCCGCCGAGCGCCCGTGCGGCGCCCTGCCGCGGACGCTCGCCGGGGGCGCCCCGGGGCATCCGGTGCTCGCCCGCCTCGCGGCCGCGGGACCCGGCCGCCGCGCGGGCCGGGGCGTGTGGGGTCGCCGGGGCGAGGGCTCCCCGGACGCGGCGGCGTCCCCGCGTCCAGGACGATGACTCCACGTCAGGCGCCGGGTAGGCGCTTTCTTCCCGAAATCCCTCCCCTTGTCGAAGGTGTTCGGGGGCAGTTAGCGTGGCGATCTGGAAAGCGCTTGCTGCCGCTCGGGCCCCGCCGGAGAGAGGAACCCCACGTGACACGCAGGACCGTGCGGATCGCCATGAACGGCGTGACCGGCCGTATGGGCTACCGCCAGCACCTCGTCCGCTCGATCCTCGCCCTGCGCGAGCAGGGCGGGCTCGACCTCGGCGACGGCACCGTGCTGTGGCCTGAGCCCGTCCTCGTCGGCCGCCGCGAGCACGCGCTGCGCGCCCTCGCCGACCGCCACGGCCTGGACCCCGCACTGGTCTCCACCGACCTGGACGCCGTGCTCGCCGACCCCGCCACCGAGATCTACTTCGATGCCCAGGTCACCGGCGCCCGCGAGGAGGCGATCACCAAGGCGATCGCCGCCGGCAAGCACATCTACACCGAGAAGCCCACCGCGACCGGTCTGGACGGAGCGCTGCGGCTGGCCCGCCTGGCCACCGCCGCCGGCGTCCGCCACGGCGTCGTCCAGGACAAGCTCTTCCTTCCCGGCCTGCTCAAGCTCCGGCGGCTGGTCGACGGCGGCTTCTTCGGGCGGATCCTCTCCGTCCGCGGCGAGTTCGGCTACTGGGTCTTCGAGGGCGACTGGCAGTCCGCCCAGCGCCCCTCCTGGAACTACCGCGCCGAGGACGGCGGCGGCATCGTCGTCGACATGTTCCCGCACTGGGAGTACGTCCTGCACGAGCTGTTCGGCCGCGTGCTGTCCGTGCAGGCACTCGCCACCACGCACGTGCCCCAGCGCTGGGACGAGCAGCACAAGCCCTACGACGCCACGGCCGACGACGCCGCCTACGGGATCTTCGAGCTCGAGGGCGGCGTGGTCGCCCAGGTCAACTCCTCCTGGGCCGTGCGCGTCAACCGTGACGAGCTGGTGGAGTTCCAGGTCGACGGCACCGAGGGCTCGGCCGTCGCGGGGCTGCGCAATTGCCGTGCCCAGCACCGCTCCGCCACCCCCAAGCCGGTCTGGAACCCCGACCTGCCCGCCACCGAGGTCTTCCGCGACCAGTGGCAGGAGGTCCCGGACAACGGCGAGTTCGCCAACGGCTTCAAGGCCCAGTGGGAGTTCTTCCTGCGCCACGTCCACCTCGACGAGCCGTACACCTGGGACCTGCTGGCCGGTGCCCGCGGTGTCCAGCTCGCGGAACTGGGCCTGAGGTCCTCCGCCGAGGGCCGCCGTCTCGACGTACCGGAGCTGACCCTGTGACCGTGACGCTCCTTCACCTCCCCACCGAGGCGGGCGAGCTGTACGCCTACCGGCCGCGCACCGAGCCCGCGGCCCACGCAGGGGCCCCCGCGACGGCGGACGAGCCGCGCAGCCGCGTCGTCTATGCGGCGGCCCACGTCGTCGCCGACCCCTTCCGCACCGCGGCCGACCGGCCCGCCGCGCTGGACTGGGAGGCCACGCTGGCCTTCCGCCGCCACCTGTGGTCGCACGGCCTCGGTGTCGCCGAGGCCATGGACACCGCACAGCGCGGCATGGGCCTGGACTGGGCCGGGGCCGCCGAACTGATCCGGCGCTCCTCGGCCGAGGCCCGTGCCGAGGGCGGCCGTATCGCCTGCGGCGTGGGCACCGACCAGCTGGCGCCGACCGAGTTCGGCCACCCCCACGGCCTCACGGAGATCCGGGCCGCGTACGAGGAGCAGTTCGCCGTCGTCGAGGAGGCGGGCTCGCAGGCCGTCCTCATGGCCTCCCGCGTGCTGGCCGCCGTCGCCAAGGGCCGCGACGACTACCTGGAGGTCTACGGCCACCTCCTGCGCCAGGCCGCCGGGCCCGTCGTGCTGCACTGGCTGGGCCCGATGTTCGACCCCGCACTGGAGGGTTACTGGGGCAGCACGGACCTGGACGCGGCCACGAACACCTTCCTCGAGGTGATCGCCGCCCACCCCGGCAAGGTCGACGGCGTCAAGATCTCCCTGCTCGACGCCGGGCGCGAGGTCGAACTGCGCCGCCGCCTCCCCGACGGCGTGCGCTGCTACACCGGCGACGACTTCCACTATCCCGAGCTGATCGCCGGCGACGACCGGGGCTTCAGCCACGCCCTGCTCGGCGTCTTCGATCCGCTCGCGCCGCTGGCCGCCCGGGCCGTGCGCCTGCTGGACGACGGCGACCCCGGTGGCACCACGGGCTTCCGGGCGCTGCTCGACCCCACCGTCGAGCTGTCCCGCCACCTCTTCGGCGCCCCGACCCGCCACTACAAGACGGGTGTCGTCCTCCTCGCCTGGCTGGCCGGCCACCAGTCGCACTTCACGATGGTCGGTGGTCTCCATTCGGCACGCTCCCTCCCCCATCTGGCCCGCGCCTACGAACTGGCCGACCGGATCGGACTGTTCCCCGACCCGGCGCTTGCCGCGTCCCGCATGAGCCGGCTTCTCTCCGTGTACGGAGTGTGACATTGCGTACCGACAATCGGGCCTCCGGCGACCTCGCCCGGCTCAGCATCAACCAGGAGACCGTGCGGCAACTGCCCCTCCCCGAGCTGGTCGAGGGGCTGGTGACGCTCGGTGTCCCCGGCGTCGGACTGTGGCGCGGGCCGGTCCGGGAGTACGGCGTCGAGGAGACCGCGAAGCTGGTGCGCGAAGCCGGGCTCACGGTCACCACGCTCTGCCGTGGGGGCTTCTTCACCGCCTCCGACCCGGACGAGCGCGCCGCAGCGCTGGCCGACAACCGGGCGGCCCTGGACGAGGCGGCGGCCCTGGGCACCGGCACCCTCGTCCTGGTCTCCGGCGGGCTCCCTGCCGGGGACCGCGACATCGCCGGCGCCCGTGAACGCGTCGCCGACGCGGTCGCCGAACTCGCCCCGTACGCTCGGGAACGCGGAGTGCGCCTGGCGATCGAGCCGCTGCACCCGATGTACGCCTCCGACCGCTGTGTCGTGTCGACCCTCGCCCAGGCCCTGGACATCGCGGAGCGCTTCCCCGCGGAGCAGGTCGGCGTCGTCGTGGACACCTACCACCTGTGGTGGGACGACCGGGCGGCCGAGGGCATCGCCCGGGCCGGCGCCGGCGGACGGATCGCCTCGTTCCAGCTCGCCGACTGGGTCACCCCGCTCCCCGAGGGCGTGCTCCTGGGCCGCGGCCAGCTCGGCGAC
Organism: Streptomyces sp. NPDC059718; assembly: GCF_042733315.1. Classification (NCBI taxonomy): domain Bacteria; kingdom Bacillati; phylum Actinomycetota; class Actinomycetes; order Kitasatosporales; family Streptomycetaceae; genus Streptomyces; species Streptomyces sp. NPDC059718. The sequence continues at coordinate 24,453 of NZ_JBHWGA010000003.1, forward strand.
GGCTGTGTCGACCTGCGCGGATTCCGCGAGCGGGTGGACGCGGCCGGCTACGCGGGAGCCGTCGAGGTGGAGATCTTCAACCCCGTGCTGTGGGCGCGCGACGGGGCCGAGGTGCTGGCCGAGACGGCCGGCAGGTACCGCCGGCACGTGCTCTGAGAAATCTCTGAAAATTTCTTCCGGAAGCCGTGCAACCATCCCTGGGGCCGGTGTGTCTACGTAGCGTCAAGACCCGGAGGGGGGCCTCACAAGGGTCTTGAGTGGGGGAGAGCGCGGCACTCGGAGGGGGCTCGGGGTCTCGCGCAGAGGGAGGGGAACGCCAAAGGGGTCCGGCTCAGCCGGACCCCTTTCGCCATGTCCGACAAGCCCACTCGCCCGGTCCACCGGTCCGCCGCGGTTCAGCGTTTCTCGCGGGCCCGCCGGGCCAGCACGGACGCCATCACGGGGATCAGCGTCTGCAGCGCCGCCGTGACCGCCTCGACCGGGAGGCCGGTCCGCTTGGCCACCGCCCGCGCCGCCGGGGCGGCCACCTTGGCCAGGACGGCCGCCAGCACCCCACGGCCCGGTTCCGCTCCCGTACCGCCCTGCACCCCGGCGAAGCCGACGGCGGCCGCGGGCAGCGGCTCGGGCTCGTTCGCGGCCTGCTCCATGGCCTGGCACAGCTCCGCGGTGCCGCCGGGCGTCACCGCGTCGTCGGTCAGCACCCCCGTGATCGAGGCCACCGCGCTCCCCACGACCCGCTGCGCCTGTCCGGCGTCGGTCCCGAGCAGCTCGGTGATCTCCCGGAGCCGGTCGTCCCCCAGCTCCTCCAGCACCTCGTCCTTCAGCGGTCGGTCGCTCATGGTCGGGACGCTACGCGCGAATCGCCCGCCCGGCCCGCCGACCGCAGCCGGACGGATGTACGCCCTAGAAGGGCACGCCGCAGCGCAGGATGACGTTGGCGTACGGCCGGGACTCGCCGGTGCGGACGACCAGGCGGGCCTGCCGGGTGCGGGCCTTGAACTCCTCGTGCGGCACCAGTTCCAGGTCCGGGAAGGCACCGTCGAGCTGGGCGGTCACCTCGGGATTGTGCTCGCGGACCTCCTTGGCCGCGATCGCCCCCTCCACCACGAGCTCTTCCAGCAGGCCGTCGAGGACCTCGGAGAAGGACGGTGTGCCGGCCCGGAAGGCGAGGTCGACGACGATCGGCCCGGGAGGGATCGGGAGCCCCGCGTCGCAGACCACGACCAGGTCGGTGTGGCCCAGCACGGCGAGTGCGCCCGCGAGATGGCGGTTGAGGATTCCGGACTTCTTCACAGCTGACCCACTTCTTCGAGGGTGGGGAAGGATTCCTGCGCACCCGGTTTCGTGACGGCGGCGGCGCCCACCCGCACCGCGAACCGCACGGCGGTCACCAGGTCGTCGCCCGCGCCGAGCCGCCAGGCCAGCGCCCCCGTGAAGGAGTCGCCGGCGCCGGTGGTGTCGACGGCCGCCACCCGCGGGCTCGGTATGCGCACGGTGCCGTCCGGCGTCGCGGCGAGCGCGCCCGCCCCACCGAGCGTGACGACCACCGAGCGCGGGCCGAGGGCGAGCAGCCCCGCCGCCCACGCCTCGGGGGTCTCCCCGGCGTCCGGGCCCAGCAGGACACGGGCCTCGTGCTCGTTGACCACGAGCGGGTCGCAGCCGGCGAGCACCTCCCGGGGCAGTGCCGCGGGCGGCGAGGGGTTCAGTACGACCCGCGTCCCGGCCTCCGTGGCCGTCGCCACCGCGGCGGCCACGGACTCCAGGGGGATCTCCAGTTGCAGCGAGATCACCCGGGCGGCGGCCAGCAGCTCGCGCGCCCCGGTCACGTCCGCCGCGGTGAGCCGGGCGTTGGCGCCCGGCGAGACCACGATGCTGTTGTCACCCGAGGGGTCCACGGTGATCAGCGCGACCCCCGTGGGGGTGTCGCCGCCGAGGACGCCGGTGGTGTCGACGCCGGCCGATCTCAGCGAGCCGGTGAGCAGCCGCCCGTGGGCGTCGTCACCGACCCGCGCGAGGAGCGCCGTGCGCGCGCCCAGGCGGGCGGCGGCGACGGCCTGGTTGGCCCCCTTGCCACCCGGGTGGGTGGCGAGGTCCGAGCCGAGGACCGTCTCGCCGGCCGCCGGGCGGCGGTCGACATGGATCACCAGGTCGGCGTTGGCCGACCCTACGACCAGCAGGTCGTAGCCGTGCATCTGCGTGTTCCCTTCGGGGGTCCTGCCGTACCGGTGCGGTCTGTCAGGAGGAGAAGTCGGCGACGTTCTTCTCGGTGACGACCTTGACCGGAACCTTCACCAGGCTGCCGAGCTTCTCGCCCTTGGCGGCCTTCACCGCGTTCTGCACGGCCAGCTTGCCGAGCTCCTTCGGCTGCTGTGCCACGGACGCGGTCAGGGTGCCGGCCTTGACCGCGGTGAGGCCGTCGGGGGTGCCGTCGAAGCCGACGACCTTGACCGACTTGCCGGCCTTGTCGCCGAGCGCCTTGATCGCGCCGAGGGCCATCTCGTCGTTCTGGGCGAAGACGCCTGTCACGTCGGAGTGGGCCTGCAGCAGGTTGGTCATGACGTCCAGGCCCTTGGTGCGGTCGAAGTCGGCGGCCTGCTGGGCCACGACCTTGATGCCCGGGTAGGCCTTGATGCCCTCGTTGAAGCCCTGGCCGCGCTCGTTGGCTGCGGAGGTGCCGGCGGTGCCCTGGAGGACGACGACGGTGCCCTTGCCGCCCAGCGAATCGGCCAGGGTCTTGGCGGCGAGCCGGCCGCCCTCGACGTTGTCGGAGGCGACGGTGGTGGCGAGCTCGGCCTTGTTGACGCCGCGGTCGGCCGCGACGACGGGGATGCCGGCCTTGTTGGCGGCCTTCACCGAGGGACCGGCTGCGTCGGAGTCCACCGGGTTGACGATGATCGACTTCACGTTCTGGCTGGTGAAGTTCTGCAGCTGGTTGGCCTGCTGCGACGCGTCGTTCTGCGCGTCGGTGACGGTCAGGTCGACGCCCTCCTTCTTCGCCTCGGCCTGCGCGCCCTCCTTCAGCTGCACGAAGAACGGGTTGTTGAGGGTGGAGACCGACAGGCCCACCTTCACGTCGGAGGACGAGCCGGAGCCGGAGTTGCAGGCGGTCGCGGTGAGCGCCAGGGCGGCGACGGCGACGGTGGTGGCGGAGATGAGCTTGGTGCGCATGGTGGTTCCTTGCTGGTGCGGTGCGGAGAAGAAGTGGGGGTCTGTGGTGCGCGCGGCGCGGTCAGGCGCGACGGCGCAGGGTGTCGAGCAGGACGGCCAGCGCGATGACCGCGCCGATGACGACCTGCTGCCAGAAGGCGGAGACCGACAGCAGGTTGAGGCCGTTGCGGAGGACGGCGAGGATCAGCGCGCCGATCAGGGTGCCGGACGCCTTGCCGACGCCGCCGGAGAGGCTGGCGCCGCCGATGACGACCGCCGCGATGGCGTCCAGCTCGTAGCCGTAGGCGGCCTGCGGCTGCGCCGAGGCCAGGCGGGAGGCGAGCACGATGCCCGCGACCGCCGCGAAGAGGCCGGACAGCGCGTAGATGATGATCTTCTGGCGCTTGACGCGGATGCCGGAGAGGCGGGCCGCCTCCTCGTTGCCGCCGATCGCGTACATGGCGCGGCCTATGTAGGTGCGGCCGAGGATGATCGCCGTGGCGGCGCCCGCGACGATCATCACCAGGACCGGGACGGGCAGCCAGCCGCCGATGGTGTCGCCCAGGTGGGAGACGGAGTCGGGGAAGGCGATGGGGCTGCCCTGGGAGATGACCAGGGTGAGGCCGCGGCCGATCGACAGCATCGCGAGGGTCGCGATGAACGGCGGCAGCTTGCCGAAGGAGATCAGCAGGCCGCTCAGCAGACCGCTGGCGACACCCGTGGCGACGGACAGCACGACCGCCAGCCACACCGGCAGGCCCGCCGAACTCGCGCTCCAGGCCAGCACCGTCGCGGAGAGCGCGGCGACCGAGCCCACCGACAGGTCGATGCCGGCCGCCACGATCACAAAGGTGGAGCCGAAGGCGAGGATGGCGACGACGGCCGCCTGGACGCCCACGTTGAGCAGGTTCTGCGTGGACAGGAAGTCGCCCGACAGGAACGACAGTGCCACCAGCAGGACCACCAGGGCGCTGAGCGCGCCGTTGTTGAGGAGCACACGGCGCGCCGCGGCGACGCCGCCCGTGTCCGTACTGCTTTTGAGCGTGTCAGTGGCCACGGGAGCCCTCCACATCCTTCGTTGCTGTTGCGTTGCCGCCCTCGGTGGGCGCTGTGCCGACGGCCAGGGCCATGACGGAGTCCTGGGTGGCCTCGTGCGAGGGGAGTTCACCGGCGATCCTGCCCTGGGACATCACCAGGACGCGGTCGCTCATGCCCAGCACCTCGGGGAGGTCGCTGGAGATCATCAGCACCGCGTGGCCGGAGGCCGTGAGCTGGTTGACGAGTTGGTAGATCTCGACCTTGGCGCCGACGTCGATGCCCCGGGTCGGCTCGTCGAGGATGAGCACCTTGGTGTCGGCCAGCAGCCACTTGCCGATGACGATCTTCTGCTGGTTGCCGCCCGACAGGGTGCGTACGTGCTGGTGCAGCCCGGCCATGCGGACCTTGAGCTGCCCCGAGATCCGGTCGGCCGCCTTGCGCTGCCCGGCCCGGTCGACGAACCCGGCGCGGGTGGCCCGGCCGAGCGTGACCAGCCCCAGGTTCTCCTGGACGGTGGCGTCCAGCACCAGGCCCTGACCCTTGCGGTCCTCCGGCACCAGGCCGATGCCCGCGTCCATGGCGGCGTTGACGTCGTGGCGGCGCAGCCGCTTGCCCAGCACCTCGACCGTTCCGGAGTCGTACGGGTCGGCGCCGAAGACCGCGCGGACGACCTCGGTGCGCCCGGCGCCGACGAGCCCGGCCAGGCCGACGACCTCGCCGGCCCGCACCTCGAAGCTCACGTCGTGGAAGACGCCGCCCCGGGTGAGGCCCTCGACCCGCAGCAGGGGCGCGCCCGCTTCGGCGCGCTCGCGCGGGTACTGCTGCTCGATGCTGCGGCCCACCATCAGCCGGACCAGTTCGTCCTCGGGGGTGCTCGCGGGCACCTGGGAGACGCTGCGGCCGTCACGCAGGACGGTCACGCGGTCGCCGAGCGCGGCGATCTCCTCCAGGTGGTGGGTGATGAAGACGATGCCGACGCCGTCCTCGCGCAGCTTGCGCACGATCCGGAAGAGCTTGTCGACCTCCTCGCTGGTGAGCACCGCGGTCGGCTCGTCCATGATCAGGACGCGCGTCTTCAGGCTGAGCGCCTTGGCGATCTCCACCATCTGCAGGCGGGCGATGCCCAGTTCGGAGACCGGGGTGCGCGGGTCGACGTCGACGCCGACCCGGGCCAGCAGGGCGGCGGCGTCCGCGTTCATCTGCTTGCGGTTCACCAGGCCGAGTCGGCGCGGCTGGCGGCCCAGGAAGATGTTCTCGGCGACGCTCAGCGCCGGGACGAGGTTGAACTCCTGGTAGATGGTCGCGATGCCCAGCTTCTCGGCGTCCTGCGCACCATGGATGCGCACCTCCGCGCCGTCGACGAGGATCCGTCCCCCGTCGGGGCGGTTGGCGCCGGAGAGCATCTTGATCAGGGTGCTCTTGCCCGCGCCGTTCTCGCCGAGCAGGACGTGCACCTCGCCTCCGCGCAGGTCGAAGTCGACGCCGTCGAGGGCCACCACACCGGGGAAGACCTTGCGGACGCCCTCCATGCGGAGGAGCTCGGGGCTGCTCGTGCTCAACGGGAACTCCCTTCGGACGCGCCGCAGGAGCGGCGGACTACGAGACGGGCGGACACGGTGACCGACGGCGCCGGCCTGCCCTCCACCCGGTCGATCAGCGAGCGCACGGCCGCGCGGCCGAGCTCGCCGGTGGGCTGGGCGATGGCGGTGATCGGCGGATCGGTGTGGAGGAACCACGGGATGTCGTCGAAGGCGGCGAGCGCGATGTCGTCGGGCACGCGCAGGCCGCAGGCGCGGATCTCGTCCATGGCGCCGAGCGCCATCAGGTTGTCCGCGGCGAAGACCACGTCGGGCGGGACCGGCAGGTCCAGGAAGCGGGCGGTCGCCCTGCGGCCGCTGTCCGCCTGGAAGTCGCCCTGGCCTATGTACTCGTCGGGCAGCTGCAGACCGAAGGCGGCCAGCGCCTCACGGAAGGCCCGCACCCGCTCGCGGCCCGTGGTGGTCGCGGCGGGGCCCGCGATGATCGCCAGCCGGCGGTGGCCCAGGCCGTGGAGGTGGGCGACCAGGTCGCGCACCGCGTCGCAGCCGTCGGTGCGGATCACCGGGACGTCGTTGCCGACGCCGGGGATCCAGCGGTCGACGAAGACCATCGGGGTGCCGGAGAGTACCGCGTCCAGGATCAGCGGGGAACCGCCGTCGGTGGGGCTGACCAGCAGCCCGTCGATGCGGCGGTCCAGCAGCGTGCGGATGTGGTGGTCCTGCTGCTCCGGCCGCTCGTCGGCGTTGCCGATGATCACGCTGTAGCCCAGTGCCCTGGCCTCGTCCTCCACCGAGCGGGCGAGCTCGGTGAAGAAGGGGTTCAGCACGTCGCTGATGACCAGCCCGAGGGTCCGGGTCTGGTCGGTGCGCAGCGAGCGCGCCACCGCGTTGGGCCGGTAGCCGAGCTCGGCCACGGCCTCCAGCACCCGGGTGCGGGTGCCCGGGCGGACCGCCGGGTGGTCATTGAGCACGCGGGAGACCGTCGCGACGGAGACACCCGCGCGTGATGCCACGTCCTTGATGCTCGCCACCCGTCCCACCTCCTCGTGGAATCGATTACAAAGAGGATTGGAATCGATTACATGCTCCAGGGCAAGAGCACGAAACCGGATCGTTACATTCAGAGGCCCCGCCGGGCGGAGTTGTCCACAGCCCTCGGCGGCCTGTCGGGGCCGGGCGGTACCGTCGGATCACATCGCAGATCCGGGGAGGTGGCCCGCGCCGTGGGGGAGTTGAGACTGGCCGTCGTCGAGGGCGTCCTCGAACGGATCACGTACGCCAACGAGGAGAACGGGTACACGGTCGCCCGGGTCGACACCGGTCGCGGCGCCGGCGATCTGCTGACCGTGGTCGGCTCGCTGCTCGGCGCCCAGCCGGGCGAGTCGCTGCGCATGGAGGGCCGTTGGGGCTCCCATCCGCAGTACGGCAAGCAGTTCACCGTGGAGAACTACACGACCGTCCTTCCGGCCACGATCCAGGGCATACGGCGGTACCTCGGCTCCGGGCTGATCAAGGGCATCGGCCCGCGGATCGCCGAGCGGATCGTCGAGCACTTCGGCACCGACACCCTGGAGGTCATCGAGCGGGAGCCCGCGCGGCTGGTGGAGGTCCCGGGCCTGGGCCCCAAGCGCACCAAGCTGATCGGCGCCGCCTGGGAGGAGCAGAAGGCCATCAAGGAGGTCATGGTCTTCCTCCAGGGCGTCGGCGTGTCCACCTCGATCGCGGTGCGGATCTACAAGGAGTACGGGGACTCCTCGATCTCCGTGGTGAAGAACCAGCCCTACCGGCTGGCGGCCGACGTCTGGGGCATCGGCTTCCTCACCGCCGACCGCATCGCGCGGGCCGTCGGCATCCCGCACGACAGCCCCGAGCGCGTCAAGGCCGGTCTCCAGTACGCGCTGTCGCAGGCGACCGACAGCGGCAACTGCTTCCTGCCCGAGGAGCAACTGCTGTCGGACGCGGTGAAACTGCTCCAGGTGGACACCGGGCTGGTCATCGACTGCCTCGCGGAGCTGGCCGGCGAGGAGGGCGTGGTCATCGAGCCCGTGCCCGCCCCCGACGGCGGTGGCGAGCCGGTGCGCGCGGTGTACCTGGTGCCCTTCCACCGGGCGGAGATCTCCCTGGCCGGCTCGCTGCTGCGGCTGCTGCGCGGCACGGAGGACCGGATGCCCGGCTTCCGTGACGTGGACTGGGGCAAGGCGCTGACCTGGCTCGCCGAGCGCACGGGCGCGGACCTCGCCCCCGAGCAGCAGCAGGCGGTGCGGCTGGCGCTCACCGAGAAGGTCGCCGTGCTGACCGGCGGCCCGGGCTGCGGCAAGTCCTTCACCGTCAGGTCCGTGGTGGCCCTGGCGCAGGCGAAGAAGGCCAAGGTCGTACTGGCCGCGCCCACCGGCAGGGCGGCCAAGCGGCTGGCCGAGCTCACCGGGGCCGAGGCCTCGACGGTCCACCGGCTGCTGGAGCTCAAGCCGGGCGGAGACGCCGCGTACGACCGGGAGCGGCCCCTCGACGCCGACCTGGTCGTCGTCGACGAGGCCTCGATGCTCGACCTGCTGCTGGCGAACAAGCTGGTCAAGGCCGTGCCGCCGGGGGCCCACCTGCTCTTCGTCGGTGACGTCGACCAGCTGCCCAGCGTCGGCGCCGGCGAGGTGCTGCGCGATCTGCTGGCCGAGGGCGGCCCGGTCCCGTCGGTCCGGCTGACCCGCATCTTCCGGCAGGCCCAGGAGTCCGGCGTGGTGACCAACGCGCACCGGATCAACTCCGGAGCGCACCCGGTCACCCAGGGGCTGGACGACTTCTTCCTCTTCGTGGAGGAGGACGGCGAGGAGACGGCCCGGCTCACGGTGGACGTGGCGGCCCGCCGCATCCCGCGCCGGTTCGGCCTCGACCCGCGCCGCGACGTCCAGGTGCTCGCCCCCATGCACCGCGGCCCCGCGGGCGCCGGCGTGCTGAACGGCCTGCTGCAGCAGGCCGTCACCCCGGCCCGCCCCGACCTGCCGGAGCGGCGCTTCGGCGGCCGCACCTTCCGCGTGGGCGACAAGGTGACGCAGATCAGGAACAACTATGAAAAAGGCGCCAATGGAGTCTTCAATGGAACGGTGGGGGTCGTCACCTCCCTGGACGCCGTGGAGCAGCGGCTCACCGTACTGACCGACGAGGACGAGGAGATTCCTTACGACTTCGACGAGCTGGACGAGCTGGCGCACGCCTACGCGGTGACGATCCACCGGTCACAGGGCAGCGAGTATCCCGCCGTGGTGATCCCTGTCACCACCGGGGCGTGGATGATGCTCCAGCGGAACCTGCTGTATACCGCCGTTACCCGGGCAAAGCGATTGGTCGTGCTCGTGGGTTCGCGCAAGGCGATCGGCCAGGCGGTGCGCACCGTCTCCGCAGGCAGACGCTTCACGGCACTCGACCACCGGCTGACTCGGGCGGCAAAATAGGCACTGAGTGCCATCATTCGGCTCCTCGACCGACCCCGAGTGCACGTGGCCACGCCAAATGGGGGACAGTAGGGGTAGTCAGGGCACCTACCAACCTCGAAGAAGAGGCACGACGTCGGTGAGGGAATGACGTGAGCGACAACTCTGTAGTACTGCGGTACGGGGACAGCGAGTACAGCTACCCGGTGATCGAGGGCACCGTTGGGGACGACGGCTTCGACATCGGCAAGCTGCGCGCCAACACCGGCCTGGTCACCCTGGACAGCGGCTACGGCAACACCGCGGCCTACAAGTCCGCGATCACCTACCTCGACGGCGAGCAGGGAATCCTCCGCTACCGCGGCTACCCCATCGAGCAGATCGCCGAGCGCGGCACCTTCCTGGAGACCGCGTACCTTCTCATCAACGGTGAGCTCCCCACCGTCGACGAGCTCGCCGCCTTCCGCGGCGACATCACGCAGCACACGCTCCTCCACGAGGACGTCAAACGGTTCTTCCAGGGCTTCCCGCGGGACGCCCACCCGATGGCGATGCTGTCCTCCGTGGTCAGCGCGCTGTCGACCTTCTACCAGGACAGCCACAACCCGTTCGACGAGAAGCAGCGCTACCTCTCGACGATCCGGCTCATCGCCAAGCTGCCGACGATCGCCGCGTACGCCTTCAAGAAGTCGGTCGGCCACCCCTTCGTCTACCCGCGCAACGACCTCGGCTACGTCGAGAACTTCCTGCGGATGACCTTCGCCGTGCCCGCCGAGGAGTACGAGCTCAACCCGGTCGTCGTCGACGCCCTGGACAAGCTCCTCATCCTCCACGCGGACCACGAGCAGAACTGCTCCACCTCCACCGTCCGCCTGGTCGGCTCCTCGCAGGCCAACCTGTTCGCGTCGATCTCCGCGGGCATCAACGCCCTGTGGGGCCCGCTGCACGGCGGCGCCAACCAGAGCGTGCTGGAGATGCTGGAGTCCATCCAGGCCGACGGCGGCGACGTGGACGCCTTCATCCGCAAGGTGAAGAACAAGGAGGACGGCGTCCGCCTGATGGGCTTCGGCCACCGGGTCTACAAGAGCTTCGACCCCCGAGCCAAGATCATCAAGTCCGCGGCGCACGACGTCCTGTCCGCCCTCGGCAAGTCCGACGAGCTGCTGGACATCGCGCTGAAGCTCGAGGAGCACGCGCTCAGCGACGACTACTTCGTCTCGCGCAACCTCTACCCGAACGTGGACTTCTACACCGGCCTGATCTACCGGGCCATGGGCTTCCCGAGCACGATGTTCACCGTGCTCTTCGCGCTCGGCCGGCTCCCCGGCTGGATCGCCCAGTGGCACGAGATGATCACCGAGCCGGGTTCCCGGATCGGCCGTCCGCGCCAGGTCTACACGGGCATCGTCGAGCGGGACTACGTCCCGGTCGAGGCCCGCTGACGCGAGCGCCCCGCGCACAGAGAAACGCCCCGCGCCGAATCCCCCCACGGGTTCGGCACGGGGCGCTCCTGTTTCCCGGAGCGGATCCCCCCACGGGTCCGTACCGGGCGTTCTTTGGGTGCGCTCGCCCAGCCGGGACCAAGCACCCGGGAGGGCCGCTCAAAGCTCTCCGGGCAGTTCGCCCCGGCATGGCGACCGGGCTGTCCCCCAAAGACAACCCGCTCATCATCTCACCGAGTCCGCCGGGAGCCCGGTGTCTTCGCCGGGTTAGACCCCCTCGTAAACCAAAAGGTTACGTTCCAGCCAGTGTGATCTCGGTCTCGGCTACGCATCTCCTACGCCATCCGCATCATGGCAGACCCCCGTGCCGGTCGCGTAGCCCCCGTCCCGTAACGTGCTGTTCCTCCTCGAGGGGCGGAGCGTGATGTCGCAGAACGCAAGTGTGGGCCGGCACGTCGTGGTGACCGGCGGGGGCACGGGAATCGGCCGGTCGGTGGCCACCCTCTTCGCCGAGGCCGGCGACCATGTGACCATCGTCGGCCGGCGCCGCGAGGTGCTGCGCGCCACCGCCGACGAACTGCGCTCCCAGCACGGTTACGACGTCACCCCGGTCGTCTGCGACCTCGCCGACCCCGACGACGTGGAGGCGACCCTCGAGCGGCTGCCCCGGCGCATCGACGTCCTGGTCAACAACGCGGGCAGCCGGGAACTCGCGATCGGGGCTGGCCCGCACGGGGTGCTGGCCCGCTGGCGCGGCGACTTCGAACGCAACGTCCTCACCGCCGTCCTGGTGACCGAATCCGTACGTGACCGGCTCCCCGAGGGCGGCCGGGTCATCACCGTCACCTCGGTGGCCGCGCTGCGCGGCGGGGGCTCCTACGGGGCCTCCAAGGCCGCCCTGCACGCCTGGAACCACTCCCTGGCGGCGCAGCTCGGCCCGCGCGGCGTGACCTGCAACATCGTCGCCCCGGGCACCGTGGCGGGCACCGAGTTCTTCGGCGCCCGGCTCGACGCCGCCGAGCTGACCCGCAGGGCGGGCCGGACCCTGGTCGGCCGGGTCGGGCGGCCCGAGGACGTCGCCTCCGCGGTGGTCTTCCTCGCCTCCCCCGAGGCGGGTTTCATCACCGGGGAGATCCTGCAGTGCAACGGCGGCGAACTGCTCGGCCGCTGAGCTGACGCACGCGCGTCCCGCGGGGAGTACGCCGGGCGTACTCCCCGCGCCACAGCCGGTCGCTGCGGCCCCGTACCTGAGGATGAGGCGCCCCCGGGAAAACCCTGGGAATGCCCCGATCCCGGCGAAATCGCCTTGCCCCTCCATCGCGGCCCTGCCAGCGTTGAGGCCTGGAACGGGAGACGGGGGACGGGCCGGGGCGGGAAGAGGGGCGGCCGGATGGACGTTGCACGGATCGTGTCGGCCCTGGACTTCACCGCAGGCCTCGAGGGGTACCTGCGGGACGGCCACGTCATCTGGGCGTACGCGGTGCTCGCCGCCACCACCGCGCCGCCCCTGGTACCCAACGCGGCGCTCCTGGTCACAGGGGGCGTGCTGGCCGCCCAGGGAAGGCTGGACATCGCCCTGGTCCTGCTGGTCGTCGCCGGCAGCGCGCTCCTGGGCGACCTGCTGATCCACCGCACCGGCCGCGCCGTCAGCGGCCGGGTCCTGACCCGGCTGTACCGGCGGCAGCGGCGCCGTGCGCTGCTGGAGTGGGCCAGCGTCCGGATACAGCGGCACGGGATCCCCTTCGTCATCGGCGTCCGCTTCCTGCCCAGCGGGCGGGTCGTCGGCGGCCTCTCGGCGGGCATCGTGCGCTACCCGGCCCGCCGTTACCTGATCGGCGCGGGCGTGGCCGAGGCGGTCTGGGCGACGTACTCGGTGGGCCTGGGCTACTTCGGCGGCCTCGCCATGTCCAACTCGCTGTACGCCGTCGCGCTGGGCCTCGGGGTCTCCCTGGCCGTGGCCGGAATCGGCAGCGTGGCGCAAGTGCTCTCCGGGCGCCGCTCGGCCCCGGCGGGTACGACGTCCCCCGGACGCGTGGTGGCCTCGGGCGGCGCCGGGTCCTCCGGGACGGACGAACCGGAGGGGGACGCCCCGCAGGGGAAGCCCGCGGACCGGGCGCTGCGGGGCTGAGGCGCGCCGCCGGGGGAGCGGGCCGTGCCGGTCCCGGTCTCAGGGGGTCGCGGCGGGGGTGCCGACGGCTTCCGTGATGGCGACGGCCCCGGTGCCGACGTGCGGGGCGAGGTAGCCGTACAGCGCGGCCTTGACCTCGCCGACGTACGCGTCCCGCTCGGCGCCCTCGTGCGCCAGGACCAGGGCCAGGCCCGCCTTGAACAGGCCGAAGGCCATCGCGGCCACCCGCGCCCGCTCGGCGGCCGAAAGGGCGGGCGCGCGCAGGCCGAGCAGGGTCTCCACGCGCTCCAGCAGGGAGGTGTGCAGGGTGTCGTGCTCCATGACGACCGTGCCGGGGATGTCGCTGTCGTGGACCAGGGCGAGGAAGGCGGGGTTCTGGCAGTTGAACTCGATCATCGGGGCGACGATGACCTCGAGCATCTCGCGCAGCGGCAGCGAGGCGTTCTCGGGGGTGAACAGCTCCCCGTGCCCCTCGCGCATCCGCTGGTTGAGGATGCCGCCCAGCTCGATGGCGATGGCCTCCTTGTTCGGGAAGAACTGGTAGAGCGTGCCCGGGGACACGCCCGCCTCGCGGGCGATCGCGTTCGTGGTGGCCGCGGTGTAGCCCACCTTGCAGAACACGTCGGCCGCCGCCTCCAGCAGCTGCGCCACGCGCCGTTCGCCGCGGGCCTGCCGGCGTCGAGGCTTCTGCTCCTCAGGCACGTGTAATCCCCAATCATGTTTGACAAACGCGAGTGGTCGCTCACATTCTGAAGAAACGCGAGTGATCGCTCGTGTTCGCCATTTTACGGCGGTTCCTCAGGGGAGGGGACACCTCTGTCATGTCGGATGTCAACCGTGAGCGCCCGCCGGGGGGCTGGACCCGGGCGATGACCGCCCGTCCTCGTCTCACCCTGCTGCTGGCGCTGCTGTTCACCGCCCTCGCCGTGGTCGCGGGCAGCGGCGTCGCGGACCGGCTGCGCAGCGGCGGATGGGAAGCCCCCGGCTCGGAGTCGGCCTACGCGGCGGACGCGCTGGAGAGGTACTTCCCGGACTCGCAGCCCAATCTGATCCTCCTCGTCGACGGCCGCGGCGCCGCTGTGGACTCCCCGGAGGTGGCGGCCGAGGGACGGGAGCTCGGTCGCCGGCTCGCGGCGGACGAGGACATCGCCGGCGTCACCTCGTACTGGACGACCCGAGCCTCCGCGCTGCGCGCCGAGGACGGCCGTGAGGCCATGATCGTCGCCCGGATCGGCGGCGACGACGACGCCGTCGCCGCGGCCGTCGAGCGCATCGCCCCCGAATACCGGGGACCGCACGGCGCGGTGGAGGTCAAGGTCGGCGGCATGGCCGCGTTCCGGCACGACCTGCAGACCACGATCCAGGAGGACCTGGCCCGCGCCGAGCTCATCGCGCTGCCGATCACCCTCCTGCTGCTCATCATGGTGTTCGGCAGCGCCGTCGCGGCCGTACTGCCGCTGGGCGTCGGCGTCGTGGCGATCCTGGGCACCAACGCCGTGCTGCGGGGCATCACGACGTTCACGGACGTCTCGATCTTCGCTCAGAACCTCACCACGGCCCTCGGCCTCGGACTCGCCATCGACTACGCCCTGTTCGTCGTGCGGCGCTTCCGGGAGGAGCTGGACACCGGGGCCGACCCGCTGACCGCCGTGGGCGCCACGCTGCGCACGGCCGGGCGCACGGTGCTCTTCTCGGCCCTCACCGTGGCCGCCGCGCTCTCCGCGATGTTCCTGTTCCCGCAGTACTTCCTGCGCTCGTTCGCGTACGCGGGCATCGCCGTGGTGCTGCTCGCGGCCGCCGCCGCGCTGGTGATCCTGCCCGCAGCGCTGGTGGTGCTCGGCCACCGGGTCAACTCCCTCGACCTGCGTCGTCTCCTGTCGCGCCGGCGGAGCGCGAAGGCCGGACGGGAGCCGGGCGCGGGCTACGCGAGGCTCGCCCGCCTGGTGATGCGGCGTGCTCCGCTGTTCGCGATCGGCACGGTCGCCGGGCTGGTCCTGCTGGGACTGCCCTTCCTGCAGGTGCAGTTCGGCACCGCCGACGACCGCCAGCTGCCCGCGACGGCCGAGGCGCACGTCGTGCAGCAGCACATACGCGACGGGTTCCCCGGCAACCCCGGCGGAGAGATCACCGTGCTCGCCGAGGGCCGTCCCACCGCGGCCCAGCTCGGCGACTACAGCGGCAGGCTGTCCGCGCTGCCCGGAGTGGTCGTCGTCGACGGCCCGGCCGGCCAGTACGCGCAGGGCCGGCGGACCGCGGCGCCCGGTCCGGCCGAGGCGGCCAGGGCCACCGACGGCGCGGCGTACCTCACCGTGCTGCCGAAGGCGGAGTCCGTGGACGAGGCGAGCCAGGACCTCGTCGGCAGGATCCGGGCGGTCGACGCCCCCTTCAAGGTCTCCGCCACCGGCACCGCGGCCCAGTTGGTCGACACCAAGGACGTCATAGCCGACCGCCTGCCGTGGGCGGCCGCGCTGATCGCCGCGGTGACCTTGGTGCTGGTCTTCCTCCTCACCGGCAGCGCGGTCATCCCGCTGCAGGCCGTGCTGCTCAACGCGCTGAGCCTCACCGCCATGTTCGGCGCGGTGGTGTGGGTGTTCCAGGACGGTCACCTGTCCGGCCTGCTCGACTTCACCGCGACGGGCAGCATCGAGACCACACTGCCGGTGCTGATGTTCTGCGTCGCCTTCGGACTCTCGATGGACTACGGCGTCTTCCTCCTGTCGCGCATCAAGGAGGAGCACGACCGGACCGGTGACCACCGCGCGGCGGTCGTCTTCGGGGTGCGCCGCACCGGCGGGCTCATCACCGCGGCCGCGGTGATCCTGGCGGTGGTGATGGTGGCCATCGGCACCTCGCGGATCGCCAACACCAAGATGCTGGGCCTCGGGATCGCGCTCGCCGTCCTCATGGACGCGATGGTGGTGCGCACCCTGCTCGTGCCCGCCGTGATGCGGCTGACCGGCCGGGCCACCTGGTGGGCGCCGCGGCCGCTGAAGGCGCTGCACGACCGGTTCGGGCTGAGCGAGGGCGAGGGCCCCGGCCGGGCCCCTGTGCGGGAGGAGCCCGTACCGGAGCCGGAGCCGGAGCCGGCCCGCTCGGGCTGAGCGGCGGCCGGGCCGACGTCAGCCGAACTCCTGGCGTCCTCGGTTCCCGGGGCGCCGGGAGCTCCACAGACGGATGGTGTCCGCGTACCAGAACGGCTTGCCGCCCTCCACGATGTCGGGGGGCGGCAGGTGCCCGTGCTTGCGGTACGAGCGCACGGTGTCGACCTGCACCCGGATGTGAGCGGCGATCTCGGCGTACGACCAGAGGGTCCGGTCCGTCATCTCCCACGCACCTCCCATGCGCCGGCCTCGGGGGGTGGCCGGCCTCGCCGGGACAACGACATGCGATCAAGGGCGGAAGGGGCTGTTGATCGTCTGTGACGCGGAGCCCGCGTAACGGTGACAAATGTGGCGAAGGCATGACCGGCCTCCCTGATTGTCGGAGAAGCCGTCCGGGTGCGGGAAGCCGCGCGCCTCAGCCCTCGAACCGGGCGGGCAGCGGGGCGACTTCCCCCTCGGCCGCGTCCCCGTCGGCCACGGCCCTCAGACGATTGAGGATGGCGGTGCCCGCCCGGGTGTAGGCCGCGACGTCGTCGAAGAGCACCGACTGCAGGTTGCCGGTGTCCAGCAGCGCGACCAGCTCGAAGGCCAGCAACGGGATGTCGGCATCCGCGCGCAGCTGTCCCGTCCGCCGGGCCTTCTCGAGGGTGATCTCGACGTAGGTCGTCCACTCCAGCCGGGCCTGGGCGACCACGTCGTGCACCGGCCCGCTGCGCGCGTCGTACTCCGCCGACACCGCCAGCAGGAAGCAGCCGCCCGGGAACACCCGCCGCCGCGAGTAGTCCAGCCACGACTCGCACAGCCGCCACACCCGCGCCAGCCCCGCCGGCAGCTGACGCGACGGCTCCACCACCTGCCGGATGTACACCTCGCGGGCCGCCCGCACGGTGGCGAGCTGCAGCTCCTCCTTCGACCCGAACAGGGCGAACACCCCGCTCTTGCTGAGCCCGAGTTCGGTAGCCAGCCGGCCCAGCGACAGCCCCTCCAGACCCTCGACCGAGGCGATCGCCATGGTGCGGTCCAGCACCATCCGGCGGGTCTGGTTGCCGCGCTCCACCCGGCCGTCCGTACGCGTAGCTGCCATCCGGGCATCCTAGGGAAGGCCACGTCCCGGCGGCAGGCACCGGGCGTAAGGTCGGTGGCGTGACCTCGACGAATCCCTTCCTCAGCCCGAGCACCCTCCCGTACGAGCTGCCGCCCTTCGCCGACATCCGCGAGGAGCACTACCTCCCCGCCTTCGAGCAGGGGATGGCCGAGCAGCTCGCCGAGACCGAGGCCGTCGCCGCGAACCCCGAACCACCGGGCTTCGAGAACACGATCGTCGCCCTGGAGCGCTCCGGAGACCTGCTGGACCGCGTGTCGAAGGTCTTCTTCAACCGCGCGAGCGCCGACACCGGTCCGGGCATCCAGGAGATCGAGGCCAGGATCAACCCGGCCCTCGCCGCCCACGCCGACGCCATCCACCTCGACCCCGTCCTCTACGGCCGCGTCAAGGCGCTGTACGAGACCCGCCGGGAACTCGGCCTGGACGCCGAGGCGCTGCGGCTGCTGGAGCGCTACCACACCCGTTTCGTCCGCGCGGGCGCCGAACTCACCGAGGAGGGCCGCGAGCGCCTGAGGGCGCTCAACGCGGAGATCGCGGAAGCCTCCACCGCCTTCGAGCAGAACCTTTTCGCCGACACCAAGGCCGCCGCCCTCGTCCTCGACGGCGCCGACGAACTGGCCGGGCTCTCCGCCGACGCCGTCGCCGCCGCGGCCGCCAACGCCACGGCCCTCGGCCACGACGGCCGGTACGTCCTCAGCCTGAAGAACTTCTCCAACCAGTCCGAACTGGCCTCGCTCGACGACCGTGCCCTGCGCCGCCGCCTGCTGGAGGCCTCGCTCGGCCGCGGCCTGACCTCCAACCGCGAACTCACCGCCCGCCTCGCCCGGCTGCGCGCCGAGCGCGCCGCCCTGCTCGGCTACGAGAACCACGCCGCGTACGTCGTCGCCGACCAGACCGCCGGCACCCCCGAGGCCGTGACCTCGCTGCTCGCCCGTCTGGTCCCGCCCGCCGTCGCCAACGCCGAGCGCGAGGCCGCCGCCCTGACCGCCGCCTCCGGGCTGGAGGACTTCTCCGCCTGGGACTGGACGTACTGGTCGGAGAAGGTCCGCAAGGCGGAGTACGACATCGACACCGCCGTCATGCGCCCCTACTTCGAGCTGGACCGGGTCCTCCAGGACGGCGTCTTCTTCGCCGCCGGCCAGGTCTACGGTCTGAGCTTCACCGAGCGCGCCGACCTCGCCGGCTACCACCCCGATGTCCGGGTCTTCGAGGTCTTCAACGCCGACGGCTCGCCCCTCGGCCTCTACCTGGGCGACTACTTCGCCCGCGCCTCCAAGCGCGGCGGCGCCTGGATGAACAGCCTGGTCGACCAGTCCGCGCTCTTCGGCCGCAAGCCCGTCGTGGTCAACAACCTCAACGTCGCCAAGCCCGCCGCCGGCGAGCCCGCGCTGCTCACCTACGACGAGGTCAACACCCTCTTCCACGAGTTCGGCCACGCCCTGCACGGCCTGTTCTCCGACGTCCGCCACCCCTTCTTCTCCGGTACGGCCGTCCCGCGCGACTTCGTCGAGTACCCCTCCCAGGTCAACGAGATGTGGGTGACCTGGCCGCAGGTGCTGGCCCACTACGCCCGCCACCACGAGACCGGCGAGCCCATGCCCGCCGAACTGGTGGCCCGGATGGAGGCCGCGGAGCGGTTCGGGCAGGGCTTCCGTACGGTGGAGTACCTGGCGGCCGCCGTCCTCGACTGGGCCTGGCACACCATCCCGGCCGGCCACGACCCGGGCGACGCGGAGGAGTTCGAGGCCGCCGCCCTGAAGGAGGCCGGGCTCGCGCTGCCCGCGATCCCGCCGCGTTACCGCAGCACCTACTTCGCGCACATCTTCGCCCACGGCTACAGCGCCGGGTACTACTCGTACATCTGGAGCGAGGTGCTCGACGCGGACACCGTGGAGTGGTTCAAGGAGAACGGCGGCCTGCGGCGCGAGAACGGCGACACCTTCCGCCGCGAACTGCTCTCCCGCGGGGGCAGCGTCGACCCGATGGCCGCGTTCGAGGGCTTCCGGGGCCGTGCGCCGCGCATCGAGCCGCTGTTGACGCGCCGCGGCCTGACCGGCTGACCGCCTGACCGGCTGACCGCCTGACCGCCTGACCGGCTGACCGGTTGACCTCTCTCCGGGGTCCTTCCCCGGCCGAGGGACGGCGACGGCGTCCGTTGCGTCGTCCCGCCGCTTCCCGCCGGGCCGGTGGCCGGCGAGGCCCAACGCCTCGTCGGCCGACCGGCGGTGGTGCCCGGCGGGGCGGGACCCGCGATCCCCTGAGGCGCTCCGGGCCGCCCGATCGGACCCTTGGCGCAGACCTATCAGGAATGATCTATACCGGATCGGTCACGGCAACATTACAGACAGCTTTTGTCTCTGCGCGCATGGTGAACCTCTGTCACGGTGTCTTCACAACCGAGCCTCAGGGGGTTCACCATGTCTCAGCCGTCGCACGCCTCGCCACCGGGCCACCACCCGCCGCCCCAGGAGCCGGACTGGAGCCGGCCGCCGAAGAAGACGGGGGCGGGGAAGATACTTGGTTTCGGGATCGTCGCCATCGTCATCGTCGTGGGCGGCAGCGTCGCCTTCGCCCTCAAGACCGGGGACGACAAGGGCGGTTCGGGGGGTGACTCCTCCGCGGTCAGCGCGTCCCCGGCCGAGGACAGCGGCGGGAAGGCGGCCCCGGGTGACGCGAAGGTCACCTCGTGCGGCCTCGCCGACTTCAGCAAGTTGCCCACTGCCGAGGTGACCCTCACCAACCACAGCTCGGAGACCTCCGACTACCAGGTGCGCATCGAGTTCGTGGACGGCGGCGGAACGCGCATCGCCCAGGCCGTCGCGACCACGACGGGCCTGACCGCGGGGGACGAGGCGCAGACGAGCGCCCAGGGGAGCGACCCGGCCTCCGGCGAGATCGACTGCAAGGTCACCGAGGTCCTGCGCAAGGCGAGTTGACCCCTCGCCCGCCCTGCCGCCGAGGGTGAGCGCGTGGCACACTCCGCCTCCCCCTCCGGCAGCCGGTGACTCCGTTTCGCCTTCCGGACCCCGCGGCACGCGACCGCGGGGTCCGTCCGGCGGGACGGCGCGCAGTGCCCGCGGGCGCCCGGCCGGGACCCGTGGCACCAGGTGACGGGCCTGCCCGCCGACCGGCGAACGACGGTGCACCCGGGAGCGCTTCCCGCCGAGGCCGTCGCCGTGCGGGCGGGAGCCGGATTCCGTGAAGGTTCCGCATGGGCCCCGACACCCTCCAGGTCGCGGCGAAATGGCGGAAAAGCGTCACGGACGTGCGGTAACCCCGGGTGGGTCCCCTCGTCTCACGGACCGTCCCGGTCGCCCTGGGGTGTCGTGCGGGGACGGTCCGTGTCGGACCACCCGCCACGGGCCCTCGTTCCGGTGCGGAGCGTCACCGATGCCCTGATCCTGATTACCTTGCGTGGACCTGCACGTTTCGTTCATCTTCTCTCCGTTCGGCCTTCACTCTTCCTTGAACGCAGCCCCCTCATGGGCCGCGACTGTCAGTGCCGCCTGAGGACGTATTTCGGCCTGGGGCACAACAGCGCGAAGGGGAGGGAGGTCGGCCGCCATGGTCCGGCCACGCGTTCTGTACATGTCGGCTCACAGTGGTGGCAGGTACCTGCCACAGGCCTCATCGCCTGCGGGACCGGGGAGCCCGGAGGATCCCGGGCCCTCCGCAGAGGTCCCGTCGCGTACGGCGAGACCCGACAGGGGAGCCAGACCCGACGGCCAGGACCGCCGCGGTCGTGACGACCGCGGCGACCGGGCCGACCGGGCCGACCGGGCCGGGGCGCCGGTCAGCGCGGTCGGCTGGCGGCTGGTCGGCGCCAACAACCGTGAACTGGGCCGCAGCGCGGGCACCTACGCCTCCCTCGCGGAGTGCCAGGCCGCCGTGCTCCTGCTCCGCGAGCACATCGGCCAGGTCCGGGCACAGCTGTCCATGGCCGACGCGGGCGGCACCTGGACGTGGCGCGTCGAACTCGGCGGCAGGAACGTCGCCGTGTCCGGGCGGACGTACCACCGCCTGCGCGAGTGCCAGCAGAACCTCGGCCTCTTCCTGGCCGCGGTCACGGTCGCCGAGATGACCGAGGGCACGGCCCACCGCCCACGGTTGCGCGGCCTGCGCGCATCGGCGCCCGCGCGGTCTACGCGAGAAGAACCGGACGAACCCCGCGGCGGGCGGGCCCGGCGGGAGACCGCCGTGCAGGCTCCCCCGGTCGCACCCACCGCAGCAACCGCAGCAACCGCAGCAACCGCAGCAACCGCGCCTGCCGGGACCCGGGTCGGGGCGGTGGCGCGATGACCTCCCTCGTTCCCGGTCTCACCGGCTCGGAGCCCGCTCCCGCCACCGAGGACGTACCGCGCGACATCCGGTCGTCCGCCGAGCCGGCCGACCGCGTCTTCCGCACGGTCGCCCGGGGCAGCGGTGCCGCGGTGCTCGCGATCATGCTGCTGGTCGGCTTCTTCCTCACCTACCGCGCCTGGGAGGCGCTGAGCGTCGCCGGCTTCTCGTTCCTCACCACCACCGCCTGGGAGCCCGACTCCCACCACTTCGGCATCGCGGCGGTGCTCACCGGCACGGTGCTGATCGGCCTGGTCGCCATCTGCTTCGCGCTGCCCCTGGCGCTGGGCACGGCGCTGTACATCTCGGAGTACGCCCCGCGGCGGCTGAAGCGGTTCCTGGTCAGCCTCGTCGACCTCATGGCGGCGGTGCCGAGCGTGGTCTACGGCCTGTGGGGGGCGTTCTTCCTGCAGGGCCACGTCGTCGGACTCTCCCGCTGGATCTCCACCTACTTCGGCTGGATCCCGATCTTCAAGGTGAACGGGGCCGAGCCGCACAACCCGCTCGCGAGCATGACCGTCTACACGTCCTCCACCTTCATCGCCGGCATGGTGGTGGCGCTCATGGTCACGCCGATCGCCTGCTCGGTCATGCGTGAGACGTTCTCCCAGGCACCGCCCGGCGAGCGCGAGGGCGCGTTCGCCCTCGGCGCCACCAAGTGGGGCATGATCCGCTCCGTCGTCCTGCCCTTCGGGCTCGGCGGCGTGATCGGCGGGACGATGCTCGGCCTCGGCCGGGCACTGGGCGAGACCATCGCGGTCTACATGATCATCTCGCCGGTCTTCGAGATCCAGCCGCACATCCTGCAGAACGGCGCCATCTCCGTGTCGTCGCTGATCGCCCTCCGCTACGGATCCGCGAGCGAACTCGGCATGTCGGCCCTCATGGCCGCGGGTCTCGCCCTCTTCGTCATGACCCTCATCGTCAACTTCATCGCCTCCTCGATCGTGGCGCGCAGCCGCTCGGGCGCGGGGGCGGAGGCCTGAAATGACCGATCTCCTCAAGACACCGCGGACGACGACGCCGATCCGCGAGGACGACGCGGGGCCGGAGGTGCGCCGCAGCACCTCGCCCGTGACGGCGGAGGACCGGCTGGCACTGGCCGGCGCACTGGCCGGTTCCGTGGCCCTGACGTTCGTGCTGTTCGGCTGGATCGCCCCGTTCGACTCGCTGCTGGGCTTCGTGGTCGTCGCCTACGTCCTGTTCATCGGCCTGTACGCGGTGCTGGTCTCCCTCGACCAGAACCGCGTCGCGGTGCGCGACCGGGTCGCCGCCGTGATCTGGCAGAGCCTGGCGACGCTGCTCCTGCTGGCCCTGCTCTTCGTGGTCGGATACGCCCTGTACCGCGGCAGACCCGCGCTGACACACCTCAACTTCTTCACCCAGAACATGGGGGGCACGGGCCCTCTGGCGCCGCTCACCCAGGGCGGCGTGCTGCACGCGATGGTCGGCACCCTGGAGCAGATCGGCATCGCGCTGGCGATCACCGTGCCGCTGGGTCTGATGTGCGCGGTGTTCCTCAACGAGGTTCCGGGCGCCTACGCCCGCTTCGTACGGACCGTCGTCGAGGCGATGACCGCGCTGCCGTCGATCGTGGCGGGCCTGTTCATCTACGCCACGTTCATCCTCATCTTCCACTTCGAGAAGTCCGGCCTCGCCGCCGGGCTCGCGCTGAGCGTGATGATGCTGCCCATCATCATCCGCGCGGCCGACGTGGTCATCCGCCTGGTGCCGAGCTCCCTGCGCGAGGCCTCCTACGCGCTCGGTTCGGGACAGTGGCGCACGATCTGGACCGTGGTGCTGCCGACCTCCCGTTCCGGTCTCACGACCGCGGTGATCCTGGGCACCGCCCGCGGCATCGGTGAGACCTCCCCGGTGCTGCTCACCGCCGGATCCAACCCCTCGCTCAACGCCGACCCGCTGAGCGGGCCCCAGGTGTCACTGCCGCTGGCCACCTTCCAGTTGGTGGCCTCTCCCCAGCCCAACATGATCGCCCGCGGGTTCGGCTGCGCAGGGCTGCTGATGGCGCTCGTGCTGCTGCTGTTCCTGCTGGCCCGCGTCCTCGGCGGCCGCGGCCCGGGCGAGCTGTCCCGCGGCCAGCAGCACCGGCGGGTGCTGGCCTCCCGCCGTGACGCGGAGCGCATGAGCCGCCGTCCGGATCCGCTCGCGCAGGCCGCAGCCGCAGCCGCAGCCGCAGCCGCGACCGGGACCCGGCCGTGACCGTCCACCCCGCCCGCACGCAGGGCACCGACCGCACCGATCAGGAGTCACCCGCCATGCCCGGAGCACGTCCGGCACCGTCCGAACGTTCCCGCGTCAGAGCTCTGACCGCCCTCGCCCTGATGCTGGCGGCGCTGCTGTTCGGCGCCTCGCTGCCCGTCGCCGAGGAGGCGGCCGCCGCGACGTACGTCCCGATCGCGGGCGTCGGCTCGACGTGGAGCCAGAACGCCATGGACCAGTGGACGGCCAACGTCCAGCAGTACAACATGAAGGTCACCTACACCGGGACCGGCTCCTCCGACGGCCGCAACCAGTTCCGCAACGGCACCGTCGACTTCGCCGTCTCCGAGATCCCCTACGGCATCAAGGACTCGGGTGTCGTCGACACCCCGCCGCGCCGCAAGTACGCGTACATGCCGATCGTGGCCGGCGGCACGTCGTTCATGTACAACCTCAAGATCGGCAACAAGCAGGTGACCAACCTGCGGCTGTCCGGCGAGGTCATCACCAAGATCTTCACCGGTGTCATCAAGACCTGGAACGACCCGGCGATCAAGAAGGACAACCCTGCGCTCGCGGCCTCGCTGCCCGCGCGTCCGGTCGTCCCCGTGGTCCGCTCGGACGGCTCCGGCACCACCGCGCAGTTCACGACCTGGATGGCCAAGCAGTACGGCGGGCTGTGGGACGACTACTGCCGCAAGGCCGGCCGCACGACACCGTGCGGCACGACGTCCATCTACCCCAAGATCCCCGGATCCTCCGCTGTCGTCGCCCAGGCGGGCTCCAACGGTGTCTCCGGCTACGTCGCCGCGCAGCGCAACGTCGGCACGATCACCTACGTCGAGTACTCCTACGCGAAGGTCACCACGCACTTCCCGGTGGTCAAGGTGCTCAACAAGGCGGGCTGCTACGTCGAGCCGACCGACAAGAACGTGGCGGTGGCGCTGCTGAAGGCGCAGATCGACGACCAGACGCTCACCCAGAAGCTGGACGGCGTCTACAACGACACCGACCGCCGGACCTATCCGCTGTCCAGCTACAGCTACATGATCATTCCCACCAAGGTCGAGAACAACTTCAGCGAGCTGAAGGGCAGGACCCTCGGCGCGTTCGCGTACTACTTCCTGTGCGAAGGCCAGAAGAGCGTCGGCAAACTCGGGTTCTCCCCGCTGCCGATCAACCTGGTGAAGGCCGGTCTCCAGCAGGTGCGTCGCATCCCCGGGGTCGACGTCGAGTCGATCGACGTCAAGAAGTGCCAGAACCCCACCTTCTCCACCGACGGCACCAACACCCTGGCCAAGAACGCGCCCTACCCGGCGGCCTGCGACAAGCAGGGTTCCAGCCAGTGCGCCACCGGCACCGGCGGCAACAAGACCCCGACCACGGTCCGCGGGGGCTCGGGTTCCTCGGGCGGCTCGGGCTCCGGCGGTTCCGGCAGCGGTACCAACGGCGGCACGAACGGCAGCGGGAACGGTTCCTCCGCGGGCGCGAACGGCGGTGGTACGGACGGCACGTCGTCCGGCGGTGCCGACGCGAGCGCCTCGCCGTCGGTCGACCCGGACACGGGACAGGTGATCGCGAACGACGCTTCGGCCACCGGCGGCGAC
The DNA here is from genome assembly GCF_042733315.1 of Streptomyces sp. NPDC059718. NCBI lineage: Bacteria > Bacillati > Actinomycetota > Actinomycetes > Kitasatosporales > Streptomycetaceae > Streptomyces > Streptomyces sp. NPDC059718. The sequence continues at coordinate 49,539 of NZ_JBHWGA010000003.1, forward strand.
GACGGGGCGTACGCCACGTCGGTGACCACCTCCAGCAGCATCGGCGGCGGCACGCGCACCGCCCTGATGGTGCTCGCCGCGGTGCTGCTGCTGGCGCTGACGGTCGGGCCGCCGCTGCTCACGTCGCTGCTGAACACGAAGCGGAGGCGGTCGTGATCCCCTCGCGCTTCCGCCGGGCGGCACATCGCGCCGTACTCGTCGCCTGCGCCTTGGTGATGGCCGCGGCGGCCGCGCCGGCCACCGTCTCGCAGGCAGACTCAGGCTCCGAGATGACCGTCTCCGGCAAGGGGGAATTCGCCGGTCTCAAGGTGACCGTCGACCAGACGAGCAGCCTGGTCAACCAGGTCGTGAAGATCACCTGGAAGGGCGCGGTCCCCACCGTCGACGACAGCAAGTACCCCGCCGACTACCTGCAGATCATGCAGTGCTGGGGCGACGACCCCTCGGGCCCGAGCCCCGAGCAGTGCCAGTTCGGCGGTTCGGCCGACCTCGGCGCGGGCACGGGCGGGCAGGCGGCCGGCGCCTGGACCAACACCCGGCAGCTCAGCTACGGCGGCCTCAAGGACCCCGCGCAGACGCTCCCGGCGCCCGCACCGGGCAGCAGCATCTCGTTCGCGCCCTTCCGCGCCGTGAGCGGAGACGTGTTCGACAGCGGCAACACCAACGATTTCTTCGACTCGAACACCACCAACGAGGTGCCCTACGCGCGCACCGGTTCCAGCGGCACCGGAGAGGTGTACTTCGAGGTCCAGACCGCGGCGGAGGCCCCCGGTCTCGGCTGCGGGGACGTCCCGAAGGGGAAGTCCGGCGCGCGCTCGTGCTGGCTCGTCGTCGTCCCCCGTGGTGAGACGGAGGTCGACGGGACCTCGTACCGGGCGCAGTCGGACGGCCTGCTCCAGTCCTCGCCGCTGTCGGCGACCAACTGGAAGGAGCGCCTGGTCTTCCCGCTGCGCTTCGAGCGCGCCGGCGCCTACTGCCCGATCGGGGCCGCCGAGCGTCCCACCCTCGGCACCGAGATGGCCGCCGAGGCCGTGCACCGCTGGCAGCCCACCCTCTGCCAGACCGGCAACAAGACCATCTACGGCTTCGCGCAGGCCGGCGACGTCGGCGCTCGCGAGAACCTGACCGTGGACGAGCCGGGCATGGTGTTCCTCAACCGTGCGGCGGATCCGGCCACCTTGCCCCCGGACACCAAGCCTGTCTACGCGCCGGTGGCCCTGTCCGGGCTGACCCTCGGGTTCTTCATCGAGAGCCACGCGGCGTCCTCCGCCTCCGAGGAGGTCCACGCACGCAACGGCAACCGGCTGACCTCGCTCAACCTCACACCGCGACTGGTCGCCAAACTGCTCACCGAGTCGTACCAGGACGGCAACTCGCGCTTCGCCGAGAGCACCGCGAAGAACCCGTACAACCTGGGGCACGACCCGGAGTTCATCAAGTACAACCCCCGCTACGAGGACCTGGACTTCCTCGGCGCCCTCGGCGACGCGCTGGTGCCGCAGCCGCTCTCCGACGCGGCCTCGCAGCTGTGGAACTGGGTCGACAGCGACCCCGCCGCGCGGGAGTTCCTCGACGGCACGCCCGACAACGAGGGCAGCCACGGCGATCCGGGCTTCTCGGGCATGACGGTCAACCCGAACTACAAGGGCCTGGACCTGCCCGTCGACGGCTTCCCGAAGAGCGACCCGTACTGCCAGCAGTTCCCGGACCACCCGGACCAGCCGCTGTGCATCCTGGACAAGCACCCCTACGCGACCGACATGAAGAACGCGGCCCGCTCCGCCGCCCGCGGCGACACACTGGCCCGCGGCAACTGGGACCCGACCAGCCAGCCGCCCGCGTACAAGAAGGATCCCCCGCAGCCGGCGGGCCGGCGGGCCATCCTCGCGGTGACCGACACCGCGACCGCCCGGCGTTACGGACTGGTGACGGCCAACCTGCAGAACGCCTCCGGCGCGTTCGTGGCACCCACCGACGCGGCCATGCTCGCTGCGCAGAAGGCGATGAAGCCCGGCCCGGTCAGCGGGGTCCTGGTGGGCGACCCCAAGGCCCGGGCCAAGGACGCCTACCCGCTCACGCTCCTCACCTACGCCGCCACCATCCCGGAGAAGCTGTCCAAGCAGGAGGGCCGCGACTACGCCGCGCTGCTGCGGTACGCCGCCGGGAAGGGCCAGGTGCCCGGAGTGACCGCCGGCACCCTCCCCGACGGGTACGCCCCGCTGCCGGCGTCGCTGCGCAAGCAGACCGAGTCGGCCGCCGACGCCATCGTGTCCCGGTCGGGCCCCTCCGCGCCCGAGGAGGAGAGCGAGAACACCTCCGGCGGCACGGGCGGCGGTGGCGGCGGTCAGACCGTCGACACCCCGCCTTCCCCGACGCCTTCCTCCTCGCCCTCGACGAGCACCCAGGTCCCCACGGCGCCGCCGGTCCCCGTCGCGGCCGACGTCCCGCTGTCCCGCACGCCCGAGTGGGTGCTGGGCGCCGTGCGCTACGTCCTCCTGATCGCCCTGGTCGCCGGGCTCGTCGCGGCCGTCTGCGGCCCCCTCCTGCCGAGGGTGGCGCCGCGGCTCGCGGCAGGTCTGCAGACCTGGCGTGCCAAGGGAACGTCCGGCCGAGAGCCGAGGGGGTGATGCCCGAACCCGAGACCACGACAGGTCCGCGCCAACGAACTGTCTGAAACAACCGTGCCGGGCACCACCCGGCGCAAGCCTATCCGAGAGGTAAACGCAAGTGAACATACGCAAGTTCGCGGTGGCCGCCGTCGGCGTCGCCGGTCTGCTCACCGGCACCGTCTGCGCCAGCGTCGCCGTCGCCGACCCTTCCGGCGCCCCGGCCTTCCGCCAGCTGTCCGGTGTGGGCTCCGACACCACCCAGGACGTCATGAACGGCATGGCCCAGTCGATCACGATCGGCGGCCAGAAGGTGATCGGCTCCTACGACGCCACCGGTTCGGCGAAGATCACCACCAAGAGCGGCACGACCTGCACCATCGACCGCCCGAACGGCTCGGGTGCCGGCCGCAACGCGCTGGTCGCCTCCCTGCAGGCGAATGACAACTGCCTCGACTTCGCCCGTTCCTCCAGCCTCAGCCTGGGCGCCGTCGACCCGGACCTCACCTACGTCCCGTTCGCCGTGGACGGCGTGACCTACGCGATCACCGGCTCCAGCCAGATCCCGCGCAAGCTCACGCTGAACGACCTCAAGCAGATCTACACCTGCAACAAGGACTACGTGGGCACCGCTCCCAACTTCACCATGACCGCCTACCTCCCGCAGGCGGGCTCCGGCACGCGCAGCTTCTGGGAGTCCACCGTCGGCATCTCGGACACCGACGTGAAGAACGGCATCTACCCCTGCATCAAGGACGCCAAGGGCGGCAACCCGGTGCAGGAGCACGACGGCCGCATCCTCGACGACAAGTCGATCGTGCCGTTCTCCATCGCCCAGTACAACTCGCAGTCCACGCAGACCATCGCGGACCTGCGCGGCAAGGCGGTCCTCGGCACCATCGACGGCCTGGCGCCGACCGTGCTGAACAGCAGCTTCGGTGTGAAGCGCGACGTCTACAACGTGATCCCGACCAGCAAGGTCGGCACCGCGCCGTGGAGCACGGTCTTCGTCGGCTCCAACTCGCTGATCTGCCAGAAGACCGACGTGATCAACACCTACGGCTTCGCCGCCAACGCCAACTGCGGTGACACCAGCAAGCAGACCCCCTGATCCACGCCCTGCTGTCTCCGTCACTTCCGCAACCTCCGAAGAGGGAGAACACGACAGTGTTCAAGAACAAGCTCTCGCGGGCCCTGGCGGGCGGTCTCGCGAGCCTGGTCGCCGCCTGCGCGGCGGGCCTGATCGCGGCCCCGGCCGCGCACGCCGCCGAGATCGGCACCGTCACCTTCAACCCGGCCACCGGCACCGACACCACGGGCATCGCGCTGACCACCTCGGACGCGTGTCCCGACGAGGCGACCAACGTCATCGTGTCCGTGACCGGTTCGGGCTTCCCGGCCGAGGGCCAGACCGTCGTCGGCAACGCGTCGAAGGACATCTACCCGATCTCCGGTGACGGCGGGATGATCGTCCCGCTGACGCAGACCATGCGCGACTACGCCAAGGACGCCGGCTTCAACGAGCTGAAGGGCGAGTACTCCTTCAAGGTCACCTGCCGGCTGGCCTTCGGCTCCTCGAACTTCGGCGACTTCACCGGCTCGATCTGGTTCACGTCCAACGAGACGTACCAGAACACCGACCCGAGCGTGAAGACCGACACCTCCACCGCCCTCGCGGTCTCCCCGGCCAGCCCGGTCACCGAGGGCGAGACCGTGACGCTCACCGCCAACGTGGCCCCGGCGGCCGCCGAGGGCAAGGTGCAGTTCAAGGACAACGGCACCGCGCTCGGCTCCCCGGTCTCCGTCTCCGCCGGCACCGCGGTCCTCACCACGAACGCGCTCGCCGCGGGCGACCACGACCTGACCGCCGAGTTCACCCCGACCGGCGCCGCATACAACCCGTCCGCCTCCACCGCGGTGGCGTACAAGGTGAACGCGCCGCAGGCGACCGCGACGACGACCTCGCTGGCCATCTCGCCGTCCGACACCACGCCGCAGTTCAGCCCGGTCACCATGAACGCCACGGTCACCCCCGCCGCCGCGGCCGGTTCCGTGAAGTTCCAGGACACCGTGGGCGGCGACACCACCACGCTGGCCACCGTCCCCGTCTCGGGCGGCCAGGCCTCCTACACCAGCAGCAGCCTGGCGAAGGGCGAGCACAGCTTCTCCGCGACCTTCGTCCCGGCGAACAGCGCGGCCTACACCGGTTCCGACTCCGGCGCGGTCCCGTACCTGATCGGTGACTTCGCCGGCGTCTCCGCCTCGCAGGACATCACCACGACCGTCGAGTCCGGCGCCCTGGTCATCAGCGTCGACAACCCGCACGTCACGCTGCCGTCGCCGGTGCTGAACGCCGACGGCGACCTGCTGACCACCGCGGGCGACATCAACACCGTCACCCTGACCGACGCCCGCGCCGGCAACCCCGGCTGGAGCGTCAGCGGCCAGGTGACCGACTTCTCCGACGGCGGCACGCACGCCATCAACGGCCAGAACCTGGGCTGGACGCCGAACGTGGTCGACCACGCCCCGGCGCAGACCGTCACCGCCGGCTCCGCGGTCTCCGCGGCGCAGGGTGTCGCCCCCGGCGACGCCGGTCAGGGCGGTCTGAAGTCCTCCCGCTCCCTCGCCACCGGTACCGGCCTCGGTACCGCGCACCTGGGTGCGGGCCTCGCCCTGAACGTGCCGACCTCGACCGTGGCCGGCACCTACACCGCGACCCTCACCCTCACGGCGATCTGAGCCGGCGGACGGCCCGGGGGCGGTGACGCCCCCGGGTCCGGCCAGGGCCGGGACGGGCAGCGATGCCCGTCCCGGCCGCACGGGTCCGGCCCGCTCCGCACGACCCGGCAAGCACGTCCCGCGCCACCCCGTCCCACCCGCGCCCGATCGGACGACCTGACATGATCACACGATCAGCCCGCCGTATCGCCGCCGTCCTGGCCGCCTGCGTCCTCGCCGTACTCCCGGCCGCCGAAACGGCGTCGGCCGCCGCCGCCCCGCAGGCCGCCGCCTCGCACGCGGCCGCCGCACGACCCGGCGCGGGCCCGAACGGGCGCACCACCTTCGGCGTCCAGCCGTCCACGGCCGACAAGCCCGACGGCCGGCCCAACTACTCCTACGGCGTGACCCCGGGTGCCGTCATCCGGGACCACATCGCCATCTGGAACTACAGCGCCAAGCCCCTGACGCTGAGCGTCTACGCCGCCGACGCCATCAACTCCGCCGAGGGCGGCTTCGACCTGCTCGCCCGGGCCGCCAGGTCCAGCGACGCCGGCACCTGGATCAAGCTCGGCAGGTCCCGGGTGACCGTGGCCGCCCGTTCCCGCGTCATCGTGCCCTTCACGCTGACCGTGCCGCGCACGGTCACCCCCGGCGACCACCCCGCCGGCATCGTCGCGTCGCTGTCCGCGGTGCGCACCGGCGCCAAGGGCGACCGGGTCCAGGTCGACCAGCGCGTCGGCGCCCGGATGTACCTGCGGGTGGCCGGCCAACTCAGGCCGCTGCTCGCCGTCGAGGACCTGCACACCGACTACCACGGCACGGCCAACCCCTTCGGGACCGGCACCGCGACGGTGTCGTACACCGTGCGCAACACCGGCAACGTCCGGCTGGCCGCCGAGCAGACGGTCCGCGTCCGCGACGCGTTCGGGGGCATCGCCACGGTGAAGGGCTCGCGCGACCTCGCCGAGATCCTCCCGGGCAACGCGCTGAGGATCAGCGTCACGGCCACCGGCGTCCTGCCGACGGTGCGGGACACCACCACCGTCTCGGTCGACGCGGTCTCCGTGCGCGGTGACGTCGCGATCCCCGACCTGCCGAGCCTGACCCGCTCCCAGGGCTTTTGGGCCGTGCCCTGGTCCCTGTTCGCCGTCCTGGCGGCCGTCGCCGCGGTGGCCGTCGCGTGGTGGGTCCGCCGCAGGCGCCGCCGCCGCGGACCGCGCCCGGACGCAGCCCGCACCGCCGGGACCGCGCCGAAGAAGCCGGCCCCCGCCTCGCGCGCGTCGGCTCCCGTCGCCATGGTGGCGGCCGCCCTCTCGCTGTGGGCGGCCGCGCCCGCGGCCCACGCCGCGGCACCGGGCGGCCTCACGGTCGCGCCGCAGCACGGCAGCGCCGTCGAGCCCATCACCCTGACCGCCGCCGGGCCCTGCCCCGACGGGACGCGGAACGTCATCGCCCGGGTCAAGGGCGCCGGATTCCCCCGTGACGGCAAGATCGTCGTCGGCAACTCCGAGATCGGCACCTACCCGGCGGCACCCGGCGGCGGACTGGTGGTCCCGCTGACCTACACGATGCAGGACTACGCCCTCGACGCGGGCTTCAGCACCCTGCGCGGCACCTACGCCTTCACCGTCAGCTGCCTGGAGGCCCCCTTCGGCCTCAAGAGCCTGCGGGACTTCAGCGGTTCGCTCCGCTTCACCTCCAAGACCTCCTACACGGACGGCACCCGGGCCACCCCCGAGAAGCCCGCGGCGGGATCCTCCGCGCAGCCGGGCGGCACGGCAGGGCAGGGGCAGTCGTCCACTCCTGACGGGTCCGGCCCGTCCGCCCCCGCCGGCGGTCCGGGTTCCCCGCCCTCCGGCTCCCCGTACGCCTCCGGCGCGCCCGCGCAGGGCGGAGTCACCGGGGTCGTGAACGCCGCCTCGGCCGACCCGGCCGGGGGCGGGCACGGCTCCCTCGTCGCCTGGTCGCTCGGCGGCTTCGCGGTCGCCTTCCTGGTGCTCCTGGCGGGAACCGCCCAGTGGGTGCGGGGGCGCAGGGGACGTGCCGCGCGAGCGGGCACATCCGGCTGAGCACCCGTCACCCCGTCCATCCACAAGCAAGACAAGAGGAGAAAGACAGTGTCCTTCACACGCCTGCACCGCTCGACCGCGGCCGCACTCGGCTCGCTCGTCCTGGCCGGCGGGGCGGTGGGCATCATGGCCGCGACCTCCGCGCACGCGGAGACCATCGGCACGCTGAAGGTGACCCCGGGCACCGGCTCGGACACCGGCGGAATAGAGCTCTCCACCTCGGGCACCTGCCCGGCGGAGGGGACCTACGTCATGGTCAAGGTGACCGGCTCGGGCTTCCCTGAGCAGGGCGCGAACGTGGTCAGCAACGCGCCGGGCAGCATATACCCCGCGACGGAGGAGGGCGGCTTCCGCGTTCCGCTGACGCAGACGATGCGCGACTACGCGAAGGACGCGGGCTTCGACGAGCTCAAGGGCCGCTACGAGTTCACGGTCATCTGCCGCGGGGCGTTCTTGGACACCACGTACGGCGACTTCAAGGGCTCGGTCTGGTTCACCACCAACACCACCTACCAGGACACCGACCCGGCGGGCGGCACCCCGACGCCGACGCCGAGCACCACCCCGACGAACACCACCACGCCGAGCGGCACCCCCACTCCGACGACGACCCCGACGGACACCGGAGAGCCGACCGACACCGGCGAGCCGACGGACACCGGCGAGCCCACGGACACCACCGGCGGTGACACCAGTGGTGACACCGGCGGTGACACGGGTGACGACACCACGGGCGGCGACTCGCAGGACATCTCCACCGAGGTCGACGGCGGCGCCTCGGGCGGTGACGGCGACTCGCTGGCGGCCACCGGCGCCGACGCGGGATGGCTCGCCGCCGTCGCGGCCGCCCTGGTCGCGGCCGGCACCATCGCCGTCCGGCAGGCGCGCCGCCGCGGTCTGCTGTCCTTCAGCGACTCCTCGAACGACTGAGACGGCGGGAGACGACCATGAAGATCACCACCGTACGCCGGCGACTGTCGCTGGTGCTCGCCTCGGCGATCGCCGCGGGCGGCATCGCCGTCGCCGCCGCCGGAACCGCCAGGGCCGAGGTCATCGGCTCCATGGAGGTCGCCCCGGCCATCGGCACGGACGTCTCGGGGATCTCGCTCACCACGTCGGGGCCCTGCCCCGAGGAGGCGACCAATCTCATCGTCAAGGTGAAGGGCGCCGGCTTCCCGGCCGAGGGCCAGAACGTGGTGGGCAACTCGGAGATCGCCATCTACCCGGCGGTGCCCGGCGGCGGGTTCACCGTGCCGCTGATGCAGACGATGCGCGACTACGCGAAGGACGCGGGCTTCACCGAGCTGAAGGGCCGCTACGACTTCACCCTGACCTGCCGCAAGGCCTTCGGGGCGGACACCTTCGGCGACTTCACCTCCGCCATCTGGTTCACCTCCAACACCGCGTACCAGAGCACCCCGCCCCCCACCCAGATGGCCACCGCGACCACCCTCGCCGCCGGTCCGGCGAGCCCGGTGGTCCAGGGCACCGCGGTGAAGCTCACCGCGACGGTGGCCCCCGCCACGGCCGCGGGCTCGGTCCGCTTCCTGGACGGCGCGACCCAGATCGGCTCCCCGGTCACGGTGTCGAACGGCGCGGCCTCGCTGACCACCACCGCCCTGGGCGTCGGCACTCACGCGCTGAGCGCGGCGTTCACCCCGGCCGACGCGGCGGCGTACAAGCCGTCGGCCTCCGCGGCGCTCCCGTACACCGTCAAGGTCAAGCCCCCGGTCGTCGTCACGGCCCCGAAGGTGACCGGCACCGTCAAGGTCGCCTCGACGGTGACCTGCTCCGCCACGTTCGGCGGGGCGAGCTCGTACGCGTACGCCTGGCTGCGCGACAACAAGGTCGTCAGCGGCGCGACCGCGAAGACCTGGGGCCTGACCTCCGCCGACTACAAGCACAAGGTCGCCTGCCGGGTGACCGCGAAGAACACCACCGGCAGCACCGCGGCGACGAGCCCCGCGGTGACCGTGGGCGTCGGCCCGGCCCTGAAGAACACCAAGCTGCCGACGATCAGCGGCACCGCCAGGACAGGCAAGCGGCTCACCGCCAAGGCCGGCAGCTGGAGGCCCTCGGCCACGTCCTACAGCTACGAGTGGCGGCGCGACGGCAAGGCGATCCGCGGCGCCACGCGCTCCACGTACGTGCTGACCAAGGCCGACCGCGGGCACCGCGTCGCGCTCAAGATCACCGCGAAGCGGTCGGGCTACACCAACGGCAGCGCCACCTCCAAGTCGGTGAGGGTGGGATGACCCCGGTCGGCACCCCGGTCCGCGTGGCTCCCGCCCACGACCGGCCCGCCCCCTCGGGGAACGGGCCGGCGGACCTCACCCCGCCGGGGCCGGCGGCGGGCCGGACGCGCACCACGCGTCCGGCCGGCCCCGGCCTGCGGGTCGCCGGGGCGGCCCTGAGCATCCTGGCGGCCCTGCTCCTCGGCTTCGTCGTGGACGTGGGCCCGCTCGGCCAGGTCCGCCACGCCCGCGACCAGCAGGTCGACTACGCCGCCCTGCGCAATGACCTCGCCAACGGGGTGGCACCCGTGGGCGGCTCGGGCGACGGCCTCAAGCCGCTGACCTCCGGCACCCCGGTGGCGGTCCTCTCCGTCCCCGGGCTAGGACTGCGCGAGGTCGTCGGCGAGGGCACCACCTCGGAGGTCCTGACCCGCGGCCCGGGCCACCGCCGCGACACGCCGCTGCCCGGCCAGGCCGGCATCAGCGTCATCATGGGGCGCCAGGCCACCTACGGAGGCCCCTTCCGGCACCTCGGCGGCCTCCACCCGGGCGAGCAGCTCACAGTGACCACCGGCCAGGGCGTGCACCGCTACCGCGTCGTCGCGGTCCGCCGCGCCGGTGACCCCCAGCCCGCGCCGCCCGCGGCCGGCAAGGGCCGCCTGACGCTGATCACCGCCGAGGGCACCGCCTTCATGCCGCGCGGCATCCTGCGGGTGGACGCCGACCTGATGTCCGACGTCCAGCCCGCCTCCGCCCCCGCCGTCGCGCCCGGCGCGCTGCCGGCGGACGAGACCGCCATGGCCGTCCAGGAAACCGCCTGGCTGCCCGTCGTCCTGTGGGGCCAGGGCCTGCTCCTCGCCGCCGCCGGCCTCGCCTGGGCGCACGCCCGCTGGGGACGGCGGCACGCCTGGGTCGTCGGCGTCCCCGTGCTCGGCCTGCTCGGCCTCCTCGTCGCGGACCACGCGGCCCTGCTCCTGCCCAACCTGATGTGAGGACCCGTTCGTGACCGAGACCACCATTCCGCTCCCGCCGATCACGCAGGACGCCCGCCCCGGCGCCACCCTGGAGGCCCGCCGCATCTCGTGCTGGTTCGGCGACCACAAGGTCCTCGAACGGGTCTCCCTGACCATGCCCGCCGGGCAGGTCACCGCCCTCATCGGCCCCTCGGGCTGCGGCAAGTCCACTTTCCTGCGGACCCTCAACCGCATGCACGAACTCGTGCCGTCCGCCTCCCTGGCGGGCGAAGTCCTGCTGGACGGCGAGGACATCTACGCCCGCGGGCGCCGCCTCACCGAGGCCCGGCGCCGCATCGGCATGGTCTTCCAGAAGCCCAACCCCTTCCCGGCGATGTCGATCTACGACAACGTCACCGCGGGCCTGAAGCTCACCGGGCAGCGGGTCCGCGATGCCGCGAAGGACGCACTCGTCGAGGAGTGCCTGACCAAGGCCGGCCTCTGGAAGGAGGTCCGGGCCCGGCTGCGCCAGCCCGGCGGCGCCCTCTCCGGCGGCCAGCAGCAACGCCTGTGCATCGCCCGCTCGCTGGCCGTCCGGCCCAAGGTGCTGCTCATGGACGAGCCCTGCTCGGCCCTGGACCCCACCTCGACCCGGCGCATCGAGGAGACGATCCGCGAACTCGCCCACGAGGTCACGATCGTGATCGTCACCCACAACATGCAGCAGGCCGCCCGCGTTTCGGACCAGTGCGCCTTCTTCCTCGCCGAACAGGGCACCCCCGGCGGGATCGTGGAGCACGGCCCCACCCCCGCCATGTTCGGCAGCCCGACCGATCCGCGGACGGCCGACTACGTGGAGGGCCGGTTCGGGTAAGGGGTGTCCATGCCTCCTCACACCTCCCCACCCCAGGTGCGGCCGGCCCGCGGGGTCCTCGCCGTCGTCGGCTCGGCCGCCGACGGCGTCGAGACCCTGCGCGAGGGCCTCGTCCTGCCCGCGCTCGCCCGCGGCTGGCGCGTCGCCGTCACGCTCACCCCGACCGCCGCACGCTGGCTCGGGGAACAGGGCGAGACCGGGCGGCTGCGCGACGTGACCGGCCTCCCTGTGCGCGACCGGTCGCGGCTCCCCGGCGAGCCGCGGCCCCATCCGGCCGCCGACTGCTGCGTGCTGGCCCCGGCCACCGCCAACACCCTGGCCAAACTCGCCCTCGGCATCGCCGACAACCAGGCCCTCACCCTGCTCGCGGAGGTCCTCGGCACCCCGCACGTGCCGCTGGTCGCCGTCCCTGCCGTCAACGCGGCCCACGCCCGCCACCCGGCCTGGCCCCGCCACCTCGCCACCCTCCGCGCGGCCGGCGTCCACCTCCTCCACGACCCGGACGCCCGGCCCCTCCCCGAACCGGGCGAGGCGCCCGACGGCCGCTCTCTCCCGTGGGCCGACGTCCTGGACGCGGTCGACCGTACGACGGGATGACGACGTTGTCCGTCCGGCGCTGCGGCCTCTCCATTTCATGACTGCTCGCGGCCGTTGATGTCAGCCTCACGCCCTATGCACTGATGGGCAACTCCAACGGCAGGGGAGCAGGCCGGGCCCCTGGAGTCGCCGACGCACGCCGGCAACACCTTGTGACCCGCTTCAGGGGCGAGGTGGGGCCGTTATCCCTCCTGACCCGGGACACCTCGCCCTGAGCGGAGTCCGGCGGCCCATGTCCTTGCGCACGCGGATTCCCGTGGGGCCCGCCGGCCCTGTCACGAATGTGGCACGCCACGCTCGCACTCCTGCCGTCGTCACTCGACGCAGCCGGTCAGACACCCCCTGGCGTCGAGGCCGGACGAAAAGATGCGCGACTATAGCCAAAGAGGCTGCTTTGTTATGTGCCAGGGAGCCACAGATGGACGCCTCGGACGAACTTCTTCAAAGGGCTTGCCCGTCGGCTCTTTTGACGTTGGACGGTGCCGTGCGCGGCCTCAACGCCGCGATGGCCACGGCGCTGGGCAGGCCGGCGGAACAGTGTGTGGGACGTGACTTCGGGGGTCTGTGGCCTTCAAGCCAGCGGATGTCGGCCGAGGGTCTGGTGGCCCACGCCGCCAGGGCGGATGCGGTCGCGATGCGGGAGCTGGAGTTTCCCGGGAAAAGCGGGGTACCCATTGCCTGTTTGCTTGAGGCGCGACAAGTGAAGGATCCCGCTGGCGACAAGCAGCTGATATGGGTGCACGCCCTGGATGCGCGAAACGACCTGGCCAGCCTGCTGATCCCCTTCCGGCTGGCCACCGCGGCCGCCGGCCTCGGCCTGTGGATGTACTCACCCCAGGGGGACCAGCTGGAGTGGCTCGGTGGCCTACCCACGCTGGTCGCGCTCGTCCCGGACCCAACGGCGCCGATTTCCAGAGTGATCTCGGCAGTGCACCCCGACGACAGGCAGGCCTTCCGGCAACTCCTGCGCTCGGCCTCCATCCAGCAGTCCCCCTGGGTGAGGCTGCGATACCACACGCCACACGACGGCTGGCACCGACTGGCCGTTCAAGTCCGTCGGCTCCAGCTGGGCTTTGACGGCCCCGAACGGATCTTCGTGGTGGTCCGCGACGACACCAAGCACGAGAAGCGAAAGCAGAAGGCGCTGGCAGCGCTGACTGCCGAGCGACAGCGTGCCAAGGACACCGCCGACTTCTCCTCCGCCTTGATCACCGCGGCCACGGAACAGGAGCTGCAGCAGGTCGTCCTGACCCGGCTCGCCGCGGCCTTCGGCGCCAGTGGCGCAGTGCTCGCACTCGTTGACGACAACCGCCTGCGCATCTCCACCGATGCCAGGATAGGAAAGCGCGAGGTCGAGGCCCTGCACGGCCTGCGGCTGGACGAGGCGACCCCGCTGTCCGAGGCGATCCGCACCGGCAAGCCGCAGTTCATCACCGACCGGGAGGACTTCATCCGCCGCTGGCCGCACGCCCCACTTCTGCGGTTGCTCCAGCTCGGCTCCGACTACGCCATCTCGATCACCCCCCTCAGTGAGCCCGGCTATCAGCCACTCGGGGCGTGGGCGATGCTCTACCACCGCGGATACCTGTCGTCCCTGAACGAGCGGACCCTCGTGGGCACGCTGGCCGATCTGGCAGGCCAGGCGCTCAAGCGGATCAGGTTGCAGCAGGCACGCGTCGAGCTGGCCACGGCGTTGCAGCAGACCATGCTCCCCACGCTGCCCGAGCACCTCCCGGGTCTGGAGGTCGCCGCCCGCTACCGGCCCAGCCGGGACGGGCTGGACATCGGCGGAGACTGGTACGACGTCTTCGTGATGCCCGACGGCGCGATCGCACTGGAGATCGGCGACGTCCAGGGGCACGACGTGGACGCCGCCGCCTTCATGGGACAGGTCCGCTTGTCCATGCGCGCGATCGCCGCCCTGGAACCGGCTCCCGGAACCGTGCTGACCCGCACCAACGAGCTGCTCGTCACGATGGCCCCCGCACGATTCGCCAGCTGCACCATGTTGCGTCTCAACTCGCGCGATGGACGGGTCACCGGCACCAGCGCCGGCCATGTGCCGGTGCTGTGCGCACACAGGGACGGCAGCCACGATGTCCGTGAGCTGCCGGGCGGACCGGTCCTGGGCGTCGTGCCTGGCACGGACTACCCAGAGGAGACCTTCACCCTGGACGAGGACAGCGCGCTGGTCATGGTCACCGACGGCGTGGTCGAAGGACCGGGCCTGACGCTGGAAGCCGGGCTGGAACGAGCCGGAGCACTGGCCGGGCAAGCCGTCCACGACGGACTCAGCGCTGAGGAGACCGCCGACCGAATCCTCGATGCCGCGGCCGCGGTGGACCACCTCGACGACGTGGCCGTGTTGGTCATCCGACGCACATGACGACGCCCGCGTCCGCACACCCTTCTGCGGGACCCACTGCACGACTCCCTTGCGCTCATTCGCCGGGGGGTAAGTCCTCGACGACCCAGCCAAGCCAGCCGCGGCAGGACTTTTTCCAGCCCCGGTCACCCATAGCCGCGGAGCCGACCGTCCCGGCCACAGCGGGTTTCTCCTCAGTCCGCCCTCTCCGTCCGGCGGCCGGCGCCGGGCCGCGCTCCGCCGCGCTCTGCGCGGCGGGAGCGCCTTGATGAAGTAGGGAAAGCCCGGGGATCTGCTCCCCGGGATAGCACGGGGACACCCTCGTGGGGTCGGTTTCTCGCCGCGCCTGGCGCACCGCTCAGCAGCAGGTGCTCGCGCCGGCAGAGTTCGACTCGCCGCTCGGCAAGCGCGTCTATGACCTGCGGCACACCTGCCTGACCTCGTGGCTCGACGCGGTTGTTCCGCCGGCGCAGGTCGCCGAGTGGGCGGGCAACAGCGTCCCCGTCTTGCTTGCCACCTACGCGCGTTGTATCTCCGGTCGGCTACGGGATCACCAGAGGCGGATCGAGGCCGGGGGAGACCTCCCCGAGCCGGACGAAGATCGCTGAACCGGTCCCCGGAACTTCGACACGTATTCGACAGAGCCACCCGCGCGAACCCGGTGACAGCCGGACGCCGCCGGAGGGTTCCCGTGATCATCCGCGGGTGGTCAGGCGCTGCTGCGCTCCGCGTGGCGAGGCTCTGAGCAGCAAAAAGCCCCTCCATATGGAGGGGCGCAGTGGGTGCCCCCGGCAGGACTCGAACCTGCGGCCAAGCGCTTAGAAGGCGCCTGCTCTATCCACTGAGCTACGGGGGCCGGACGTTGGCCGCGACCGAACCCGCCCCTTGTGTCGACGGTTCCGTGACCTTGCCGGGGACAAGGATAGGGCGCGGCTGATGTGCGGCCGGTTGCTTCGCCTTCATGTCACGTTGTGTAGGTTCGGTGAAGCGGTCTGATAATCGCAGGCAGGTGCGAATGTCGCACCAGTTTTGGCGCCTCAGTCGACGGCTGTTGTGCACTCGTTATGCCGGTGTCTCTTCCGGCCCTTCGGTCCCGTTCCGGTCTTCTTGCGGGCCGAAAGACGTGAACTAGGCGGAATACGCTTCAAAAACCCATCAAAATGGGGCATTCTGCCACTGTGGCGATCTTGGATGTACGGCCCGAACTCCTCGACGCGCTGTCGGCGCTGCGCGACCGCGTCGCGGACGCGCGCTTTCCCCTCCCCCTTCCCGGAGCCGAGCGGGCCCGCCGCACACGTCAAGAGTTGCTGGCGCAGCTCGACGACTATCTGGTGCCCCGGCTGAAGGCGCCCGAAGCGCCGCTGCTGGCCGTGGTGGGCGGTTCGACGGGAGCGGGGAAGTCCACGCTCGTGAACTCGCTGATCGGGCGGCGGGTGAGTGACGCGGGCGTGCTGCGCCCCACGACGCGCACACCGGTGCTGGTGTGCCACCCCCAGGACCGCGCGTGGTTCGCCGATCCGCGGGTGCTGCCGGGCCTGGCCCGCGCCTGGGCACCGCGCCCCAGGACCGCGGCCGACGCCGACGGGGAGGAGAGGCCGGACGGGAACGACGAGGAACGCGAGGCGGAGGAGACCAGGCTGTGGCTGCGCCTGGAGACCGACGACACGCTGCCGCGCGGACTCGCCCTGCTGGACGCGCCCGACATCGACTCCCTCGTCTCCCGCAACCGCGAGCTCGCCGCAGAACTGCTCTGCGCGGCCGACATCTGGATCCTGGTGACCACCGCGTCGCGCTACGCCGACGCCGTGCCGTGGCACCTGCTGCGCACGGCCAAGGAGTACGACGTCACCCTGGCCACCGTCCTGGACCGGGTGCCGCACCAGATCGCCGAGGACGTCTCGCAGCACTACGCGGCGTTGCTGACCCGGGCCGGGCTCGGGGACGTACCGCGGTTCACCGTCCCGGAACTGCCCGAGTCCGCGGGGGCCGGCGGGCTGCTGCCGCACACCGCGGTGGCGGCGCTCGGCAGCTGGCTCGCGCACTGCGCCGAGGACCCGGCCGCGCGGCACCAGGCGGCACAGCGCACCGTGTCCGGGGTGCTCGGCTCGCTCGGCAACCGGCTCCCGGAGCTGGCCGGCGCCTCGGCCGCGCAGCACGCCGCCGCGGTACGTCTGACCCGCCACGTGGACAAGGCCTACGACGAGGCCGAGTCGCGCGTGCAGGAGGCCGTCGGCGCCGGGGCGCTGCTCACCGGGGACGCCCTGGCCAGCTGGCGCGGCTACCCCGACTGCGGTCCTGCGGCCCTGCTGTGCGCCCTCGCCGAGAGCCTGGCGGTCCAGCTGCGCACCGAGGTCGCGACGGCGGACGAGCGGACCCTCGACGCCTGGCGCGGCGACCGCGCGGGCGCCGTCCTGACGGAGGACGCCGACCCGGAGGCGGCCGCCGACGACGCCGCCGAGCGGATCGAGGACGCTGTCGACACCTGGGGGTTCACGGTGAACCGCCTCGCGCACCAGTCGGTGCGCGGCAGCGCGGAGGGCGTCGACCCGCAGCACGCGGCGGCACTGATCGCGGTCGCCGTGCTCGGCGGCCGCAAGGGCACGGTCGCCGGCGAGCGGCTTGCCTCCCTGGTCGGCGCGCAGGCGGCGCTGCGGGCGGGCGACCGGGCGCGCGAGGAGCTGGACCGGCTCGTCGGCGACGTGCTCGACGCGGAGCGGGAACTGCGGGTGCTCCCGGTGGACGCGCTGGATGTGACGGCGGCCCAGCAGGCGTCGCTGATCGCGGAGCTTTCGGTCGTGCAGAAGTCGTACGGACTCCAGGAGAGGTGATCAGGTGCTCACAGAGCGGGTGGACGCCCTGTCGGAACTGCTCGGGCTGTCGCGCACCCGCGTGAGCCACGAGGCGCTCGACGGGGCCGGGGAACTGCTGGAAAGGGTCGGCGACCGGCGCCGGCTCTCCGCGGACCACACGGTGGTGGCGCTGGCGGGGGCGACGGGCAGCGGGAAGTCGTCCCTGTTCAACGCGCTGACCGGCCTGGAACTGTCGCGGATCGGCGTCCGCCGGCCCACCACCTCGGCGCCGGTCGCCTGTGCCTGGGACCCCCGGGGCGCCTCCGGGCTGCTGGACCGGCTCGGCATCGGACCCAAGGCGCGGTTCGCCCGGCACAGCGCCCTGGACGCGGTGGCGGAGCGGACGGACGACGGGCCCGCCGGCCTGGTCCTGCTCGACCTGCCGGACCACGACTCGGCGGCGACCGCCCACCGCGACCAGGTGGACCGGGTGCTGAAGCTCGTCGACGTGATCGTCTGGGTGCTCGACCCGGAGAAGTACGCGGACGCGGCGCTGCACGAGCGCTACCTGCGGCCGCTGGCCGGGCACGCCGACGTGACCGTCGTCGTCCTCAACCAGATCGACCGGCTCCCGGAGGAGGCCGTCGAGCAGGTCCTGGACGACCTGCGGCGGCTGCTCGACGACGACGGGCTCGCCGTCGGCGAGCACGGCGAGGACGGCGCCATGGTGCTGGCCACCTCGGCGCTGAACGGTGACGGCGTGCCGGAGCTGCGGGCGGCCATCGGCCAGGTGGTGGCGGAGCGCGCGGCTGCGAGCCGGCGGCTGTCCGCGGACGTGGACGGGCTCGCCGAGCGGCTGCGGCCGCTGTACGTCGCCGAGGGGATGACGGGGCTCACCGACCGGTCCCGCGAGGACTTCACGGCGAGCCTCGCCCACGCCGTGGGCGCCGCGGCGGCGGGCCGGGTGGCGGAGCGCACCTGGGCCAGGGCCGCCGAGGAGGCGTGCGGCACCCCGTGGCGGCGGCTGCGCCGCGGACGCGGCGCCGGTCTGCGCGATGGCACCCTCGACGGCCGCCGTCCGGCGTTGTCGGCGTCCCGCGCGTCGGTCGACGAGGCGGTGCGCGCGGTCGCGGCGGAGGCCGTCGAGGGGTTGCCCGCTCCCTGGGCGCAGGCGGTAGGGGAAGCCGCGCGCCGCGGTGGCCGTACGCTCCCGGAGGCGCTGGACGCGACGGTGGAGCGGGTGGCGCCGGACGAGCCGCTGCGCCCCCGGTGGTGGACGGTGGTCGGTACGGCGCAGTGGCTGCTGGCGCTGCTCACGACGGTGGCGCTGGCGTCGGGGATCGTGACGGCGGCGGGCGCGTTGCGGCTGCCGTGGTGGCTGCCGCCCGCGCTGCTGGCCGTGGGCGCACTGGGCGGTCCGCTGCTCACCCGGGTGAGCCGGTTCGCGGCCCGCGGCCCGGCCCGGCGGCACGGCCAGGCCGCGGAGCGGCGGATGGCCGACGCGGCGGCCGACTGCGGGCGGGCGCGGGTGCTGGAACCGCTGGCGGCGGAATTGCTGCGCTACCGGGAAGTGCGGGAGCAGTACGGGGTGCTCTCCGGAAACCACTTCCGGGTGACGGAGTTGTCCACAACAGGCCAGTAATCCACAGGTTGAATCCCATTTCTCCACGGAGGGCGCGGCGGGCGCACCATGGAGCCATCGCGGGGCCGGCGGCAGGGGCCGCCGGCCGGCGACGGCAACGGGGAGCATCGGCAATGAACGAGACACTGGTCACCGTCGTGGGGAATGTCGCGACCAGGCCGGAATTCCGGAAGACGCCCACGGGCGTGCCGGTCGCCAGGTTCCGGCTGGCGACGACCGCGCGCCGCTGGGACCGGGAGCGCGGCGGCTGGTCCGACGGGCACACCAGCTTCTACACGGTGTGGGCCTGGCGGCAGTTGGGGGAGAACGTGGTGGCATCGGTCGGGGTCGGCGAACCGCTGCTCGTCCAGGGGCGCCTGAGAGTGCGTGAGGAGGAGCGCGACGGCCAGCGCTGGATCTCCGCCGACGTCGACGCGATCGCCTGCGGCCACGATCTGACGCGCGGCACCTCGGCGTTCCGGCGGGTGTCCGTGGGCCGCCCGGAACTGATGGTTCCGAATTCCGCCGCGGGCGCTGGGGAGCCACTCGCCGATCCGCTGGCCGCCCTGTCCGGATAAGCCGGACAGCTGGGCATTCGCCCGGCGGTAAAACGTCGATGATTTATCGACAATTTCACGTCTATGCCTACGCGCGGGTAACGATTGCGATTCGAATTCCCGGGCGGCCGTGAAT
This sequence comes from Streptomyces sp. NPDC059718, assembly GCF_042733315.1. Taxonomy (NCBI): domain Bacteria; kingdom Bacillati; phylum Actinomycetota; class Actinomycetes; order Kitasatosporales; family Streptomycetaceae; genus Streptomyces; species Streptomyces sp. NPDC059718. The sequence continues at coordinate 69,064 of NZ_JBHWGA010000003.1, forward strand.
CCTGGTGGCTTTGGTGCGGTTGGTTCCTAGGATTCTGCGGAACCCCGGCTTTCCGCGGGGATCCACAGCTGTCGGCGAGGTGTACCCCCACGACCAGCCTCGCCCGGAGGGGAAATTCATGTTCACTGTACGGAGGCGGGGAGCTGCCCGTCTTGCCGTAGCGATGGTGGCCTCAGGCCTCCTCGCCGCGGGTTCCATAGCCGTTGCCGGGTCCGCCATCGCGGACGACGCGACCCCCACCGCGCCCGGTGCGACGGCGACGCTCGGCGGTCTGAAGACCTTCGGCGAGGCCGTCATCAATGAAGGCGGCAAGGAGGACCCGGTCAGCGCCGGACTCTTCGAGATGTCCGTCGAGGGCGGTGGCACGATCCAGACGTACTGCATCGACCTGCACAACCCGACCCAGGACAACGCCGCCTACAAGGAGGTCTCCTGGGACGAGTCGAGCCTCCACGACAACGCGGACGCCGGCAAGATCAACTGGATCCTGCAGAACTCCTACCCGCAGGTGAACGACCTCGCGGCGCTGCAGAAGACCGCGGCCCTGTCCGGCCCGCTCACCGACAAGCTCGCCGCCGCGGGTACCCAGGTGGCCATCTGGCGCTTCTCCGACAAGGCCGACGTGACGGCGGTCGACCCGGTCGCCGAGGAGCTCGCGGACTGGCTGGAGGACCACGCCAAGGACCTCCGGGAGCCCGCGGCGTCGCTGACCCTCGACCCGCCGGCGGTCTCCGGCAAGGCCGGTGACCTGCTCGGTCCGATCACCGTCCACACCAACGCCTCCACCGTCCAGGTGAGCCCCGCGCCCAGCAACCCCTCCGGCGTCAAGGTCACCGACAAGAACGGCACCGCGGTCACCTCCGCCAAGGACGGCGACGAGGTCTACTTCGACGTCGAGGCCGGCACCCCCGACGGCACGACCTCGCTGACCGCCACCGCGAACACCAAGCTCCCGGTCGGCCGCGCGTTCACGGGCGTCAACAGCACCACGCAGGTCCAGATCCTCGCCGGCTCCAGCGACAGTTCGGTCTCCGCGACGGCCACCGGCACCTGGGCCGCCAAGGGCCCGATCCCGGCGGTCTCCGCCGAGGTCAACTGCGCCAAGAACGGCCTGGACGTGACGGCCGCCAACGAGGGTGACAAGCCGTTCACCTTCACGCTGGCCGACAAGGAGTACACGGTCGAGGCCGGAAAGTCCGAGACCATCACCGTGCCGGTGGCCGAGGACCAGCACTACAAGGTCACCATCACCGGCCCCGAGGGCTTCGAGAAGACCTTCGAGGGCGTCCTCGACTGCGAGACCGCCGGCAACGGCGGTGGCACCCCGTCCTCCTCGCCCAGCCCGGCCACGGCCGGCGGCTCCGAGGGCACCGGTGACACCGGCTCCACCACCGGCGGCGACCTCGCCGAGACCGGTTCGAGCAGCGCCACCCCGGTGATCGCCGGCATCGCGATCGCCCTGGTCGTCCTCGGTGGCGGCGCGGTCTTCTTCCTCCGCAAGAAGAAGGCGGCCCCGTCCGCCGAGTGAGCTGACACCACTGGCCGCTCCTGAGTGAAGGGGGCGGAGGTCGACAGACCTCCGCCCCCTTTCGCCGTTCCGCGGCACGCACGGACGCCCGGAACAGGTCTGCGGGTCCACCCCGACCGCGGACAGCGGCTTGGCGGCCGCCGCCTGAGCCGACGATCAGGCGTCGTTCGACATCTGGTCGGGGGTGCGGGCCGGTCCGCGTGGGCGACGAGGCCGAGTGCGACCGGCACGGCGCCGCAACGTTCCCCCCGGAGTGATCTCCGAGGGGAACGCCACGTGGCACGGGCTCAGTACTGTTCGGTCTCCACGAAACCGGCGTCCGCGCCGTCGTCCGCGCCGAAGGCGGCGGCGGTCGGGTCGAATCCGGGCGGGCTGTCCTTGAGGGCCAGGCCCAGGCCGGCCAGCTTCGCCTTGACCTCGTCGATCGACTTCGCACCGAAGTTGCGGATGTCGAGCAGGTCGGCCTCGGAGCGCGCCAGCAGCTCACCCACCGAGTGAACGCCCTCGCGCTTGAGGCAGTTGTAGGAACGGACGGTGAGCTCGAGCTCCTCGATCGGCAGCGCCATGTCGGCGGCGAGCGCGGCGTCCGTGGGGGACGGGCCCATGTCGATGCCCTCGGCGTCGACGTTCAGCTCGCGGGCGAGCCCGAACAGCTCGACCAGGGTCTTGCCGGCCGAGGCCATCGCGTCGCGGGGACGCATGGCCTGCTTGGTCTCGACGTCGACGATCAGCTTGTCGAAGTCGGTGCGCTGCTCGACACGGGTCGCCTCGACCTTGTAGGTGACCTTGAGCACCGGGCTGTAGATGGAGTCGACCGGGATTCGGCCGATCTCCTGGCCCTGCTGCTTGTTCTGGACGGCCGAGACGTAGCCGCGACCACGCTCGACGGTCAGCTCCACCTCCAGCTTGCCCTTGCCGTTCAGGGTGGCCAGGACGAGGTCGGGGTTGTGCACCTCGACTCCGGCCGGGGGCGCGATGTCGGCGGCGGTGACGACGCCGGGGCCCTGCTTGCGCAGGTACATCACGACGGGCTCGTCGTGCTCCGAGGAGACGACGAGCTGCTTGATGTTGAGGATGAGGTCGGTGACGTCCTCCTTGACACCCGGCACGGTGGTGAACTCGTGCAGGACGCCGTCGACCCGGATCGAGGTGACGGCGGCACCCGGGATCGACGACAGGAGGGTACGGCGGAGCGAGTTGCCGAGGGTGTAGCCGAAGCCCGGCTCCAGCGGCTCGATCACGAACCGGGAACGGAACTCGTCGACGACCTCTTCGGTCAGTGAGGGACGCTGAGCAATCAGCACGGGGTATTGCCTCCAGTGTTTGGCGCCCGCTATGTGACGCCGTAGACACCATGAAGGGTACGGGTGGTACGGCCTCCCGCGTGGCTGACCCGCCCGTCCGCCGGTCGGTCGGCGCCCGGCGCCTGGTGGAGCCGAGTACAACGATCAGCTATCCGTGCCCCCGGGAGTCAGCCACTGGGGCATTTCGTGGGTGCATACTGGGGGCAATGACTAAGCCTGCTGCACCGAAGCGTCATTTGCCCACCAGCCCCTTCAAGGCCCCGGTCGCGCCCGCTCCCAAGCACTTCGCGGTGGGCGACCAGGTCACGCACGACATTCACGGTCTCGGTCGGGTCGTCGACGTCGACGAGGGAACCGCGGTGATCGTGGATTTCGGCTCGGCGCAAATGCGGATCTTGAGCCCGTACAGCAAGATGACCAAGCTGTAGGACCGCTGTGCCGGGTCTCGGCACGCCAGGGCCCTTCAGGGGGTCCTGTTTTACGAAAGGGAAACCTCTCATCGATGTGACGTCGCTGTTCTCCGCCCCGGAAGGGCAACCCCGCGGTACCACCGCAGCGTCGCCGTCTCCGACGACGAACCCCTTCCAGGCCCCGGACTTCGGGGAGGACGAGACCTTCGTTCCCGAGGACGTACAGGAGCCTGCCCCGGGCATGCGTGCCCCGCGGCCCAAGGGCAGGTAGCTCCCACGAGTGCCGGCGGTTCTGCCGGCACGCGGCGGGACGACCACGGAACCGGGGCCTGACTCAGCCGCTGACGGATCCGCAGCTGAGGTTCACCACGGTTCCCGTGATGGCGCCCGCCCGGTCGGAGGCCATGAAAGCGGCCGTCTCCGCGACTTCGGCCAGCTTCGGCAGCCGGCGCAGCGCGGTGCCGCGTTCCATGTAGGCCTTCACCGTGGGGCTGTCCGCGGGGTCGGGCTCGGCGTCGTCGATCATGCCCCAGGACACCCACGCCTCCGGGATGCCGTCCGGGCGCAGGCAGACGACACGTACGCCGCGCGGTCCGACCTCACCGGCCAGGTGCCGGGACAGCAGCTCCACGGCGCCGCAGGCGACACCGAAGCCCCCGGTGGCGTGGAAGCCCTGGTCCCGGCCGGAGAGGTGGGCTGCCGCCGTGGAGAAGGTCACGATGACGCCCGAGCCCTGTTCGGCCATGTACCGGGCCGCGGTCGTCGCGGTGACGAAGTTGGCGGTGGCCGCGGTCGTGATCGGCGTCAGGAAGTCGTCCACGGACATACCGGTCAGTGGCGTGCCCTGCAGATCACCGCGGATGCTGACCGCGTTCACGGAGACGTCGAGCCGGCCCGTCGTCCGGACCACCTCGGCAGCGTGCCGCTCGACCGCCTCCCGGTCGAGCGCGTCGACCTGGGCGACGTCGGCCCGGCCGCCGGCGGACTCGATTTCCTCGGCCAGCTCCTTCAGCCCGGCGAGCCTGCGACCGGTGAGGAAGACCCGTGCTCCCTCGCGGCCGAAGGTCCGGGCCACGGTCCGTCCGACCGCACCGCCCGCGCCGTAGACGACTGCGCTCTTGTTCTCCAGCAACATGTCCGGTCCCCTTGATCAGAGTCTGTGTCGATCGTGCGGGCACCTTAGACGCCGGTACCGACAGAGGGACTCCCGTGTGCGGTGGCCGTCGATGCGTGTGCGAGTCGCCTCCGGTTCCGGCGCGCCCGCGGAGCCGGCCGGAAGCGTGAGGGACGTCGCTCAGGTACTCGTTTCCGCCCAGGGGTGGACGGCTGGCAAGATGGGGTGTATCTGCCCACACATCGAACGCCGGACGGTTTCTCTTGGCTGAGTTCATCTACACCATGCGCAAGACGCGCAAGGCGCACGGCGACAAGGTGATCCTGGACGACGTCACCCTGAGCTTCCTGCCCGGCGCGAAGATCGGTGTCGTGGGGCCCAACGGTGCCGGTAAGTCCACCGTGCTCAAGATCATGGCGGGACTGGAGCAGCCGTCCAACGGCGACGCGTTCCTCTCGCCCGGCTACTCGGTCGGCATCCTGCTGCAGGAGCCGCCGCTGGACGAGTCCAAGACCGTGCTGGAGAACGTCCAGGACGGCGTGGGCCCGGTCAAGGCCAAGCTGGACCGGTTCAACGAGATCGCCGAGCTGATGGCGACCGACTACTCCGACGCGCTGCTCGACGAGATGGGCAAGCTGCAGGAGGACCTGGACCACGCCAACGCCTGGGACCTGGACGCCCAGCTGGAGCAGGCGATGGACGCCCTCGGCTGCCCGCCCGGCGACTGGCCGGTGGTCAACCTCTCCGGTGGTGAGAAGCGCCGCGTCGCGCTCTGCAAGCTGCTGCTGGAGGCCCCCGACCTGCTGCTGCTCGACGAGCCCACCAACCACCTGGACGCCGAGTCCGTGCAGTGGCTGGAGCAGCACCTGGCCAAGTACGCGGGCACCGTCGTGGCGATCACCCACGACCGGTACTTCCTGGACAACGTCGCCGAGTGGATCCTCGAGCTCGACCGCGGCCGCGCCTACCCGTACGAGGGCAACTACTCCACGTACCTGGAGACCAAGCAGTCCCGTCTCAAGGTCGAGGGCCAGAAGGACGCCAAGCGCGCCAAGCGGCTCAAGGAAGAGCTGGAGTGGGTCCGCTCCAACGCCAAGGGCCGCCAGGCCAAGTCCAAGGCCCGCCTCGCCCGGTACGAGGAGATGGCCGCCGAAGCCGAGAAGATGCGCAAGCTCGACTTCGAGGAGATCCAGATCCCGCCGGGCCCGCGTCTGGGCAGCATCGTGGTCGAGGTCAACAACCTCTCCAAGGCGTTCGGCGACAAGGTCCTCATCGACGACCTGTCCTTCACGCTGCCGCGCAACGGCATCGTGGGCATCATCGGCCCCAACGGCGCCGGCAAGACCACGCTGTTCAAGATGATCCAGGGCCTGGAGGCTCCGGACGCCGGCACGATCAAGGTCGGCGAGACGGTCAAGATCTCCTACGTCGACCAGACCCGCGCCAACATCGACCCCAAGAAGACCCTCTGGGCGGTCGTGTCGGACGAGCTGGACTACATCAACGTGGGCCAGGTCGAGATGCCGTCCCGCGCGTACGTCAGCGCCTTCGGCTTCAAGGGCCCGGACCAGCAGAAGCCGGCCGGCATCCTGTCCGGCGGTGAGCGCAACCGCCTCAACCTGGCGCTCACCCTCAAGCAGGGCGGCAACCTGCTGCTCCTCGACGAGCCGACCAACGACCTGGACGTCGAGACCCTGTCCTCGCTGGAGAACGCGCTGCTGGACTTCCCCGGCTGCGCCGTGGTCGTCTCCCACGACCGCTGGTTCCTGGACCGGGTGGCCACCCACATCCTCGCCTACGAGGGCGAGTCCAAGTGGTTCTGGTTCGAGGGCAACTTCGAGTCGTACGAGAAGAACAAGGTCGAGCGGCTCGGCGCCGACGCGGCCCGGCCGCACCGCGCCACCTACAAGAAGCTCACCCGGGGCTGAGCGGGAGATGGCCCGGCACATCTACCGCTGCCCGCTGCGCTGGTCGGACATGGACGCCTTCGGGCACGTCAACAACGTGGTCTTCCTCCGCTACCTGGAGGAGGCCCGGATCGACTTCATGTTCCGGCTGGCGCCCGGGGAGGGCAGCGAGTCGTTCACGGGCGGGTCGGTCGTCGCCCGCCACGAGATCGACTACCTGCGCCCGCTGGTGCACCGGCACGAGCCGGTGACGGTGGAGACGTGGGTGACCAAGGTGGGGGCCGCCTCACTGACCGTCGCGTACGAGGTCAAGGACGCGGAGGCGGTCTACGTACGCGCCTCCACGATCGTGGTGCCGTACGACCTCGACAAGGGCCGGCCGCGCCGGATCACGGCGGAGGAGCGGTCCTTCCTCGAGGGGTACTTCGACGACAGCGCGGGCTCGCCCGGTGACACCGGCAAGGGGGCAGTCGCCGCATGACGGCGCCCCTGCGACTCGCCGATGCCAGGGAGGCGGACGGTTTCGCCGCCTTCCTGGCCCGGCTGCTGCGCTGGGACAAGGCCGCCGTCGTCCGGCTGCGCGCCTCGGGCACGGTGCTCGCCGTGTTCGGGCAGCCGCCGTTCGGCGGCGGGGTCCTGGCCGTCCGCACGGCCGAGCTGGACGGGGCCGCCGGCGACCTGGACTCGACCGTCTCCGCCGGGCAGCTGCTCGACGGCATCGACGAGGTGACGGGCACGGTCGCCGTGCCCGCGGCCGTCACCGGGCCGGCCTGGGCAGGACTGCTCCCGCCGCGCGGCGGCTGGGAGCGGGTGCGGGGCCTGCCGTCCGCGGAGGACGTGCGCGCCGTGGCCGCCGCCGCGGTGACCGAGTTCCGCGACCGCAGCGAGGCACTGCGGCCGGAAAGCCGCACCCGCGCGGAACTGGACGCCATCGCCGACGACATCTGGTCCCGGCAGCTCGGCGTCACCGGCCTGCCGCTGCGGGTGGTCCACGCCGCCCACGCGCTGGGGTTCCTCCGCCCGGTACGCACCCCCGTCCCGGCACCGCGCACGGGCGGTCGGCCGGCGGTGGAGCTGCTCACGGTGGGGCCGTGGCTGCGGCTGCGCACGCCGTACGGCTCGGTCGCCGTCCGGCGCGGGGCGCCGGGGCTGTCGGTCAGCCCGGTGTGATCATCCCGCGGTGTTCACCATCGACGCCGCCGCGTAGACCAGGTAGTCCCACAGCTGCCGCTCGTGGTCGGGCTCCAGCTCCAGCTCGTCCACCGCGGTCCGCATGCGCCGCAGCCAGGCGTCGTGGGCGGCCTGGTCGACCCGGAAGGGCGCGTGGCGCATCCGCAGCCGGGGGTGTCCGCGGTTCTCGCTGTACGTGCGGGGACCGCCCCAGTACTGCATGAGGAAGAGCCTCATGCGCTCTTCGGCGGGCCCGAGGTCCTCCTCCGGGTACATGGGGCGCAGGACCGGGTCCTCGGCGACCCCTTCGTAGAAGCGGCGGACGAGCCGCCGGAAGGTCGGCTCGCCGCCGACCGACTCGAAGAACGTCTGCTGCTCGACGGTGCCCCGCGGGATCTCATTCACGCCTCCCATGCTCTCAGACGGCCCGCGTTGTCCGGAGGGGGTCACCGTCGCAGAGTGGTCGTATGACGGATGGCGACCGCTATGCCGCGGCGGCGGTGCCGTTGCGGGCCCGGCTGGTGCGCCGGATCGCCGCGGCCGGTGGGCTGGCGGACCCGCGGTGGCGGGCCGCGTTCGAGGAGGTGCCGCGCCATCTGTTCGTCCCCGTCTACCACCGGCCCCGCTCCGGCGGAGGGTTCACCCTGCTGTCGGCGGACGACGCCGACCCGCGCGGCCGGTCCCGCTGGCTGTCCGGAGCCTACGCGGACGTACCGCTGATCACCCTGGTCCGGGGCGGGGAACTGGTCTCCTCCAGCAGCCAGCCCTCGCTGATGGCCGCCATGCTGGAGGCGCTGCGGGTCGAGGACGGGCAGCGGGTGCTGGAGATCGGCGCGGGGACCGGGTACAACGCCGCGCTGCTCGCGCACCGCCTCGGCACCGGGGCGGTGACCAGCGTGGACCTCGACGCGGAGATCACCGAGGCCGCCCGCGCGCACCTGGCCGCGGCGGGGCGCCGGGCGACGGTGGTCACCGGGGACGGGGCCCTGGGCTGCCCGGACCGCGCGCCGTACGACAGGATCGTCGCCACCTGCGAGCTGCCGTCGGTGCCGGAGGCGTGGCCCCGGCAGTGCCGGTCCGGCGGGCTGATCCTCGCGCCCTTCGCGGGTGGGCTGATCGCGCTGCGCGTGACGGGCCCGGACCGGGCCGAGGGGCGCTTCCTGCACACCCCCGCGTACTTCGTCTCGCTGCGGGGCGCCGGTGCGGCCCCGCGCCGGGCGGCCGTCGGCACCGACGGCACTTGTGGGCGCAGCCGTGCCAGCGACACCCCGCCGCGGGTCCTGGAGAACGAGCTGTTCCGCTTCCTGCTCGGCCTGTACGCCGGGGACGCCGAGGTCCACTGGACCCCGGGCGGCCCCACCGTCACCGCCGCCGACGGCTCCGCCGCGCACGCCGCCCGGGACGGCACCGTCCGGCTGACCGGGCCGCGGGACCTGTGGGCCGCGGTCGAGGAGGCGTACGCCCTGTGGCGCGGCCAGGGGCAGCCGCCCCGGGACCGCTTCGGCATGAGCGTGGCGGAGGGCCGCCAGTGGACCTGGCTGGACCGACCGGACGGGCCGCACCGCTGGGAGCTGCGGCCCGCGCCGGGAACGGCCGGGGTCAGTCGCGGACGATCGTGATCGTCGTCCAGGCGCCGACGTGGACGCGGTCGCCGTCCGTCAGCGGGACGGGCACGAAGGGGTCGATGGGGTCCTCGCCGCCGTTGACGGTGGTCCCGTTGGTGGAGCCCTGGTCCACCACCGACCAGCTGCCGTCGGGCTGCTCCACCAGCACGGCGTGCTGGTGGGAGACGCCCGGGTCCTCGGGCGCCCGGGACAGGTCGATGTCGGGGGCCATGCCCGTGCTGTGCCGGCGCCGGCCGACGGTGACCTGGGGGCCCGTCAGCGGCATCCGCTGCTCGGGGGAGTACGACGGGAAGTACAGGCCGCGTGCGTCGGGGCCGCTGCGGGCCATCATGTCGGTGAAGTAGTCCCGGTCGGCGGCGATCACGGCGGTCCAGGTGCGCGGGCCCGCCTGCGGGGGCCCGGGGTCCGGCGGGGTGAGCAGGAAGTCGCCCGAGCCCGAGGTCACCGACTGCGGGGCCAGCGGCTCCGCCGGGCGGTTGATCTGCGACGGGCGGGACCGCTGCGACTCGTAGCGCTGGTACGGCGGCCCGTCCGGCGGGTAGCCGGGGGAGGAGGGCGGCGCCTGCGGGACGAAGGTCGTCCCGGCCTGGGTGACGAAGTCGTAGCGGCACTCCTCGCAGAACTGGGCGTATCCCTCGCGCGGGGTGCCGCAGTTGGGGCAGGGCTCGGCGGCGGCGGTGGCGTCCGGGTCGTAGCCGAGCCCGCCCTGCCCGTACCCGGGGTCGTACGCCGGTTCGTAGGCGGGCTCGTAACCGGGCGTGTGGCCCGGGGAGTAGCCGCCGGAGTACGGGGGCGCCGGCGCCGGTGCCGCGTACGTGGGCGGCGGGGACGACGGGCCGGGGACGGAGGGGGACGGTGGCGCGGACATGCGCATTCCGCAGACCTCGCACCAGTCGTCCGTCGTGGACCGGTGACCGTTCGGACAAGTCGACATGTCGTGCTCTCCCCCTCTGCCCCGCCCTGTCCCGCTGCTCTATTTCTTCACGCGGACGGTCTTCGTCGAACGTGTCTCGAGGGTCATCTCGTCCGCGTCGGCCACCCGGGCCTTCAGCCGCACAGTACCCGTCGCCGCGTCCACCACGTCCACGACCTTGGCCAGCAGCTTGGCGGTGTCCTCGTTGCCGGAGTCGCTGGCGAGCTGCACCGCCCGGCCGAGCTTGGCGGTCGCGGAGTCGAGGTCGCCCTGCTTGCGGGCCTCCAGGCCCTGCTGGATGACCTGGGCCAGCTCCGCCTGCCCGGTGTAGTGGGCGACCTGCGGGTTGATCCGCGTCGAGGCCGCCATGTCGTCCGTCCACACCGCACGCACCAGCCCCTGGCCGAGCACGCGCGCGGTGCCGTCCGGCTGGGGCAGGACGAGGGAGATCCGGGCCGCCAGCATCTCCTGGCCGACACCGGCCGCCGGCACCACCACGTTGACGTGGTAGTCGCGCGACTCGTCGCCCCAGGAGCCCGTCGGGTAGTCGCCCGCGCGCGGACCGGCCTCGGTGCGGCGGGCGGTGAGGTCCTCCACGGTCGGCGCGACCTGCTTGACGTACCGGATCTCCGCGCCCTGCGGGGTCCACAGGCGCAGGGCCACGTCCGCGACCTCCTTGCCCATAGCGGTCTCCATCATCTGCCGGAAGTCCGCCTCCAGGCCGGACGGGTCCGCGACGATGTCCACCGTGCCGAGCAGCGCGGAGGCGATCCCGGTCAGCTCCTTGACCTCCCAGTCGGTGCCGACGCCACGCGCGTCGCAGGTGAAGCGGCCCGCGCAGGCGTCCAGCGCGGCGCGCAGCTCCTCCGGCTTCTCGTGCTCGTTGCGGCCGTCGGTGAGCAGGATGCCGTGCCGTATCGACACGTCGGACGTGGCCAGCAGCCGGTCGGCCAGCCGCAGCCAGGTGCCGATCGCGGTGCCGCCGCCCGAACTGAGGCGGCGCAGCGCCTCCTTGGCCTGGTGCCGGGTGGCCGGGTCGGCGACGGCCAGACCGCCGTTCGCCGGGTAGACCTCCTTGGCCTGGTGGGTGCCGGCGACCACGGCGAAGGCGACGCCGTCGCGGATGGTGTCGATGGCGGCGGCGGTCGCGTCGCGGGCGCTGCGCATCTTGGTCGGCGGGTAGTCCATGGAGCCCGAGCAGTCCACCATGATCACCACGGCCGCACCGGGCGCGGAGCCCGGCACGTCGCCGGGCGCGTGGGTGGCCAGCGGCAGCCCGCCGGTGGTGCCGCCGCCGGTCGAGGTCACGGTGACGATCGCGTTGACCTCGCGCCCGCCCTCCGGGAGGAACTCGTTCTGGTAGATGTCGACGGAGAACTGCGGCACGTTCGACTTGGAGAAGTTGGCCATCGGGTGCGCTCCTTGCGCTTGTTCAACCTTCGGAAGAGAGCATCAGGGAGAGGTCACGCGGCCGGGAACGGCAGCACGGCGACGGTGATGTTGTCGTGGCCGCCACCGTCGATGGCGACCCCGACCAGCGTGCGGGCGCACGACAGCGGCCGGGTGCGGGCGTCCTCGGGCACCACGGAGGCCAGCTCCGCGGCCGACTCCGCGTAGTTCCACAGTCCGTCGGTGCACACCACCACTACACCCGGTTCGTCCGGTTCGAAGGAAGCGGTGTGCGGGTCCAGTTCCACGGCGTCCGCGCCGAGCCAGCCGGTGATGGCGTGGGCCCGCTCGTCCGCGTACGCCTCGGCCTGGGTCATCAGGCCCATCGTCACCATGCGTTCGGCCCACGAGTCGTCCTCGGTCAGCCGGGAGGCGGGGGCGGAGCGGTCGTCGGGGATCCAGTAGGCACGGCTGTCCCCGATCCAGCCCACGGTGAAGGTCTTGCCGGAGGTGATCGCGCTGACGCAGGTGCACGCGGGCGCGTTGTGGTGGCGCCGGGCCTCCTCCTCGGGGGTCTCGGCCGCCAGGTCCGTCACCGCCTGGGCGGCGACGAGCAGCGCGTCGCGCATCGCCTCCTCGGGGTGGGCGCCGCGGGCGAGGGACCGTACGAGGGACGTGCTCGCGGTGCCCGCGGCCGTCTCCGAGGCGTCGTCGGGACGGTACGCGGAGGACACCCCGTCGCACACCACGGCGACGACGGCGGGCGTGCCGTCGGGCAGCGCGGTCGTCGCCAGCGCGAAGGCGTCCTCGTTGCGGTGGTGCCGCAGGCCCCGGTCGGTCACGGCGGCCACGCCGTCGCACTCCTGCTCCTGGTGGTCGCGGGGCCGGGGCTGTGCGTGCCCGCAGTGCTCGCAGTAGCCGTCCCCGTCGACGTCGCCCATGCCGCAGGCGACGCACCGCGGCGAGGCCGCGGACGTCCCGCCCGGGGACGGGTCCAGCCGCGGATCGGTGATCCGCGCCCGGGGCAGGTCGGCGGTGCCCAGGCCGAAGGGGAGGGTGTCGGTGTCCCTCCCCGGCGGGGCCAGCTCGTACGACTCCGGATCACCGCCCGGCGGTCCGGGGGCGGCGGCGGGGTCGGGCGGCGCCAGTTCGTACGCGTCCGGTTGCCGGGGCGCGGACAGGTCGGCGCCGCAGACGCCGCAGAACTTGTCGTCGGGTTCCAGAGGCTCGCTGCACTCCGGGCAAACGGTCTCGTGCGGCATGGCGGTTACACCCACGTCCGGGGGCGGAGGCGGTTGGCCCGCTCCACCAGATCGATCCTTGTGCGGCCCTGGTCGGCGAGCCGGGCCAGTACCCGGTACGAGTGTTCCAGGCCGAAGCGCAGCCCCCGTTCGTCCAGGTCCCGGCCCAGGAGCCCGGGCGTGGCGGATCCGGCGGACGGGACGCCGGCCGCGCCCTGCTGCCCGGCCAGCACCCAGTCCAGCGCGCTGCCCAGCACCTCGGTGGACAGCTGCTCGCGCAACCGCGTGTCAAGACCCAGTCGTTGCAGGTCCTCGACCTGCCGGGCCGCGGCACGCAGGTCGTCCAGGAGCGGCTCCTGCGGGGCGCGTCCGCGCAGCCGCGCGCGGACGGCCGCCACCCGCGCGGCCGTGTAGTGGATCGAGGACTCCGGGACCGACTCCAGGGCGGCCACCGCTCCCGCCCGGTCGCCCGCGGCGAGCCGGACGCGGGCCAGGCCGAAGGCCGCGCTCACGTAGCTCTGGTCGGTGGTCCACACCAGCCGGTAGTACTCGGCGGCGTTGTCCAGCTGGCCCAGCACCTCGGCGCAGACGCCGAGCGCCAGCTTCGGGGCGGGCTCGCCGGGGAACGCGTCGTAGACCGCGTCGAAGGACAGCGCGGCGGTGCCGTCGTCACGGGTGACGAGCGCGGCCAGACCGCGGTGCCACACCACGCGCCAGTCGTCGGGATGCTCCTCCTGCAGTCTCCGCAACTCCTCGGCGGCCGCGGGCGCGTCGTCGTTGTCGAGCCGGGCGCGCACGACGCGCAGCCTCAGCTCCGGGGAGCGCACCGGCGCCGCCTGCAGCGCGGCCACCAGCTCGGACGGCGCGGCGGCGGCGAGTCCGGCCAGGAAACCGGCGTTGGGGTCGGCGGGGTCGACGTGCGGCACGGGCAGCGAGAGCGCCGCGGCCCGTACGTCGAGGGAAGAGACGGCGGGCCCGGCCGCCAGGGCCGGCGGGGCGGTCCGCTGGGCGGGCACGGTAAACGGAGTGCCCGGCACGGTCGTGCCGTACCCGCCGGGGCCGGGCACCGGTGCCGGCGACGGGGGCAGGGCAGGAGCGGCGGCGGTCGCGGCGGGCAGGGCCGGCCCGGCGCCCCTGCGGTCGCCGTTCGCACCGTTCGCGCCGCGGTCGCCCAGGGTGGAGGCGTCCTCGGCGGCCGCCAGCAACTCGGTGTCGACCACCCGCAGTTCCGGGCCGAACAGGGTGGACAGCGCGGGCCGCGGCTTGCCGGTGCCGAGCGCCACGACCTCGCGCAGCACGCCCAGCAACTGATCGCTCATCTCCTCCGCCGAGGCGAAGCGCCGCCCCGGGTCGGGGTCGGTGGCACGGACCAGCAGCCGGTAGAAGGACTCGTAGCGGGAGAAGACCTCGATGCCGTCCGGGTCCGGCAGGCTGTCCGCGAACACGTTCGTGTAGCCCTGGAAGTCGAAGGTGAGCACGGCCAGCGTCCGCGCCACCGTGTACAGGTCCGAGGCGACGGACGGGCCGACCTCGGGCACCTCGGGCGCCTGGTAGCCGACCGTCCCGTAGATCGGGCTGTCCTGGTCGTCCATCCTGCGGACGGCGCCCATGTCGATCAGTTCCAGCCGGTCCTCGGTCTGGATGGCGTTGTCGACCTTGAAGTCGCAGTAGAGCAGGTTGCGGCTGTGCAGGTGGCCGAGGGCGTCCAGCGCCTCGATCGCGTAGGCGATGGCCTGGTCGACGGGGAGCGGCTCGCGTCTTCCGTCGGCGCTGCGGCGCTCGTTGGCGATCTCCTTGAGGGACTTGCCGCCGACGTACTCCATGACGATGTAGCCGTCGAGGGTGCCGCCCCGCGGGTCGAGGTGCTCGACGAAGTTGTAGATCCGCACGATGTTGGGGTGCTCGATCTCGGCGAGGAAGCGGCGTTCGGAGACCGCCGCGGCCAGCGCGTCCTCGTCGCCGGTGTCGAGCAGGCCCTTGAGCACCACCCAGCGGTCGCTGACCGCCCGGTCCACGGCCAGGTAGATCCAGCCCAGGCCGCCGTGCGCCAGGCAGCCCACGACCTCGTACTGGCCGTGCACCACGTCGCCCGCCCGCAGCTTGGGCGTGAACGAGTACGGGTGACCGCACTTGGTGCAGAAGCCCTCGGTGCGCCCGGCCCGGTCGCCGCGGCTGCGTCCGACCGGCGCCCCGCAGTCGCCCCTGCTGCAGAACCGCTTCCGCTCGGGGACCTGCGGGTCGTGCAGCACCGCGGCGGCCGGGTCCGGCCGGGGGATGGGCGGTACGGTCACCAGGCCGGCGCCCAGCTTGCCGCGGGTCGGCCCGCTGGAGCCGGAGCGCGAACTGCGCACGGAGACGGAGGCGGCACCGCTCGTGGTGCCGCTCAGCGAACGGGACAGCCGCCCCGAGACCGAACGGCGCGAGGAGCGGGACGAGCCCGAGGTCCGCGACGAGCGCGAGGAGGCTCCGGAACCCGGCCCGGTCCCCGTGGCCCGCGACGGCTGCGACGGCTTCGACGAGCCCCCGCCCCCGCCCGGGCCGGCGGCCGGCCCCGCCGCCGCGGCGAGCGGCGCCAGCCCGCACGTGTCGCAGAACAGCTCACCGCCGCCGACGTCCTCGATCGTCCCGTCGCAGCCCGGACGCTGGCAGTTCATCGTGCATCCCCCCTGTGGTCGGCAGGTCCCGCCTGCCCCGGCACCAGCAACTCGGCAACGGCCTGCTGATAGCGCAGCACCGCGTGCTCCGCGGCGCGCAGGTCGCACGGCGCGCTCCACAGCAGACGCCGCGCGTGGTCGTAGCGCTCCATCAGGAGCGGGTCCTCCGCCATTCCGTGACGCGCCACCTTCGCCCGGTACGCGTCGAGCCGGCCGCGGAGCTCGGCGCGGACGGCCAGCGGCGCGGTGACCGCGGTCAGCGACTCGCGGGCGCGCAGCAGTTCGTCGTCCGCGCGCTGTTCGAGGCCGTCCAGCAGCGGGGAGAGACGGTGCCACTGGCCGGTCCTGCGGAAGTCGACCGCGGCGGAGAGCTGATCGTGCAGCGCGACCGGCGCCCCGCTCACCGCGGGCACCTCCGAGGCCGCGATCTTGGCGAGCACCTCGACCCGGGCGCTGCGCGCCTCGGTGAGGGTGCGGTCGGCGCGCGACAGGACGTCCCGCAGCCGCATCAGCCGGTGGTCGGCGTCGTCGCGGACGTGCAGCACGGCCTCGACCTCACGCCGTATGTCCTCCAGGGTCCGCCCGGCCCGGTCGTAGCGCCCGGTGTCGGGCCGGCCGCCGGACCAGAAGGCGAGCGGGTCGCAGACCACCTCGGCGCGCAGCGCCGCCAGCGCGTCCAGCATCCCCGCAAGGTCGTCGCCCGAGGGGTGGGTGCCGGGGCGCACCCCGACGGACTCGGCGAGCGATCGGACCCGCTGCGCCTCCGCGATCAGCAGGTCGATGCGCGCGGGCAGCGCCGACCACACCGCGTCGGCGGCGGACACCACGTCCATCACCTGCGCGTACCACTCGTTCATCCGCGCCAGCAGCTGCTCCAGGCTGACCCGTTCGCTCAGCCGTGCCGGACCCGTCAGGCCCCGTGCCGCCTCCGGCACGGCGCCGCCGGAGACGGTGACGCCGGAGCCGCGCAGCAGCTCGGTCAGTTCCCGCAGTTCGCTCTGGGTGGGCCAGCGGCGGCGGCCGCGCAGGGCCCGGGCGGTGATGAGGGCCTCCGTGTACGTGTCGAAGTGCGCCCACAGCAGGGCGACGGCCTGCTCGGCCGCGGCCCAGCGCTCCTTGGTGGCACCGCTCAGCGCCGCGCCCTCCAGCAGCCTGCGGCCGGAGTGGTCCTGCAGCGCGAGCAGGGACGCCTCGATCGCGTCCCGCTCGTCACCGAGCCGTGCCAGGGCACGGTCGGCGTCCTCACGGCTCATCGCCGGTCCGGATGGTCCCGCGACCGCCATCGCACCTTCCTTCTCTCCCGCCGGTCCCCGTACTTCGCGTCAGTCCTTGTAGAGCGGTTCCGGCGGCCCCTCGATGCCGGGAAGGTCCGCCTCCAGCCAGGTACGGTACGCCTGCATCCAGGGACTGTCCGGGCCACCGCTGCGGTAGTCCTCCAGCACCCTGTTGACCCGGCGCACCAGGTCGGTGTCCTTCTCGTTCATCGCCACGCCGTAGTACTCGGTGGTGACCGGGGTGCCCACCAGCCGCACCGCCGGGTCCTGGGCGGCCTGGCCGGCGGCCAGCGCGTTGTCGGTGAAGACGGCGTCCGCCTCGCCGAGTTGCAGCATCACCAGGCAGTCCAGCTGGTTCGCCACGAGCAGGATGCGGGGCTGCAGCCGCTCCTGCTCCTTCTCCAGCTCGGCCTGCCCGGTGCTCCCCTGGGCGACGCAGATCCGTTTCCCCTTCACGGAGGAGTCGAACCCCTTGATCCTGGAACCCTGACGGGGGACCAGCAGTTGCTGCCCCGCCTCGAAGTAGGCGGTGGAGAAGGCGATGTGCTTCTCCTTGATCCGTTCGCAGGTGATGCTCACGGTGCGCACCAGCAGGTCCACGTCACGGTTGTTGACGGCGTCGAAGCGCTTGGCGGTCGGCACGGTCTTGTAGAGGATGGCGTCCTCGCTGCCGAGGATGTCCTTGGCGATGGCCTTGGCCAGGTCGATGTCGAAGCCGACGATCTTCCGGGAGACCGGGTCGCGGTAGCTCCAGCGGTAGCCGTTCTGGTCGACCCCGATGACCAGTTTGCCGCGCTTCTTGATCCGTTCGATCGCCGGTCCGCTCGCTGAGGACGACCGCAGACTCGCCTCCGGGTGGCCGCCGCAGTCGTCGTCGGCCGTGGCCTTCCCGGGCGCGGCGGCCGGCGTCCCGGTGGCCGCCGCCCGTGCCTCCGGCCGGTCCCGGTCCCCGTCTTCGCCGTACTGCGGCGGCAGCACGGCGCCGGCGGCCGCGGCCGCGCACAACGCGGCCGCCGAGACCACGGCCGCCCAGCCCCGCACGCGCCACCCACGCTCCTGGCGTCCCATCAGCCGCCTCCCCCCGCTCACCGGTACTCCGACAGCCGGCGCCCGATGCCGAGCACCGCGCCCGCGGCGCCGAGCACCGCCAGCAGCGCGGCACCCGAAACCAGGCCGTCCAGCGCGCCGCGCCCGTCGGCGGCGGCCCGTTCGAACTCCTGCTGCTCGTGGTCGACGGCGCGGGCGAGGTCGGTGTCGACCTGGTCGAAGCAGAAGCCGGTGAACTGCTCGGGCCGTTGCCCGTTCTCGTACGTGCCGCCGATCGTCTGGGCCACGGCGTCCAGGTAGTTGCCCGCGTCGTCCTTCTCGCGGGCCTCGCCGTGCAGTCCCCACCAGGCCTTCGCGGCCTCCATCGCGGACGTGATGCTCTTGCGGCCCTGGTCGTCGTCGGCGAGGTCGAGCGCCCGCGCCAGCAGGCCCGTCCGCCCGTCGGCGTCCGTGCCCGCCAGGCCCTGCAGTTGCTTGTCGTACGCCGTGCTGTAGGCGTCCCCGCCGCCGCGGGCCACGAGTGTCAGGTTCTCGTTGCCACGGGCCTGCAGGGTCTGGATCCGGGCCTCGTTGAGGACCTGCAGCGACCGCGCGCCGTGCGCGTAGGAGTCGTCCAGCCGGGCACGGGCGACGCCGTGCCCGGCGACCAGCCACAGCAGCACCACGGCGGTGGCCACCGTGCCGGCCAGCATGCCCGGGTTGAACACCCGGTGGGTCCGCCGGTACGAGCGCCGCTGCGCCCACACCAGCGCGCCCAGCGCGACGAGGCCGAGGCCCCAGGCGGCCAGCGGCAGGGCCTTGGCGTCCTGGTAGTCCTCGCCCAGCCGTGCGGTCTCGATCGTCCACAGCTGCTTGGCGTCCGGGAGGATCTCCTCGCTCATCATCTTGTTGGCGCGTCGCAGGTACGCCCCGCCGACCGGGAAGCCCTGGCGGTTGTTGGCGCGGGCCCGTTCGACCAGGCCGGTGTAGACCGACAGCCGCTGGTTCAGCCGCTCCAGGCGGGCCTGCGCCTGGGCGGAGTCCTCGGAACTGGCCGCCGCGTCGGCGATGTTCCGTGAGGCGATCTCGATGTCCCGGGTGTACCGCTCGCGGTCCTGCGCGGGATCGTCGCCGCCGGCGAGGAAGCCGCCGGCGGCGGTGGCGTCCGCGTCGGCGAGCGAGCGGTAGATGTCCGCGGCCCGGGCGCTCAGCGGCTCGCTGTGGTGGATCACGTCGTCGGCCGCGGCGGCCCGCTCGGTGATCTGCCACGCCGTCACCGCGCCGAAGGCGACGACGAGCAGGGCCAGCAGCGCTCCGATGATCCGCAGCCGTCCCGGTTCCGTGGTGGCCGCGGCGCGCCACACGCGTAGTTGCTCCACCCACGCGCGTGGTCGCCTGCCGCCGGGTGCGGGCGTGTCCGCCCGCACGGTCGGCGACTCCGTTTCCAACGGCGTCCGTGTCACCTGCCGGCCCTCCCCCCGACCCGTTCGCCCGCGCGTACGCGCGACGAGCCCATGACCAGCAGTATGGCCGTCGTCACCGGCATCCACCCAGGGATTGCGTGGATCTTGCCGTCCGTACAGCCCGTCTGCCGCCCGTCGGGTCCCCCCGCGCGCCGCCCCCTCGCAGCTCACCACGCACGGGGGAGTGCGTTCGGTTCCCCCGGCGTGCGCGCCGGTTACGACACGGAGCCCACCGATGCGTAGTGCGCCCGCAGCCGGGCGTGCGCCTCCGCCGTCGCGCCGGTGCGGTCCAGGCCCAGCAGGGCGGCGCCCAGCACCGGCGGGGAGGTCACCACCTTGGGAACGGCCTTGGGCGCCGCGGCGGCCAGCAGGGAGGTCACGGAGTCCATCAGCAAGGGGTGGCGGGCGGCCAGCACACCGCCGCCGAGGACGACGTCGGCCTCCTCGTCGAGCAGGTCGAGCCGGCGCAGCGCGACCGTGGCCATCACCACGATCTCCTCCGCCTGCCGCTCCACGATGGCCCGGGCGACCGGGTCGCCGGCCTGCGCGGTCGCGAAGAGGACGGGGGTCAGCTCGTGCTTGCGGGAGATCGCGAGGTGGCCCAGGTGCAGGGCCTCGATCAGGGCGTACATCGAGGTCAGCCCGAAGTGCCCGGGGAGCGCGGCGGCGAGCGCGGTGGCGCCGCCGCGGCCGTCCTCCGCGCGCGCCGCCCACCACAGGGCCTCGTCGGCCAGGCCCGCCCCGCCGCCCCAGTCGCCGGACAGGTGTCCGATGGCCGGGAAGCGGGCCGTGCGCCCGTCCGGGAGCATGCCCGCGCAGTTGATGCCGGCGCCGCACACCACGGCGACCCCGCGCGGCCCGTCGACGCCCGCGCGCAGGAGGGCGAAGGTGTCGTTGGCCACCCGGGTCGTCCCGCCCCAGCCCCGTGCGTGGACGGCGAGTTCGAGCTGCTGCTCCTCCACGGGGAGGTCGGCGTTGGCCAGGCACGCGGAGACGTGCCGCACCAGCGGCTCGCCGGACCGCGGGGCGAGGCCGGCGGCGTCGACGGCCCGCTCGACGATGCGCGCGATCACCTCGACCGCCGTCTCGGTGCCGACGATCTGCGGCTGGAACCCGCCGCCGCGGGCGGTGCCCAGCACCGTCCCGTCGGCGGCGACGAGGGCGACGTCGGTCTTGCTGTTGCCCGCGTCGACGGCGAGCACCCCGTCGACGACGAGAGGGTTCAGGCCCACGCGAGGTGCTCCCGGTTGTGCGCGATCAGACGGTCGGTCAGGGCCTCGGCGTACTCGTACTGGCCGACGAGGGGGTGCGAGAGCAGGGCCTTGAAGACCCGGTCGCGTCCGCCGTGCACGGCGGCGGTCAGCGCCAGGTCCTCGTAGGCGGTGACGTTCGCGACCAGACCGGCGAACAGCGGGTCCAGGGGCGGGACGGGCAGCGGGTGCGTCCCGTTCGCGTCCACGGTGGCCGGGACCTCGATGACGGCGTCGTCGGGGAGGAACGGGAGGGTGCCGTTGTTGAGGGTGTTGACGACCTGGACGTCGCCGGTGTCCCGCAGGAGGGAGGAGGCGAGGGCCACGGCGGCCTCGGAGTAGTAGGCCCCGCCGCGCCGGGAGAGCAGCTCCGGCTTCTCGTCGAGGGTCTCGTCCCCGTACATCCCCAGCAGCTCCGCCTCGATGGCGGCCACCTCGGCGGCCCGGGACGGCTTGGTCCGCATCTCCCGCACGACCTCGTCGTGGGCGTAGTAGTAGCGCAGGTAGTACGAGGGCACCACGCCCAGCCGGTCCAGCACCGGGCGGGGCAGGTGGAGGTCGGCGGCGATGGTGTCGGCGTGCCCGGCGAGCAGCTTCGGCAGGACGTCCTCGCCGGCGGGGCCGCCGAGCCGGACGCCGCGTTCCCAGGTGAGGTGGTTGAGGCCCACGTGGTCCAGGTGGACGTCCTCGGGCGCCACGCCGAGCAGCCCGGCGAACTTCCGCTGGAAGCCGATGGCGACGTTGCACAGCCCGACGGCCTTGTGACCGGCCTGCAGCAGGGCGCGGGTGACGATGCCGACCGGGTTGGTGAAGTCGATGATCCAGGCACCGGGAGCGGCCCGGCGGACCCGCTCGGCGATGTCCAGCACCACCGGCACCGTGCGCAGCGCCTTGGCCAGCCCGCCCGCGCCGGTGGTCTCCTGACCGACGCAGCCGCACTCCAGCGGCCACGCCTCGTCCTGGGCCCGGGCGGCCTGGCCGCCCACGCGCAGTTGCAGCAGCACGGCGTCGGCCCCGGCCACGCCCGCGTCCAGGTCCGAGGTGGTGGTCACGGTGCCGGGGTGGCCCTGCCTGGCGAAGATCCGCCGGGCGAGCCCGCCGACCAGCCGCAGCCGGTCCTCGGCGGGGTCGACCAGGACCAGCTCCTCGACCGGCAGGGTCTCCCGCAACCGGGCGAAACCGTCGATGAGTTCCGGGGTGTACGTGGACCCGCCGCCCACGACCGCCAGCTTCATCCTTTGACTCCCGTCAACGTCACGCCTTCGATGAAGGCCTTTTGCGCGAAGAAGAAGACGACGATCACGGGTGCCATGACCAGCACCGTGGCGGCCATCGTCAGGTTCCAGTCGGTGTGGTGGGCGCCCTTGAAGGACTCCAGGCCGTAGCTCAGGGTCCAGGCGGCCGGGTTCTCGCTCGCGTAGATCTGCGGGCCGAAGTAGTCGTTCCAGCAGTAGAAGAACTGGAACAGCGCCACCGCGGCGATGGCCGGCTTCGCCATCGGGAGCACGACGCGCAGCATCGTGCGCAGTTCGCCGCAGCCGTCGACCTTCGCCGCGTCCGTGTACTCCTTGGGGATGGTGAGCAGGAACTGCCGGAGCAGGAAGATGGTGAACGCGTCGCCGAAGGCCATCGGGATGATCAGCGGCCACAGCGTGCCCGACAGGTGCAGCTGCTTCGCCCAGAACAGGTACATGGGCACGATGACGACCTGCGGGGGCAGCATCATGGTGGAGATCACGAGCATCATCGACAGATTCCGCCCGCGGAAGCGGAACTTGGCCAGCGCGTAGGCGACCGGCGTGCTGGAGACGACGGTCAGCACGGTCCCGAGGCCCGCGTACAGCAGGGTGTTGCGCCACCAGGTGAGGAAACCCGGGGTGTCCCAGACGGTGCCGAAGTTGCCCCACTCCCAGGTCCTGGGCCACAGGTCGCGGGTGAGGGCCTGGTTGTCGCTCATCACCGCGGTGAGGAAGACGAAGACGAACGGCAGGACGAAGAAGAGCGCGGCGGCGATGCCGAGGGCGTGCACCGCGATCCAGTGCAGCGCCGCCTTGCGGGCCGCGGTGCGCCGCGCACCGGAGGGGAGTCCGGTGGCGGACGCCGGGGCGGAGGGGGCGAGGGTCGCGTGGGTCGTCATGGGTGTCAGTCCTCCGCCGTCAGGAAGCCGCTGCGGCGGCGCATCAGGAGCGCGGTGAAGGCCATGGAGAGCGCGAAGAGCACGAGGGCGATCACACAGGCCGAGCCGGTGTCGAAGCGCTGGAAGCCGAGGTTGTAGACCAGTTGCGGCAGGGTCAGCGTGGACTTCTCCGGGTAGCCGGGTTCGAACTGCTGGCCGGAGCCGCCGATGATGCCGCTGGCGACCTTCCCGGCGACCAGGGGCTGTGTGTAGTACTGCATCGTCTGGATCACCCCGGTCACGACGGCGAACATCACGATGGGCGAGATGTTCGGCAGCGTGACGTAGCGGAACCGCGACCAGGGGCCGGCGCCGTCCAGCTCGGCGGCCTCGTACTGCTCCTTGGGCACGTCGAGAAGCGCCGCCATGAAGATGACCATGAGGTCGCCGATGCCCCACAGGGCCAGCAGCGTGAGGGCGGGCTTGGACCAGGAGGGGTCGTTGAACCAGCCGGGCGTCGGCAGCCCGACGCTGCCCAGCAGGTGGTTGACCGGCCCGGTGCCGGGGTTGAGCAGGAAGGCGAAGGCCATGGTCGCGGCCACCGGCGGGGCCAGGTAGGGCAGGTAGAAGGCGGTGCGGAACAGCCCCGCGCCCGTCTTGATCTTCGTGATCAGCAGCCCGATCCCGAGCCCGAACACGACCCGCAGGCTGACCATGACCACGACCAGCCACAGGGTGTTGCGCAACGCCGGCCAGAAGAACGGGTAGTCGTTGAAGACGTACGACCAGTTCTTGAGGCCGTTCCAGGTGGGGGCGGTGAAGCCGTCGTACTTCATGAAGGAGAAGTAGACGGTCGAGACCAGCGGGTAGGCGAAGAAGACGCTGAAGCCGATCAACCAGGGCGAGAGGAAGGCGAGGGTGCGAAGCGCCTCTCGGCGGCGCTTCGCCCTCAGCATCGGGTGGACGGTGCTCATCAGCGGGCCTGCGCGATGTCCTTGTCGACCTGCTCGTCGACGCCCTTGAGGCCGGCGGCCAGGTCGGTCTGCTTGCCCGCCTCGTAGGCGTAGCCGAAGTCCTGCAGCGTCAGCTGGTAGGTGCCGCCGTTGACGCTGGCGGGGGTGGTGGTGCTGTTGGGGTTCTGCGCGATCTCCACGAAGGTGCGGAAGAGGGGATCGGCGTCCAGCTCCGGGGACTTCAGCGCGGCCAGCGTGGAGGGCACGTTGTGGATGACGTTGGCGAAGCTCACCACCGCGTGGGTGTCGGTGGTCATGTACTTCACCAGCTCCCAGGCGGCGTTCTTCTTGGCGCTGGTGTTGGCGACGCCGATGATCGTGCCCGACAGGTAGCCCTTGCCGTAGGTGTCGGCCTGGTCGTCCGGCACGGGGAAGGGGGCGACGCCGATCTCGAACTTTGTGCCCGCCTCCCCGGCCATGCCGGCCCGCCACTCGCCGTCGATGGCCATGGCCACCTGGCCGGTGTGGAAGGGGTTCTTGGCGCCCCACTCGTCACCGAAGCCCGACCGGTACTTCTCCAGCTTCTTGAAGCCGCCGAGCGCCTTCACCATGTCCTGCTGCCAGGTGAACATGGCCGCGAAGCCCGGGTCCTTGGCGACGCCGGACTTGCCGTCGGCGTCGAAGTACTTCGCGCCCCACTGCGCGGCCAGGTGCGTGGTGGTGGACTCGTAGCCGTGGAAGTTCGGCATGAATCCGAGCTGGGAGTACGAGTCGCCCTTGCTCTTGGTGAGCTTGACCGCGTCGGCCTTGAACTCCGAGAGGGTCTTCGGCGGGGAGGTGATCCCGGCGGCCTTGAAGGCGTCCTTGTTGTAGTACAGGCCGTAGGCGTCGCCGAGCAGCGGCAGCGTGCAGCGCTTCCCCTCGAACTGGGTGTACTCCAGCATCGGCTTGGGGAAGGTGGCGGCCGGGTCGATGCCGGACTTCTTCAGGAACGGGTCCAGGTCGGCGAAGGCGTTGGACGAGCAGAACTTGCCGACGTTGTCGGTGGTGAAGGAGGAGACGACGTCCGGGGCGTTGGGGCCGCCGGCCCGCAGCGCCTGGTTGATCTTGTCGTCGGTGATGTTGCCCTGGACCTTGACGTGGATGTTGGGGTGGGCCTTCTCGAACGCCTTGACGTTGGCGTCGATCGCCGTCACCTCGCTCGGCGCGGACCAGCCGTGCCAGAAGGTGATGGTCACGTCCTTGCTGGGGTCGTCGCCTGCGGTGTTGTTGCCGGAGCCCGTGCACGCGCTCGTCAGCAGGGTTATCGCGGCGGCGGCTGCGACGGCGGCCGCGGCCGTCTTGGTGGAACCGGACACTTCGCTTCCTCCGGGGGACTTCGGGCGGTTCGAGGGTGTGCGAGACCGGCGGAGGGACCCGCGGGGGTCCGTCCGCTGCGTGTGCGGGTGGGTGGGTGGGACGGGTGGGCTGGTGCGTTCAGCGCGAGGTGTCGAACACCTCGTCGCGGGTGGTGGCGAGGGCGCTCTGCAGCGCCCCGGACAGGACGGGGTCGTTCGGTACGCCGCCGAGCACCAGCCGGGGCCGGGGCACGGCCAGTTCGGCCAGTTCGGACTGGACCAGGGAGCGCAGCGGCTCCCCGCCCGCGGCGATCACCCCGCCGGCCAGGACGATCAGTTCGGGGTCAAGGACGGTCACCAGCGAGGCCAGCCCGATGGCGAGCCCGGTGGCGAAGCGCCGCAGCAGCTCGGTGTGCGCGTCGTCACCGGTCCCCGCCGCCGCGGCGAGCAGCGCCGAGGCGCCCTCGGCCTGGGTGCCCCGCGGCACGGCGAGTCCCAGTTCCCGCGCGATGCGCAGGACCGCGTTGCAGCCGGCCAGTTCCTGGAAGCCGCCGGCGTTGGCCTTGGCGACGTGCCGGACCAGGGGGGTCCCCGGCACCGGCATGAAGCCGACCTCGCCGGCGCCGCCGGTCCAGCCGCGGTGCAGCCGGCCGCCGATCACG
The DNA here is from genome assembly GCF_042733315.1 of Streptomyces sp. NPDC059718. Lineage (NCBI taxonomy): Bacteria > Bacillati > Actinomycetota > Actinomycetes > Kitasatosporales > Streptomycetaceae > Streptomyces > Streptomyces sp. NPDC059718. The sequence goes on from NZ_JBHWGA010000003.1 coordinate 94,400, forward strand.
ATGGCCGCGCCGATGCCCTCCTCGTTCCACAGCAGGACGAAGTCGTCGTGGTCCCGCGCCGCGCCGAGCCGCTGCTCGGCGACGGCGGCGAGGTTCACGTCGTTGTCGTACTCCAGGGGGACGGGCAGGGCGGCGGCCAGCTCGTCCAGGAGGGTGGGGGAGTGCCAGCCGGGGAGGTGGCTGGCGTAGCGCAGCCGGCCGGTGCTGGGGTCGAAGGCGCCGGGGGTGCCGACGACGATCCGGTGCAGGTCGGTGCGGTGCAGCCCGGCCGCCTTCACCGCGCCGTCGACGGCCTGGACGACCTGCTCGACGGCGCCGTTCTGGCCGCGCCGGCCGCGGCCCGGGGCGGCGAGCTCGAACACGCCGGCCACCCGGCCGGTGATGTCGGCGACGGCGGCACGGATGCGCTCGGTCGTCACGTCGAGGCCGGCGACGTGCGCGGCCGCGGGGTTGACCGCGTACAGCTGGGCGTTGGGCCCCGGGCGCCCGGCCGTCGTACCGGTGGCGAGGACCAGCCCGGCCGCTTCGAGACGGGCGAGCAACTGGGAGGCGGTGGGCTTCGACAGGCCGGTGAGCTTGCCGATCCGGGTACGGGAGAGCGGGCCGTGTTCGATGAGCAGGTCGAGCGCGGCGCGGTCGTTCATCGCCCGCAGTACGCGCGGTGTGCCGGGGGTGCCAGGTGTGCCCGGGCTTCCGGGGGTACCGGCCACGGTCTCGTCCTCCCTCGTCGTGACGGCTCGCGCCGCAGGCTACGGCACGGGGCTGATGGGCTGGGTGGGGTCAGGGGGGCTGGTGTGCCCGGTGTTGGTAGTTAGGAAACTTTCCTGTTGGTGAAAGGCAAGGTAGGCGCCCGTGGCCGGAGCGTCAAGGGCCGTTCGCGAGGTCGGCGCCAAAGCGTTACCGGCCGCGCCGCGGCACGGAAAAGGGGCGCCGGGCGGTGCCCGGCGCCCCTGGTGGGCGGTGTCGCTACTTGACGGTGCTCGGCTGGGACGACGCCGGCGCCTGGGCCAGCGGCTGGGCCGCCAGGGCCTGCGGGGAGGCGGGGTTGGCCAGCGCGGACGGCGGGGCGACGGCGGACGAGGGGTCGGCCGGCTCGGCTTCCTCCACCGCCTGCGGGGTTCCGCCGACGATCGCGATCCCGGCCGCGTCGAAGGCCCGCTTGATCCTCCAGCGCAGCTCCCGGGCGACCGCCGCCGACTTGCCCGGCATCGTCTTGACCTGCGTCTGGATCAGCACCGAGTCCGAGGTCACCGACTCCAGGCCCAGCACCTCGACCGGCTCCCAGAGCACCTCGTCCCACGGCTGGTCCTTGGCCATGGCGGCGGCGGCCTCCTCGATCACCGTGCGGGCCCGGTCCAGGTCCTCCCCGTAGCCGACCTGGACGTCCACCACGGCCGTCGCCCAGCCCTGGCTGAGGTTGCCGATCCGCTTGACCTCGCCGTTGCGGACGTACCAGATCTCGCCGTTGTCGCCGCGCAGCTTGGTCACCCGCAGTCCGACCTCGACCACGGTGCCGCTGGCGACGCCCGCGTCGATCACGTCGCCGACGCCGTACTGGTCCTCCAGGATCATGAAGACGCCCGAGAGGAAGTCGGTCACCAGGTTCCGCGCGCCGAAGCCGATCGCCACACCGGCCACACCCGCGCTGGCCAGCAGCGGAGCCAGGTTGATCTTCAGCACGGACAGCACCGTCAGTGCCGCCGTCCCCATGATCACGAACGAGGCCACGCTGCGCAGCACCGAGCCGATCGCCTCACTGCGCTGCCGCCGCCGCTCGGCGTTGACCAGCAGCCCGCCCAGCGCGCTCGTCGCCGCGACCTCGGCGCCGCGGTTCATGCGCTCGATGAACTTGGTGATCATGCGGCGGACGACGGACCGCAGCACCAGCGCGATCACCGTGATCAGCAGGATGCGCAGCCCGGCGGAGAGCCAGTCCGCCCAGTTCTGGCTGATGTAGTCGGCGGCGTCGGTCGCGCTCTTCTGGGCGTCGTCGATCGTCGTGACGGTGGACGGCGAGGGGGACACGGGCGGAAACCTCCGGGTTGGGCAGGTTCCCACACTAACGGGGGAGGCGAAGTGTCCCGTTGTGTTGTTCGAGCGCGACGTGCGGTGATTCAGGGCATGTAAAAGGGGTGTGGTTGAAAACACCCTCGCTCCGTTACCCGGTCATGGTGGCGCCGTGACCGGGCTTCCGGAGAGACTGTGGGCAGATCGTCCCGGCGCGAGCCACGCGCCGCCGGCGTAAAAGGAGGCACCCGTGCCGCATGTCCTGGTCCTCAACGCGTCGTACGAGCCGCTCGGCGTCGTACCGCTCCGCCGCGCGCTCATCCTCGTGCTGAACAAGAAGGCCGTGTGCCTCGAGGAATCCGGCGCCTATATGCACAGCGCGACCTGCACTGTCCCCGCTCCGAGTGTCGTCAAGCTCACCAAATTCGTCCGAGTCCCCTTTCGCGGCCCCGTGCCCCTGACCCGGCGGGCGCTGTTCGCGCGGGACGGCGGCCGGTGCGCGTACTGCGGAGGCGTCGCAACCAGCGTCGACCACGTGATCCCGCGCAGCCGCGGAGGCCAGCACACGTGGGACAACGTGGTCGCGGCATGCCGCCGGTGCAACCACCTCAAGGCCGACCGCCATGTCGCCGAGCTCGGCTGGCGGATGCGCAACCAGCCCGCCCCGCCGTCCGGTCTCGCCTGGCGGATCATCGGGACGGGGCATAGGGACCCGCGCTGGCTGCCATACCTGCAGCCATTCGGCGCGGAGGACGCCATGGCCCGGATCGACGGCATATCCGCCTGAGACCGGGCCTTCGTGTTGTCCTGAACCGTCCCGGACCGGGCTCAGGGCCCCGGACCGCACCCCCGTGCCGGTCCGGGGCCCCGTAGCGCGCCCGTCGGCCCCTACTCGTGGCGCAGCTGCGCCGGGTGCACGGTGCGGCGCAGCAGCGGCAGGCAGGCGGCGGTCGCCAGCAGGGCGGCGGCCAGCAGGCCGCCCGTGAGCAGCGCCGGCTCCAGCAGCGGCAGAGCGCGCCGCTCGTCGTGGAGCACGACGGGGACGACGAGCGCCAGGCCGCAGCCGGCGCCGAGCAGCAGCGCCGGGACGAGGGGCAGCGCCGTCTCCAGCAGCGTGGCGCGCCACAGCACCTTCCGGGGAGTTCCCGCCGCGGCCAGGGCGGCCAGGGTCCGGCGGCGGGTCATGAGCGACTCCACGACGCCCACCGCGACGCCGCTCACGGTGACCGCACTGCCGATCAGGATGGCGAGCCCCGCCAGGTTCCAGCCGCCGATGTAGAAGGCCAGGTCGTCGGCGCTGTAGCCCGGTTCCGCGCGCAGTCCGTCCACCGTCACCCGGCGCATGGCCGCCCAGCCCGCCCCCACCAGCGCCGCGAGCATCAGCACCGAGTGGGCCCGGGCCGCTGCCCAGGGGTCGTTCCGCAGCCGTTCCCCGGCGATCAGCAGCACCGGACGGCCCGACCGGGCGGCGAGCCGTCCGGTGAGCAGTGCCAGCCCCGCGCTGCTGTGGAGGAGCCCGTAGACGTACAGGACCAGGAACGCCGGCACCACCACCACGGCCGGTGCGCGGTCCAGCGCCACCCGCGTCCCCGCCAGCATCAGCGCGGTCCCCGCGAGCAGCGCCACCGGGCCCAGCAGCCAGCGGATCGCCCCGCCGCGCGGCGGCCGTCGCTTCGCGACCACGCCCAGCGGGTCGTGCGCCGACCGGCGGAGGGCGAACCGTGCCTCCAGGGTGGCCAGCACCGGCACCGCCAGGACGACCAGGGCGGCGGGAAGCCACGGCACCGGCACGTCGGTGGGCCAGGTCGGCGTCCTGCGGTCGTCCTGCACCGCCGCGAGCACGGCCCGCAGCGCGAGGAAGCCCACCAGCCCGGCCACCGCCCCCAGGCCGCCGGCGGCGCCCGCCTCCAGTGCGGCGATTCGCCGGACCTGCCGCGGGGTGGCCCCGGACAGGCGGAGCGCGGCCAGCCGGTGCTCGCGCCGCAGCGCGCCGATCCGGGTGCACTGGCCGAGGAAGGCGAGCACCGGGACCAGGAGCAGCAGGAGCACGGCGATGACCCCCGGCCGCAGCCCGGCGAGGTTGAGCAGGTCGTTGGTGTACCGGGGCGTCCCGTCCGCGTACCGGGTGCCGATCACGGCCACGACGGCTGCCGCCAGGGCGAAGCCCGTGCCGAGGGCCGCGCCGAGCGCGGTGAGCGCCAGGCGCCACCACTCGCTGCGCGGGGAGCCCCGCAGCAGTGCCCAGGCCAGCAGGGCGTCCCCCCGCAGCCCCCTCACCGGGTCACCTCTGCGGCGGGCTCGTCCTCTGACTCGACGACGCCGTCCCGCACCGTCGCCTCGCGGTCCGCGTACGCCGCGACCTGGGCGTCGTGCGTGATCAGGAGCACGGCGGTACCGGACTCGCGGGCGGCGTGGACCAGGGCGGTCATGACCTGCTCACCGGCGAGGGAGTCCAGGGCCCCGGTCGGCTCGTCCGCGAAGACCGCCTTCGGGCCGGTGACCATCGCACGGGCCAGGGCGACGCGCTGTGCCTGCCCGCCGGACATCTCGCCCGGGCGCAGGGCGGCCTGACCGCGCACCCCGAAGCGCTCCAGCCAGGTGCCCGCACGGTCGTGGGCGGCGGAGCGGGAGGTCCCGGCCAGCAGCAGGGGCAGGGCCACGTTGTCCAGGGCGGTCAGCTCGCCGACCAGCTGGCCGAACTGGAAGACGACGCCGAAGTCGGTGCGCCGCAGCGTGGAGCGGCGGGTCTCCGCGGCCTGGTCGAGCCGTTCCGCGCCGGCCTCGCCGCCCGTGTAGCGGACCTCGCCCTCGTCCGGCCGGACGATGCCCGACATGCAGTGCAGCAGCGTGGACTTCCCGCTGCCGCTCGGGCCGGTGACGGCCAGGACCTCCCCGGGCAGCAGGCGCAGCGAGGCGCCGCGCAGGGCGTCGGTGGTGCCGTACCGCTTGACGAGGCCGCGGGCCTCGATCAGGGGTGTGGTCATGCTGAGGTGACCTCCTCGGCCAGGGCGCCGAGGCGCTGCGCGGCGTTGTCGATCCAGCGCAGGTCGGCGTCGAGATGGGTGAGGGCGTAGTCGGCGGAGAGCACGGCCGACAGCGGGGCGCCGGGTGCGGTCTTCACCGCGGTGAGCTCGCGCATCCGGGCGAGGTGGGCGGCGCGCTGCAGGCGCAGGAACGCGGCCGGGTCGCCGTAGCCGGAGGCCATGATCGCCGTGACCTTGGCGAAGATCTCGTTGGCCGCGCTGACGGGCGCGGGCGGTACGGGCTCGCCGAGCCAGGTCCGCAGTGCCAGCGAGCCCTGTTCGGTGAGCCGGTAGGTGGTGCGCTCCGGGCCGCCGTCGCTCTCGGTGGCGTCGACTTCGGCGAGGCCGTCGCGCATCAGGCGCTGCAGGCTCGTGTAGACCTGGCCGTAGGCGAGGGGGCGGGCCTGGGGGAAGCGTTCGTCGTGCCGCCGCTTCAGGTCGTAGCCGTGGCCGGGACCGGCGGCGAGCAGTCCCAGCAGGACGTTGCCGGTGCTCATGCGACGCCCTCCTCTCTTCACTCAATACATGTACTCAGTGAATAGTGACAGATGTGCGACCACCCCACAACGGTCCGCAACGGACCGCGGGCGCACGGCGGGCTGCGGGGGGCTGCGGGGGTGGGTGGTGCCGGTTCAGTCGGTGACGGCGTAGGCCTGCAACGAGTACAGCGAGTAGCCGTACTTCGTGCCGCGCTCCAGCCCCTGCACGCGGAGGAAGCGCGTGTCGGAGGGGGCGTCCAGCCGTACGGACTCGGTGCCGCCGCGGCCGTCGGAGATCACCGCCGCGGTGTGCCAGCTCTGCCCGTCGGCCGAGGTCAGGATCGTGTAGCGGGAGGCGTACGCGTCCTGCCAGCGCAGCACCACGCGGCCGATCCTGGCGGCCCGCGGGAGCTCGGCCTGCACCCAGGCGTCATCGCGCACGGGGGAGGACCAGCGGGTCCCGGGGTCACCGTCGGTCAGCGCCGAGGCCGGGAAGTCGGCGGTCTCGTCACCGGAGGAGGTGGCCGCGGCGCCCGCGGCGAGGTCGGGGCCGCCGGTGCGCGGATAGGCGTGCACCGTGACGGTCTGCCGCACGGTGCGGCCCTCGGCGCGGAACGCCAGCGGCACCTCGTACAGGCCGGGCACAGCGTCCGCGGGCAGGGACAACCGCACCGGCACCACGACCTTGCCGCCGCGCGGCAGTTCCACCTCGCCGGGCGTGACGGCCACGACGCCCTCCGGGGCCTCGGCGGTCAGCGACACCCTGGCGGCGGCGGGCGAGGCGTCGGTCAGCTCCGCGGTGACGGTCGCGGGGGCGCCGCCGAGTTCCAGGTCGGTCTCCGTGCGGTCCAGGGTCATCCGGGCCGCGGGCCGGTCCGCGTACCAAGGGACGATCTCGTGGACGACCGGCGGGTGTGCCCCCGCCGACGGGGTGACCCGCACCGCGTCCGCCCGCAGGCCCTGCGCCGGCAGTTCGGTCCAGCCGCCGCCCAGCGAACCGAGCCGGTGCCAGCCCTGGCCGGGCACCCGCACCTCGACCGAACCGGCGGCACCCGGCCCGGTGTCGGTGAGCACGGTCAGCGCCTCCAGCGGGCGGGCCGAGCCGTACTCCAGGGTCAGCCCCCCGGCGGGCACGCGGACGGTGGTCGTGGCGTCGCCGTCGGAGGCCGCCAGGGACGCGGGGTCGGCGGCGAGGACGCCGGAGGTGCCGTCGTCCTCCGTGCCGACGGTGAACTCCCGCACCGTCACGGCGTTCTCCTGCGCTGCGGTCGCGCGCAGCCGCACGTACCGCGCCCGGGTGCCCTCGGGCAGCCGCACGGTCACGGTCCGGTCGTCGTGCACCGTGGCGGCGGTCCGCCAGCCGCCCTCGTCGCCCGCGGAGTACTCCAGCACCGCCTCGCGCAGGTAGTCGTCCCGCTCGGGGCCGGGCTGCGCGGCACCCATGGCGACGCGCACGCTGCGGATCGTGCGGGTGCCGCCCAGGTCGACCCCGAAGGCGTCGTCCTGCTGCGGCGGGGCGTCGCTGGCCCAGGCGGTGCCGTCCTTGCCGTCGGTCATCAGCGACGGCTCGGTGGACCGGGCCGAGCCCAGGGTGGCGGTGGCCTTGCGGCCCGCGGTGCGCACGCCGGTCCACGCGTCCGCCGTGGCCAGCGTCCTCGCCAGGAACGGGTCGAGCACCCCGTGCCCCACGGTCGCCGGGCTGTCCGCTATCCGCCGGCGGGTCCGCTCCAGTGCCAGCCGGTCCCGCCACGCGCCGGTGCCGTCACCCGCGCGCAGCGCCACCAGCATGTCGACGGCGTGCTCGCCAGCCGAACCGTAGCGGGCCAGCTGGCTCAGCCACGGCCGCACCTCGCCGCCGAAGGAGCCGTCCGCCAGTCCGTCCAGGCGTTCCGGGGCGCCGCGCATCGTGGTGAACGCCCCGCGCAGCCGGCCGGCCGCCTTCTCCAGCCGCTCCCGGCCGCCGTTCGCGTAGGCGTCCAGGAACTCCGCGATGAGCGGCCGCAGATACGCCGACTCGCCCTCGTCCAGCGCCGAGGAGGCCTCGTTGCCCGCCAGGGCGCGCAGTGCGTCGCGGGCTCCGGGATCGCGGCCCGCCAGGTCGTCGACGGCCGCGCGCCAGGAGGCCGCACGGTCGTACCCGCGCGGGTTCCACGCGTAGTCGGCCACCGTGAACAGCGCGATCCGGGAGGCGGCGGGCTGGCGCATCGCCGTCGCCAGCAGTCCCGCGGACGCCGTCGCGACCGCGGGCTCACGTCCGGTGTAGGGGCCGAGGAAGATCCGGTCCTCGGCGAAGTCGTTGACCGGGTAGTCGTCCATCGTCAGCAGCGGATGCTGCAACGCCGCCCGCGCGTCGGCGACCTGCCGCCCGGTGATCTCCCCCGGGACGACGCCGACGCCCGTCCACGCCACCTCGACGCCCCGGTCGAGCACCCGGGCCAGCTCGCCCCGGAAGTCGGTGACGCCGTCCTGGTAGTACTCCGTCGGCAGGAGCGACAGCGGTACGGCGGCCCCGTGGCGCTCCGCCAGGTGGGCGGCGAGCGCGTTGGCCACGTCGGCCTGTGCCCGGGCCGCCGCCTCGGGGCCGTCGCCGTACGCGTCCGCGTCGGCGTCGCAGTGCCACTCGCTGTAGCTCACGTCCTGGAACTGCAGCTGGAAGCCGCGCACGCCCAGCGCCCACATCGCGTCGGCCTTGCGCAGCAGAGCCCTGCGGTCCTCCTGCGAGGAGAAGCACAGCGCCTGGCCCGGCGACACCGCCCACGCCAGCGTCACGTGGTTGGCCCGGGCCCGCTCGGCCAGCGCGCGGAACTCCGCGCGGCGCGCGGCGGGGTAGGGCTCGCGCCACCGCTCCTGGCGGTAGGGGTCGTCGCCGGGGGCGTACAGGTAGCGGTTCTGCTTGGTGCGGCCGAGGAAGTCCAGCTGGGCGAGCCGCTGCCGCGGGGTCCACGGCTCGCCGTAGAAGCTCTCGGTGACGCCGCGCGTCGCCGCCGCGGGCCAGTCGCGGACGACGACGCCCGGCAGACCGCGTGCGGTGGTCAACTGGCGCAGCGTCTGCGCCGCGTGGAACAGCCCGTCCTCGCCCGCCCCGTCCATCGCCACGACGGCGCGGCCGCCGGTGCGTCCCACGGCGAGCCGGTAGCCGCCCGAGGGCAGGTCCCCGGTGGGCGCGGCGCCCAGGGCGCGCAGCGCGGCGTCGGCCCGCGCGCCGCCGGTGTAGACCACCAGCCCCCGCGGCTCCGCCGCCCCCTCGTGGAGCGTGGTCACGCCCGCGCCGCGCAGGATCGCGCGGAGGGCGTCCAGGGCGTAGGGGTCCGCCCCGGGCCCGGCGACCAGGGTCGCCGTGTCCGGTACGGCGACGGTGCCGCCGCGACCGCGCAGCGACTGCGGCTTGGGGTGGACGGCGGGCGCGGCGTCCGCCGTCACGGTGCCGTCCGTGGTGCCGGGCGCCGCCGTCGGGGTGGCGGGCGGAGCGGCCAGGGCGGCCGGCGTGGTCCCGAGCACCCCGCCGACGACGGCGGCGACGAGCGCTGCCGTGTGGGTTGCGGCGGTTCTCCTGCCCGGGGTCATGGTCCGACAGCCCATCACCCGCACGGAGGGCGTGTCAACGCAGCGACGCGCCCCTTCCGGCCCGTGCACGCGGGCCGTACCGCCGGTAGCCGGGGGCGCCCGGCGACACGACCGGCCGGTCGAGGGAAAACCCCCGGCCGTCCCACCCCTCCCGCGTGCGAGGATGGCCGAAAACCCGACGAAGGAGACGGACACGTGCCCGGCACCAACCTCACCCGTGAGGAGGCGCGGCAGCGAGCGCGCCTGCTCACCGTGGACGCGTACGACATCGAGCTCGACCTGAGCGGGGCCCAGGAGGGCGGCACCTTCCGGTCGGTGACCACGGTGCGCTTCGACTCCGCCGAGGCGGGTGCCTCGACCTTCATCGACCTGGTCGCCCCCACGGTCCACGAGGTGGTGCTCAACGGCACCGCGCTGGACCCGGCCGAGGTCTTCGCGGACAGCCGCATCGCCCTGCCGTCGCTGCAGGCCGGCGCCAACGAGCTGCGGGTCGTCGCGGACGCGGCGTACACCAACACCGGCGAGGGCCTGCACCGCTTCGTCGACCCGGTCGACAAGCAGGCGTACCTCTACACCCAGTTCGAGGTGCCGGACGCCCGCCGGGTCTTCGCCAACTTCGAGCAGCCCGACCTCAAGGCGAGCTTCACCTTCACCGTGAAGGCCCCGGCCGGCTGGACGGTCATCTCGAACTCCCCGACCCCCGAGCCGGTCGACAACATCTGGAGCTTCGCGGCCACCCCGCGCATCTCCACGTACATCACCGCGCTGATCGCCGGCCCCTACCACGCCGTGCACAGCACCTGGGAGGGCGAGGGCGGCCGCAGCGTGCCGCTGGGCCTGTACTGCCGTCCCTCGCTGACGGAGTTCCTCGACGCCGACGCCATCTTCGAGGTCACCCGGCAGGGCTTCGACTGGTTCGAGGAGAAGTTCGACTTCCCCTACCCCTTCGCCAAGTACGACCAGCTCTTCGTACCGGAGTTCAACGCCGGCGCGATGGAGAACGCGGGCGCGGTCACCATCCGCGACCAGTACGTCTTCCGCTCCAAGGTGACCGACGCGGCCTACGAGGTGCGCGCCGAGACGATCCTCCACGAGCTGGCCCACATGTGGTTCGGCGACCTGGTCACCATGGAGTGGTGGAACGACCTGTGGCTGAACGAGTCGTTCGCCACCTACACCTCCATCGCCTGCCTGGCCTACGCGCCCGGCAGCCGGTGGCCGCACTCGTGGACCACCTTCGCCAACTCCATGAAGACCTGGGCGTACCGGCAGGACCAGCTGCCGTCCACCCACCCGATCATGGCGGAGATCAACGACCTGCAGGACGTCCAGGTCAACTTCGACGGCATCACCTACGCCAAGGGCGCCTCCGTCCTGAAGCAGCTGGTGGCCTACGTCGGCATGGACGAGTTCTTCACCGGCGTGCAGGCGTACTTCAAGCGCCACGCCTGGAAGAACACCCGTCTGGCCGACCTGCTGTCCGCCCTGGAGGAGACCTCCGGCCGCGACCTGAAGACCTGGTCGAAAAAGTGGCTGGAGACCGCGGGCATCAACATCCTCCGCCCGGAGATCGAGACCGCCGCCGACGGCACCATCACCTCCTTCGCCGTGCGCCAGGAGGCCCCGGCGCTGCCGGCCGGGGCCAAGGGCGAGTCGATCCTGCGGCCGCACCGCATCGCGATCGGCGCCTACGAGCTCCAGGACGGCAAGCTGGTCCGCGTCCAGCGCGTCGAGCTCGACGTCGACGGGGAGCTGACCGCGGTGCCGGAGTTCGTCGGCGTCACGCGCCCGGCGGTCGTGCTGCTCAACGACGACGACCTGTCGTACGCCAAGGTGCGGCTCGACGAGGTCTCGCTGGACACCGTCCGCGAGCACCTCGGCGACTTCACCGAGTCGCTGCCGCGCGCCCTGGTGTGGGCCTCCGCGTGGGACATGACCCGCGACGGCGAACTCGCCACCCGTGACTACCTGGAGCTGGTGCTCTCCGGCATCGGCAAGGAGTCCGACATCGGCGTCGTGCAGTCCCTGCACCGCCAGGTGAAGACGGCGCTGGAGCTGTACGCCGCGCCCGAGTGGCGCGAGACCGGCCTCGCCCGCTGGACCGAGGCGACGCTGGAGCACCTGCGCGCGGCCGCCCCCGGCAGCGACCACCAGCTCGCCTGGGCCCGTGCGTTCACCGCGACGGCCCGCACCAAGGACCAGCTGGACCTGATCGCCGGCCTGCTCGGCGGCACGGAGACGATCGAGGGCCTGGCCGTCGACACCGAGCTGCGCTGGTCCCTCCTGGAGCGGCTGGCCGCCACGGGCCGCGCCGACGAGGAGGCCATCGCCGCCGAGCTCGGCCGGGACGCCACGGCGGCCGGTGAGCGGCACGCGGCGACCGCGCGCGCCGCGCGGCCGACGGCGGAGGCGAAGGCCGGGGCGTGGGCCTCGGTCGTCGAGGCGGAGACGCTCACCAACGCCGTGCAGGAGGCGGTCATCGCCGGCTTCTACGAGCCGGACCAGCGCGAGCTGCTGGCGCCGTACACGCAGCGGTACTTCGAGGCGGTCTCGGACGTCTTCGCGTCCCGGAGCCACGAGATGGCCCAGCAGATCATCGTCGGGCTCTACCCGGCGCTCCAGGTCTCCCAGGACACCCTGGACGCCACCGACGCCTGGCTGGCGGCGGCCGATCCGGCGCCGGCGCTGCGCCGCATGGTGACGGAGTGCCGTGCCGGGGTCGAGCGCGCGCTGAAGGCCCAGGCCGCGGACGCGGCGGCCGGCTGACCGGTGCACAGCCCTGTGAGGGCCCCCGCGGCGCACCGCCGCGGGGGCCCTCGGGTCTTCCGGGGGTCCTCCGCGCTCTGGCACGGGGAGAGCGTGGGGCGCCGCGGGGGCCGCTGCCTCGCGACGTCCCGAGGGGCGCTGGGCCGTTCGGGGAGTCTTACGTGCCGCCGCCGGGCCGGTCGCCGGCGATGCGGATGCCTGACGACGGGGGCGCGACGGGGCGGCCGGACGGGCCGGAACGCTCCCGCGGGCGGTGCGACCGGCACGAGGTGCCGGGGAACACCCGAAGCCGGGCCGCGGTGTTCCGCGGCCCGGTCAGCGAGGTGGGAAGGGGATCAGCCCTGGGCCTTGCGGGACTTGTCGGTCGCGACGACCAGACCCGCGATGACGAGGAACAGGACGATCGGCAGGGCGACGTACAGGCCCAGCGTCTGGAGCACGCTCAGACCGGAACCCGGGTCGTCGCCGTCGTCGCGGGTGTTCGCGAACGCGGGGGACGACATCAGCAGCATCAGCGCCGTACCGGCCGTGACGGCACCGGCGCGCAGGGCGTTCTTGTTGAGCTTGTCCACGCTCTCAAAGTAGCGAACGCTCCGGCGGCCCGCGCGTCCGGGGTGGTGTTACGGCCCGTCGGGCGCCGCCATCGCGGTCCGCACCTCGTGCGCCAGCGCGTGCAGCCGGGGCGAGGCGGTCAGCTGCTCCAGGGTGAGCGGCCGGCCCTCGGCGTCCGCCACCGGCAGCCGCCAGTTGGGGTACTGGTCCCAGGTGCCCGGCAGGTTCTGCGGACGGCGGTCGCCGACCCCGTCCGGCAGCCAGACGCCGACCATGCGGGCCGGTGTCCGTGCCAGGAAGCGGTGGACGGCCTTGACGACCGCCTCCTCGTCGCGGGTGCCCTCCGGCAGCATCCCCAGCCGGCCGAGCAGCGCCAGCCACTCCGCGACCTCCACGGCGTCCTCGGCCTGCTCCACCTCCAGCGGCCGGGTCAGCAGGCCCAGCCGGTGCCGCAGCCCGACGTGCTCCCCGGTCAGCCGGGCCGCCGTCGTCGGCAGGTCGTGGGTGGTCACCGTCGCCAGCGCGTCCGCCCGCCAGACCGCGGGCGGCAGCGGACGGGCGTGTGCGGAGCCGTGCGCCCCCTCCCAGTCGCGCTCGAACCAGAGCACCGACGTGCCGAGGATGCCCCGGTCGGCCAGTTCCTCGCGGACGCCCGGCTCGACCGTGCCGAGGTCCTCCCCTATGACGACGGCACCGGCGCGCTGCGCCTCCAGCGCGAGGACGCCGAGCATCGCCTCGGCGTCGTAACGGACGTACGCGCCCCGCGTCGGCGGCTCGCCCTCGGGCACCCACCACAGGCGGAAGAGCCCCATCACATGGTCGATGCGCAGGCCCCCCGCGTGCCGCAGCACGTTGCGCAGCAGGTCGCGGTAGGGCGCGTACCCCGTGGCGGCCAGGGCGTCCGGGCGCCACGGCGGCAGGCCCCAGTCCTGGCCGTGGGCGTTGAAGGCGTCCGGCGGCGCGCCGACCGACATCCCGTGGGCGAGGGCGTCCTGCAGCGCCCAGGCGTCGGAACCGGAGGGGTGCACGCCGACCGCGAGGTCGTGGACGATGCCGACCGCCATGCCGGCGTCCCGCGCCGAGCGCTGGGCCGCGGCCAACTGGGAGTCCGTCAGCCAGGCCAGCCAGCAGTGGAAGTCGACCTGGTCCAGCCGTTCGCCGCGGAGCCGCGCGACCTGCCCCGAGCGCGGATCGCGCAGCCCCGCCGGCCAGCCGCGCCACTGCGGGCCGTGCAGCTCGGCCAGCATCGACCAGGTGGCGTGGTCGTCCAGTGCCTGCCCCTGTTCCGCGAGGAAGTCGCAGTACGCGGCCCGCCGTCCCGGCGACAGCGGCACCTTGCGGACCAGCGCGAGCGCCTCGCGCTTCAGCTCCCACACCGCGTCACGGTCGATCAGGGCGTCTTTGAGCAGTACCGAGTCGCGCAGCACGGCCGCCTTGCGCAGCAGGTCCGCGGCCCGCTCGCGGTCGTCGGGGTCGAGGTAGGCGTACTCCGGGATCTCCTCCACCCGCAGGTACACCGGATCGGGGAAGCGCCGAGAGGACGGACGGTACGGCGACGGGTCCGTGGGATGCCCCGGCACGGCCACGTGCAACGGGTTGACCTGCAGGAAGCCCGCGTGCAGCGCCCGGCCCGTCCAGGCCGCGAGGTCCGCGAGGTCGCCGAGGTCGCCCATGCCCCAGGACCGCGAGGACAGCACGGAGTACAGCTGCGCCATGAAGCCCAGGACCCGCTCCGGAGGCCCGGGCAGCCGTTCCGGCGCCACGACGAGCTGCGCCTGCGCCGTGCGCCCGTCGGGGGCCTGCGCGCGCAGCACGTGCCGCCCCACGGGCAGCGGCGTGCCGCCGTCCCAGGTCGTCTCGCCGCCGTCCTCCGTCGTCAGCCGCAGCGCGGTGCCCTCGGGCAGCCGGTGCCGGAGCGGACGTCCCGTCCGCATCACGACGCTGCGGGGGAGCAGCCGCCGCCCCGTACGGTGATCGTGCTCCGCCAGCGCGTTCCGCACCGCCGCCGGGGTCGAGGCGTCGACGCCCAGCGCGGCCAGCACCGCCACGACCGTCCCGTCCGGCACGCGCACGTCGCGGTCCGGCGACGGACGGTAGGTGACGTCCACGCCGTGCAGCGCGGCGAGTCTGTCCCGGTCGGCGGCTTCGGTCATGGGATGCCCTCCTGGGGCGTCATCGCGGGGGCGCTTTCTCCGGACGCCTCAGCCATACCCACTGCGTGGCCGCGCAGTCGCATTCCGTGCACGCGCTCCCACCCAGGAGTGGCGGCACGTCGTGATCCCGGGTTGTGCCGCGAAGCGGCCGGGGGACCCCCATCCCGGGACGGTTGGTGCGGGTCTGCGCTCTGTTCGTCGGTGGGCCGGGGGCGGGGTCTTCGGGGATGCATTCAGTACCGCATATTCATGTGCATGGCGGGCGGTCCGAATAGGTACCGCTCTGCCGCACCACAAGTACACGGCAGCGTTCAGAACGCCCACCCTCCCCCAGCCGTCGGCCGGGGGTGCCCCCACCTCCCCCACCCCCTCCGCCGGTCCCGCGACCAACGGCCGGTGGGGGGCCCCCTCACCCCCACCGGCCGTCATGCGCCCATACGACGGGACGGGGTGTGGCGGGGTGCTCCCCCTGGCCGAAGGCTGGGGGAGTGCGCCGGCGCGGCCCCGACTCAGGCACACGGTGCGAGGCCCGCACTGACCGACCGGGGCACCGGGAGGTCGGGCGGGAAACCCGCCCGCCGCAGGCGCAACGGACCCGCACACGAACAACCGGCCCGCACCCGAACGCACCCCGGGCCGCCGATGCTCAGGCGAACGGCAGGTCGAACGCGCGGGCCGTGCGGGCCCGCCAGGGGGAGGCGGCCTCCAGCTGGGCGGCGAGGGCGAGCAGGGGCCCCTCCTCGCCGTGCCGGGCGCCGAGCATCATGCCGATGGGCAGCCCCGCCGGGGACCATTCCAGCGGCAGCGACACCGCGGGCAGCCCGGCGATGTTCCAGGGCGCGGTGAACGGCGTGAACGCCAGCTGCGCCGCGAAGTCGGCCTCCGGGTCGGCGTCGTCGCGCAGGGCGCCCACCGGGGCGGGGAGCTGCGCCAGCGTCGGGGTGAGCACCGCGTCGTACGGCTCGGCGGCCTCGGCCAGTTTGCGGCCTACGCCCTGCATCACCCCCAGCGTGCGGGCGTAGTCGAGGCCGCCCACGTGCTGCCCCTGGGCACGCAGCCAGCGGGTGAGCGGCAGCAGCTCCCGCTCCCGTTCCGGTGACACGGGCGTCAGCGCCGCCAGCACGGCCCACACCGGGGTGAACGCGTCGCGGTCGCCCGGGGCGAGCGGCTGCGGCACGTCCACGACCTCGTGCCCGAGCCCGGCCAGCAGCGCCGAGGTGCGTTCGTACGCCGCCAGCACCTGCGGGTCGACCCGTACGCCCGCGACGTCCGGCACCGCCCAGCGGGCGATCCGCAGCCGGCGCGGCTCCCGCTCGCACCACTGCAGGAACGACCGCTCCGGCGGCGCCAGCCGGAAGGGGTCTCCGGGCGCGGGCACCGCCAGCACGTCGAGCAGGGCGGCGGTGTCGCGGACCGTGCGCGCGATGGGCCCGTTGACGGCCAGTCCGCTTCCGTCGCCCCACGGCGCGGGGCTGACCCGGCCCCGGCTGGGCTTCAGCCCGACGACCCCGCAGCAGCTCGCCGGGATGCGGATCGAGCCGCCCCCGTCGCTGCCGTGCGCCGCCGCCGCGAGCCCGGCGGCCACGGCCGCGGCCGCGCCGCCGCTGCTGCCGCCGGCGCCGCGCGCGAGGTCGTACGGGGTACGGGCGGGCGGGCCCACGGCGCCCTCGGTGTAGGCGGGCAGCCCGAATTCGGGGGTGCTGGTCTTCCCGGTCAGGACGGTCCCCGCGTCCCGCAGCAGACGGACGAGGTGGGCGTCCTGGTCGGCGACCCGGTCGGTGAAGACCGCCGATCCGGAGGTGAAGCGCACCCCGGCGACCGGCGTCAGGTCCTTGACCGGCACCGGCACGCCGAGCAGCGGAGGCAGCCGCCCGCCCTCCTTGAGCACGCGTTCGGCGCGCCGCGCGTCCTCCAGGGCGCGTTCGGGCGTGACGGTCAGGTAGGCCCCGAGGGCGGGGTCGAGCCGCTCGATCCGGTCGAGGTAGTGGGCCGTCAGCTCCACGGGCGACAACGCACCCGCCCGGATGGCCGCGGCCTGCTCCAGCATCGTCAGTTCATGAGGGGCGGACACCCCGCCAGATTAGGGCCTGCCCCGGGACCGGACCTGAGGTGACCGGTGAGGTGAACGTTTTCCGCCGCTGCCGCGTCATAGGGGAAATCGCGGAAGGGGAGGGGCGTGGCGCTGCTGAGACGGAGATCCCGGCCGGGGGAGGGGGAGGACCCCCTCGCGCCGGAGCACCTCGATCGCGTACGGGCCGTCCTGGCGCTCGGCGGGGTGCCGGCGGGGGACCTGCGGGACGGGGTGCAGCAGGTGCGGCTCAAGCTGCTGGAGCACCGGGCGGGCGGCCGCGAGCCGCTGCGGAACCCGGGCGCGTGGGCGGCCGTCGCCGCCTCCAACGTGGCGATGGACTGGCACCGTTCGCGACGCCGTCAGGAGCGCCTCGGCGAACGCCTGGCGGCCCTGACGCCCCGGGACGAGGCCCGGCACGGCGGGGGAGAGGCGCACGTACTGGCCCTGGCGGTCGCCGACGGCCTGCAGGAACTCCCGCCGCAGCAGCGGCAGGTGCTGACGCTGCGCTTCTACGCGGACCTGCCCGTGGCGGAGATCGCCACGGCGCTCGGCGTCCCGGAGGGCACGGTCAAGAGCCGTTTGCACGCCGCCGTCCGCGCGCTGCGCGGCCGGCTGCACACCAGGGAGGTGGTGTGACGATGAGCGGGAACGAGCACAGGGCGGACGCAGCGGATCGGACGGACGCGGCGGACGCGGCGGACGAGGCGCTGTCGGCCGCCCTCGCGGACGTGCGGCCGGAGATGTCCGCCGACAGCGAGGCGTACCGGGCGTACGACGCCGCGCGCGCCGACGTGGCCCTGCTGCGCACGCAAGTGCGGCTGATCGGCGACGCCCTCGCCGCACAGCCCGCACAGCCCGCACAGCGCGCACCGGCCGCGGAGCGCCGCCCCCGCGGGCGCAGGGCGCTCGCGCTGTGCCTGGCCGCGGTCGTGGCGGGCGTGGTGGGGGTCACCGGGGTCGTCCTGGCGAGGAACGCCGCCCTGGGCGGAGACTCGGCGATCAGCGACGCGAAGCCCACTCTGGAGGGCATCGTCGCCTGCGCGAGCGACATCGCCGAGGGCACCGTGCACGAGGTGACGCCTACCGGGCAGCCGGGGGACCTGCGCGTGGTGATGGACGTCGACCGCCGCCTCAAGCCCGCCGTCGGCGACCCACGGCTGACGTTCACGATCCACGTCGACGACGACCACGACGACGTGGCCCCGCCCCCCGAACGCGGCTCGCGGGTCCTGGTGATGGTCTCCGTCCTCCCCGGCGAGCCGGTGGACCTGTACGAGGGCGCCGCGGACATCGCCTCCGCCCGCGCCTGGATGGAGAAGGCACTCACGGCCTCCCGGGGCCTGCCGTGCGAGAGCGACACCGGATGAGAGGAGTGCAGGACATGGGACGCAGGACGGGACCGGCCCTCACCGCGGCGGCGCTGCTCGCGCTCGCCGCGCTCGCCGGCTGCGGGGCCGGCACCGGCGAGACCGACTCCGAGTCGGTCCGCAGCACCGACGCGGAAGTGCTGGCCTGCACCGAACTCGTCGCCGAGGGAACGGTGCTGCGGGTGATGCCCGGGGCGGTACCGGACCGGGTGTCGGTGCGGATGGAGGTGGACCGCTACCTCAAGGGGGAGCGCGCGGACCGCCGGCTGACCTTCCCCGTCGACCGCGACGAGGAGGGGGAGCCCGAGATGGCCGTGGGGAGCCGGCTGCTCGTCAGCGTGATGCTGCGGCCCGCGGGCTACACCTTCGTCCGCCAGGGCGAGGACATCGCCCCTGCGCGGGAGTGGATGGAGCGGGCGCTGCCCCGTTCGCGCACGCTGCGCTGCGGGGAGCAGGAGTACGAGTGGCGGCAGAGCTGAAGGGGCGGGCGCTCCGGGGAGCGCCCGCCCCTTCAGGCGGTGATCAGGCCGTGGCCGCGGGTCAGCCCGCGTTGACCTTGTTGATCAGCACGCTGCCGGTGCCGGCGGCGGTGCCGTCGGCGTTGAGCATCTGCACCTCGCCGAAGAACTGACGTCCCTCGGGAGCCGGGGCCGCGACCAGGACGTTCGCCGCGACGTTCGCGGAGGCGCCGTTGGCCAGCGGCACGGTCGCCGCCTCGTCCACGGACACCGAGCCCAGCGTCGTCGAGTAGAAGACGTCGCGGTAGTCGTACTCGGTGGTGCCGGCCGGGACCGAGTAGCCGTCCACCGTGATGGTGTACGTGCCGGCCGCCGGGTTGGCGATGCTCACGGCCTCCTCCGAGTCGCCGTCCGCGGACTGGCCGACCACCGCGCCGTTGAAGGACACGGTCAGGTCGAGGTCCGCGGAGGTGTCGGAGGTGGCGCCGATGGCGACGTCCAGGCGGGACGCGCCCGCGGGGACGACGACCGTGCTGGTGGCGCTGTCACCGTCGGCGATCGTCTTGCGCGCCGCCGCGGCGGAGCCGAGTGCGCCGCCCTTCAGCTTGCCCTGGACCGGGGCGTAGCCGTTGGTGACCTTCCACGAGACCGGGGCGGCGGTGCCGACCGTGGCCTCCTCGACGGTCTGGACCTCGGGGTCGAAGGAGACGCCGAGCGCGGTCGCGGTCAGGTTGTACGGGTTGTTCAGCACCGGCGAGGTACGGCGCGCCTCGACCTCGATCTCCCACACGCCCGGGATCGGGTTGGCGTAGGAGCGCAGGTCGGGACGGCACCCGTTGGTGGTGGTGTAGTTCGGGTAGCAGAACGTCGTCGTGGTGTTGTCCGCCGGGACGCCCCACGGGGTGATCGCGATGAAGCGCGTCTGGCTGCCGGTGGCCAGGCCGCCCATCTTGACCTCGAGCGTCTTGGCGCCCTCGGGGACGGTCACGAAGTAGGACTTGGTGCCGTTGCGCTGCACCGAGCCCGACGCCTTGACCGCGAACGACGGCTTGGCCTGCGCGGAGGCCACGACCACGGTGTTGAGGATCTGCTGGTCGGTGCCGCGCGTCGAGGGGTCGTCGACCGTCAGGATCGCGCTGTGCAGACCGGTCGAACCGGGCTTGGCCTTGACGCGCACGGTCACCGGCTTGTTCAGCGGCAGCCGTACGTCGTCGTCGTCGGCGAAGCGGAAGGTGCCGTCGTTGTTCACCCAGTCCAGGTCGTGCCGGATGGACCGGTCCGGACCGGTGGTGCGGGTGATGGTGACGTCGTACGTCTTGCTCTGACCGGCCTTCAGGCCGCCCTCGCGGTCGTAGATGCCGGTGCCGTAGCCCGGGGTCGCCAGGAACTGCGACAGGGCCGTGGAGACCGGGGCCTTGACCGTGTAGGTGTGGGCGCCGGCACCGGCCCTGATCAGGCGCCAGGCGTCCTCGATGTCGATCAGGCCGGAGCCCTGGGCGTACGCCGGGACGTCCTTGATCTTGTGCGCCGTGCTGGTCAGCGCGGTGCGCAGGGCCGCCGGGGGCAGCGCGATGCGGGCCTGCTTGGCCGCGGACAGCAGCAGCGCGGAGGCGCCGGCCGCCTGCGGGGAGGCCATCGACGTGCCCTGCAGCATGGCGTAGCCGGGCGGCAGGGTGTAGCCGGCCTCGGCGACCGGGCCACCGGGCTCCCAGGTCGGGATGGTGTTGATGGACGCACCCGGCGCGGAGATGATCGGCGCGAAGCCGCCGTCCTCACGCGGACCGCGCGAGGAGAAGGGCATCATGTCGTACGCCTTGGTCACCTGCGAGCCGTAGTTGGCCGCCCAGGTCTCCTTGGAGATGGTGGCGCCGACGCTCAGGACCTTGTCGGCCAGGCCGGGGTCGCCGATGGTGTTGGCGCCGGGGCCGCTGTTGCCGGCCGAGATGACCAGCTGCACGCCGTACTCGTCGATGAGGCGGGTGTACGTCTGCGCGCGGGCGTTGTTGCCGTCGTTCAGCGCGGGCAGGCCGCCGATGGACATGTTGACGATGTCCACACCGCGGTTGACCACCAGGTCGATCATGCCCTCGGTCAGCGCCACGTTGGTGCAGCCGCCGGACCAGGTGCAGGCGCGCGAGGAGACGATCTTCGCGCCCGGCGCCGCGCCGTTCATCTTGCCGCCGAACAGGCCGTTGGCGGAGGTGATGCCCGCGACGTGCGTGCCGTGCTCGGACTCGATGACGCCGATGTTGACGAAGTCGGCCTTCTTGCCGACCCAGGTGCCGCCGTACGGGTCCGTGGGGACGTCCTTGCGGACCTGCACCACGAAGGGGATCCGCTCGGAGATGGCGGTGGCGGGGTTGTCGGTGCCGAAGTAGCCGATTTGGAAGCCGTCCTTGTACGGCTTCATCTCGGTGTCGTCGGTGAAGTCCCCGTTGTCGTTCAGGTCGAGGCGGACGGTGCCCTTCGCCGGGTCGTACAGCACGCCCCAGTAGTCGGTGGTGTCGCCGTCGCGGTTGAGGTCACCGGCCATGTCGCCACCGGCGGTGGCGGACTCGAAGAAGACCGTGACCTGCTGCGTCGCCTCGGGGGCGGTCCAGGTGCGGCCCTGGTAGGTGACGCGCGGACCGTTGGTCATGCGGCGCCAGGTGGCGTCGCCGTCGGTGATCGGGTCGGTCGCGGTGACCCAGTCGACGATCTTGCGCTCGCCGGTCGTGGTCTTCTGCAGCGCCGGGTGGCCGAGGTCCACGCCCGAGTCGAGGATGCCGATGGTGACGCCGCGGCCGTCGGCCTTGGGGTTGTCCTTGACGAAGTCCACCGCGCCGGTCTCGAAGGCCGGCTGGTAGGGGTTCTTCGCCGGGGTCTTCGCGTCGGGACCCGGGTAGGTGGTGGAGCCGTGGCCGTGGCCCTTCGAGGACCCCTTGCCGCCGTCGGCCGACGGGGACGGGTCGTCGAGGACGATCTCCTGCTTGAGGTCGATCGCCTGCACCGACGAGAGCTTCTGCGCCGCCGCGATCGCCGCGTCCGCCTTGCCCGTCGGGACCGTGGCGCGGACGTAGCCGAGGTTGTCGTAGGTCCGGTCCACCGACGCGCCCTTGAGCGCGCCGAGCTCGTCCGAGACCTGCTCGGTGGAGCCCTTCTTGGTGGCGATCATGAGGGTGACGTTCTTGTCGCCACCGGCCTTGGCCTCGGCGAGCAGTTCGGCGTCGGCCGCTCCGAGCTTGTCGTGCGCGGTCTTCACCGCCGCGTCCGCCGGGTCGCCGGTCGTGTCGGCGAAAGCGGTGGAGGCGGAGATTCCGGTCGTCGTCAGCGCGGCCACCAGGCCCGCCGCGAGCGCGACACGGACCACGCGTCTCTTCCCGCGTATGTGATCGAGAGACATGGGCATCCTGTTCAAGATTTGGGCGCCAGTTGACCGACACATTGCGCCATCCGTGGGGCTGTTGGGGAGTGCCGTAGATGGCGTAAGACCGACATGACGCGAATACGTCAAGAAGCCGGGACCCGTCACGGGGCGCGAAGCATCCCGAACCGGCCCATTGCGTCCGGCCGTCCGATGACCCGGGGCTCGCGACGGCGCGCGGCGCCGGGGTGGTCGGTGAACACCGGATGAGCGTCCGGCCGCCTGGGGACCGGCCGCCGGTGACCGGCGGGAGGACTGCTGATCCATGTCCGCAGATGGGTGCCGGACGTTCCGTCTCCGTTGCACCGCAGGCCATCCCGGGTGCCAACGATCCGGTGAGGAGCGGCACCGCGGTGCCGCCGCAGCCACCGTCCACCGGGGGAACCCGCCATGTCTGGTCCCGTGTCCGCTGCCGCCCTCAGCCGTCGCAACGTCCTGATCGCCTCGGGTGTGACCGCCCTGGGTGCGGGGCTCGGGTTCGCCCTCGTCCCCGGTTCGGGCGACGCGAAGGCAGAGCCGCCCGGCGCCGAACCCGCCTCCGGTGCGGCCCCGTCGGCACCGTCCGCTACGGCCGCCGCCGAGCCCTTCACCGCCGGCACGACCCTCCAGTCCGTCGCCTCGCCGCGTGGCGGCGGGGGCTATCGCCGGCTCGGTGACGGCCCCGGATGGAAGCGGGTCGTCCGCACCGAACTGGGCGCAGCCAAGAGCGGCCGCACCGCGCGCCGTACGCCCCTGTCCTGCTTCGTGCAGTTCACCGACCTGCACCTCACGGACGTGCAGAACCCGCAGCGTTACGAGTTCCTGCGCTCCGCCGCCTCCGCGGGCTGGCGTCCCCAGGAGGCGCTCACCAACGCCGGCGCCGTCTCCCTGGTCGAACGGGTCAACGCCCTGCGGCACGGGCCCGCCACCGGCACGCCCATCGGTTTCGTCATGACCACCGGCGACAACACCGACAACAACTCGCGGATCGAACTGGACTGGTTCCTCGCGGTGATGAGCGGTGGCCGCGTCACCCCCGACTCCGGTGACCCGCACCACTACGAGGGCGTCCAGGACTCGGGCCTGAAGCTCTTCTGGCAGCCGGACGCCGCCCTGCGCGACGTCGACAAGGCGCTCGGCTACCCCCGCCTGCCCGGTTTCCTGGCCGCCGCGGTCCGCGAGCTCAACAGCCCGGGACTGAACGTCCCCTGGTACTCCACCATCGGCAACCACGACCAGCTGTACGGGGGTTCGTACGCCGCCTCGTCCTTCTTCCACGACCTCGCGCTCGGCTCACGCAAGTTGTTCTCGCTGCCTCCGGCCGAGGCCGAAGCCGTCAACGCGTTCCTGCGCGAGGGGCCCGACCCGCAGGGCACCCGCTTCCGCCAGGCCTGGAACCGCTACAAGTCCGCCGCCCGCACCGTCACCCCCGACGAACGCCGGGCACCGGTCACCCCGCGCGAGTACATCGCCGCCCACCTGGACCCGGCGCACGCCGGCGCCGGTCCCGTCGGCCACGGCTACACGACGGACGAACTCGACTCCGGCCTGCTCCACTACACGTTCCGGATCTCCGGCGGCGTGCTCGGCGTCAGCCTCGACACCACCGACCGGGGCGGCGACTACCGGGGCTCCCTCGGCACGGCCCAGATGGACTGGCTGGACCGGACGCTCACCACGCACGCCGACGACACCGTCCTGGTCTTCAGCCACCACCCCAGCTGGTCGATGACCAACCTGGTCCGCGACCCCGCCCGCCCCAGCGAGCGGCGGCACGGTGGCGACGAGGTGCTCGCGCTGCTCCGCAGGCACCGCAACGTCGCCGCCTGGATCAACGGGCACAGCCACAAGAACAAGATCGTCCCGCACGGCACCTTCTGGGAGGTCTCCACCGCCTCCCACGTCGACCACCCGCAGCTGGCCCGGATCGTCGAGCTGACCGACAACCACGACGGCACGCTCTCGCTGCTCTGCACGCTCGTGGAGTCCGCGGCCCCCTACCGCACCGACTTCACCGACCTGTCGCAGACCGGACTCGCCGCCCTCTACCGCGAGCTCGCGTTCAACTCCCCGGGAGCCCGCGCGACGCTCTCCGGCGAGCCGCGCGACCGCAACGTGGAACTGCTGCTGAAGAAGCGCTGACCGCCGCGCTCACCGCGGGAGCACCACCACCCACGACGCGGGGTTGCGGTCGGCCGCGGCCATCAGGGCCGTACGGACGACGGTGGCCTGCTGCTCCAGGGACTCCCGCAGCTTGCGCGGCGTGATGTGCACGACGGAGATGCCGAGCCGCTCCAGGTGCTCGCGCTTGCGGGCGTACTCGCCCCACAGGGCGTCGTCCTCCTGCCGGGGCACGCGGGCGTCGAGCTCCACCGCGACCGCGTGCTCCGGCCAGTACGCGTCCACGCCGCCCAGGTGCGGGCCGCCCGGCAGCCGCAGGTCGACGTTCCACAGCGGATCGGGCAGCCCGAAGCAGCGCACCATCGTGTACAGCCGGCTCTCGGCGATCGCACGGCCCTCGGCCACCAGCGCGTCGACCGCCTCGACCACGTGCGACCGGGACAGCAGACGGGCCCGGCTCAGCTCCCCGACCAGCGCCGTCGCCTCGCAGCGGCCGCCACGCACCGCCTCGGTCAGCACCTGGCGGACCGCCCGGGCGTCGTCCAGCTCCTCCACCGCGTCCGCCAGCGCCCGGGGCAGCGGCGCGCACGGCATGCCCTGCACCTCCCGCGGCCGGGGCAGCGCGGTGGTGCGCACCAGTCCCACGTCACCCACGGCGCGCAGCCTGCGCTGCCGGGCCACCAGCAGGTCGATCCGGTCCAGGCCGATCAGCGGCGGCACCGAGGAGAAGCGGTGCAGGGCGAGCGCCGCGAGACCCGTGACCATCGCCTCGCGGCCCGCGTAGAGCAGCGCCGCCCGGACCCGCTCGTCGCCGGTGGGCCGCCCGCGGTGCAGGACGTACACCCGGGGCAGCACCTCCTGCCAGGGGCCGCCGGGGCGGCAGCGCTCGGCCAGCGTCTCCGGGGTGACGCCGTGCTCCCGCAACTGCCGGGCCGACAGCACCGTCGGCCGGGTACGGGAGAGGTGGTCGAGGGGGCGGGGGCTGAGGGGGATGTTGTGGTTCATGCCGGGTGGATTCCCGCATCCCTCAGCGAGCCTAACGGCTGTTACCGTACCGTCGACAAATGCGGACATCCCCGCACTAAAGTTCAGACGTTCGGTTGCCGAGTGCCATTTTTCACCTATCCGGGTGACCGACCTTGCCCCACCTGCTCCCCGGCCTGGCGATGCTGCCGCACCACCGGGGCCGGGCGGTACCCCACGTACGCCATTGGGGTGACCGGTCACCTGTTCCCTTCCGGGAGGGAGGTCTCAGACCGCCCCCGCCGCCGCGTCGCGCTCCTGGGCCCGCAGCGCCCGCGCGAGGTCGTCACGGCACTCGGCGACCAGCCGGCGCAGCGCCGGCGGCGCGTCCGCGTGCCCGCCCAGCCAGGCGTCGGCGGCGTCGAGGGTGGCGGCCCGGTCCTGGTGGTGCGGGAAGAGCCCGCGGACGACGGCCATGCCGATCTCGATCGAGCGCTCCTTCCAGACCCGCCCGATCACGTCGAAGTAGCGGTCCGCGTAGGGGGCGAGCAGCTCGCGCTGGCCCGCCTGGTCGAAGCCCGCGATGGTGGCCTCGACGAGCGCGTTGGACAGCGCGTCGGACTCCACGACCGACGCCCAGCACTGCTCCTTGACGGCCGCGGAGGGCCGCGCCGCCAGGCAGCGCACCTGGTGCCGCTTGCCGGAGGCGGTGTCGTCGCGGGCGAGCTCCGCCGCGACGGCGGCCTCGTCGGCCGCGCCGCCGGCGGCCAGCGCTTCCAGGAAGGCCCAGCGCAGCTCCTGGTCCACGTCGAGCCCGTCGATCTTCTCGGTGCCGTCGAGCAGCCCGCGCAGCACGTCCGCCCCGGCGTCCCCGGAGGCGACGGCCGCGTAGAAGCGGGCCCAGGCCAGCTGGTGGCCGCTGCCCGGGGCCGCCGCGCGCAGCTCGCGCAGCGCGCCGTCCGCCAGCTCGCGCCCGCCCTGCCCGCGCCAGGCGGGTGCCGCGTAGTCGTTCAGGGCCGTACGGGCCTGCATGTGCAGCCCCTGCAGGACGCCGATGTCGGTCTCGGCGCCGGCGAAGCGCAGCACCAGGCCGAGGTAGTCGCGGGCGGGCATCAGGCCGTCGCGGGTCATGTTCCACACCGCGGACCAGGCCAGGGCGCGGGCCATGGGGTCGGTGAGCGAGCCCAGGTGCTCCCGGACCGTGGCCAGGGAGTCCTCGTCGAAGCGGATCTTGCAGTAGGTCAGGTCGTCGTCGTTGACCAGCACCAGGTCGGGCCGCTCCGCCCCGGCCAGCTCGCCCACCACCGTGCGCGGGCCCGCGACGTCGGTCTCGGCGCGCGCGTAGCGCTCCACGGTGCCGTCCGCGGTGCGCCGGTAGAGCCCCACCACGACCCGGTGCGGACGCAGCTCGGGATGCGAGGGCGCGGCCTCCTGCACCACGGCCAGCTCGGCGATCCGCCCGTCGGCGCCGTACGTCGCCCGCGGGGTCAGCGAGTTGACGCCCGCGGTCTGCAGCCAGGACCGGGACCACCCGGCCATGTCGCGCCCCGAGGTCTCCGCCAGCACCGACAGCAGGTCGCCCAGCTCGGTGTTGCCGTAGGCGTGGCGCTGGAAGTAGCGGCGCGCGCCCTCCAGGAAGGCGTCCCGCCCGACGTAGGCGACCAGCTGCTTGAGCACGCTGGCGCCCTTGGCGTAGGTGATGCCGTCGAAGTTGAGCTTGGCGTCCTCCAGGTCGCGGATGTCGGCCGTGACCGGGTGGGTGGAGGGCAATTGGTCGGCGCGGTAGGCCCAGGCCTTGCGGCGGTTGGCGAAGGTGATCCAGCCCTCCTTGTACCGGGTGGCCTCCACCAGCGAGAACGCGCCCATGAAGTCGGCGAAGGACTCCTTCAGCCACAGGTCGTCCCACCACCGCATGGTGACCAGGTCGCCGAACCACATGTGCGCCATCTCGTGCAGGATGACGTTCGCCCGGCCCTCGTAGGACGCCTGGGTGACCTTGCCGCGGAAGACGTACTCCTCGCGGAAGGTGACCAGCCCCGGGTTCTCCATCGCACCGATGTTGTACTCGGGCACAAAGGCCTGGTCGTACTTCCCGAAGGGGTACGGGTAGCCGAAGTGGTCGTGGAAGAAGTCCAGGCCCTGCTTGGTGACGGTGAAGATCTCCTCGGCGTCGAAGTGCCGGGCGAGGCCCCTGCGGCACAGCGCCCCCAGCGGGATCTCCAGCTCGGAGCCGTCCGGCAGCGCGCGCCGGTAGGTGTCGTGGACCATGTGGTACGGCCCGGCGACGACGGCCGTGATGTACGTGGAGATCGGCCGGGTCGGCGCGAAGTGCCGCGTCTCGCCGCCGTCGGAGACCCCGGTGACACGCTCGTTGCCGAGCACCACCCAGGACTCGGGCGCGGTGACGGAGAAGGTGAACGGCGCCTTCAGGTCGGGCTGCTCGAAGTCGGCGAAGACCCGGCGGGCGTCGGCCGGCTCGTACTGCGTGTAGAGGTAGACCTCGCCGTCCTCGGGGTCGGTGAAGCGGTGCATGCCCTCGCCCGTCCGGCTGAAGGCGCACTGCGCGTCGACGACCAGGACGTTCTCGGCGGCCAGGTCGTCCAGCGTGATCCGCGTCCCGTCGAAGACCACCGCGGGGTCCAGCTCCCGGCCGTTGAGCGTCACCGACGTGACGGAGGGCGCGAGCAGGTCCGCGAAGCTCGACGCGCCGGGCTCCGTGCAGCGGAACCTGACGGTGGTCACGGACCGGAACGTCCGCTCCTGCGGGCGCAGCGCCGACCGCAGGTCGAGGGCGACCTCGTAACCGTCCACGGCCAGCAGCCGTGCCCGCTCTCGGGCCTCGTCACGCGTGAGGTTCTCACCGGGCACGGGGTCTCCATCCTTCGCACGCCGTCGTGGGATCTGTCTTGTGGACGCCACGCATCTTCGCACGTCGGCCCTGACGGCGGCGCACGGGAATGGGGATGGCACCGAGGGCGTTGGGCGTTGCGGACCACGTGTCACCGCATCATGCCCAGAGGAGAGAACCGTGACCGAGACCACGACCACCCCCACCCCGGTGGACTTCTGGTTCGACCCCGCCTGCCCTTGGGCGTGGATGACCTCACGCTGGATGCTGGAGGTGGAGAAGGTGCGCCCCGTCGAGGTGCGCTGGCACGTGATGAGCCTCGCGGTGCTCAACGAGAACCGTGACGAGCTGCCCGAGCAGTACCGGGAGTTCCTGACCACGGCCTGGGGCCCGGTCCGCGTCTGCATCGCCGCCGAGCAGAAGTACGGCAGCAAGGTGCTCGGCCCCCTCTACACCGCCCTGGGCACCCGTATCCACAACCAGGGCCTCGGCCACAAGGACCACGACGTCATCGTCGCCGCCCTGGAGGAGGCGGGCCTGCCCGCCGACCTCGCCGACTTCGCCCGCAGCGACGCCTACGACGCGGAGCTGCGCGCCTCCCACCAGGAGGGCATCTCCAAGGTCGGCCAGGACGTCGGCACCCCGGTCATCGCGGTGCCCGGCGCCGACGGCGAGCAGATCGCCTTCTTCGGTCCGGTCGTCACGCCGGCGCCCAAGGGCGAGGCCGCGGCCCGCCTGTGGGACGGCACCCTGCTCGTCGCGTCGACCCCCGGCTTCTACGAGATCAAGCGGACCCGCGACCAGGGCCCCGTCTTCGACTGAGCCGGCCGGTCCGGTTCAAAAGTGCCGGAGCAGTTCGGGGAAGGCCGACAGCCGCAGCACCCGCCCGTCGGCCGGGTCGAGCTCGGACTGCTCCAGCACCCAGGTGTTCTCGTTGGGGATGAACACCGCGCTCATCCCCGCCTCGCGCGCGGGCAGGATGTCCGACTTCGGGGAGTTCCCGATCATCCAGCTCCTGCCCGGCGCGTAGCCGTACCCCGCCAGCAGGTCGCGGTAGGTGTCCGCGGCCTTCTCCGGCACGATGTGCACCCCGCGGAAGCGGTCCGCCAGCCCCGAGGCGGCCACCTTGCGCGCCTGCTCCTCCTCGTCGCCCTTGGTGAGCAGCAGCAGCTCATGGCGGGTGCCCAGCTCCTCCAGCGTGCTCGCCACACCGGGCATCAGCTCCACCCGGTGCTCCACGAAGGCCACCGCCAGCTCGTCCACCCGCCGGAGCTCGGCCTGCGTGACGGGCCGCTCCCGCAGCCGCTCCAGGAGCTCGCCGAGGCTGCGCAGGAAGACCTTGCTGCCGTAGCCGTGGACGACCGCGTTCGCCGCCTCGATCTCGTTGAGCAGCGCCCTGATCTGCGCGCGGTCCAGGACGGGATGGTCCACCCAGTCCAGGAAGTCCTCTATGACCCGCTCGAAGACCACGTTGTTCTCCCACAACGTGTCGTCCGCGTCGAAGACCAGTACCTGTCCGGTCAGCCGTGCCTCGTCCATCCCGCGAGCGTATCCAGCACCTGCCTCCGGGGGCCGCGCATTTTCCGCGCGGCGCTACGCGCGCCGTCCGGCGAGGGCCGCGTCCAGCTCCGCGCGGGACGGCGGATCGGCGCCCACCCGCGTGCAGTTGAGCGCCGCGGCCGTGACGCAGCGCTCCAGTACGGCGGCGAGTCCCTCCCGCGAGGCGGGGACACCCTCGCCGGCGATCGCGTCGAGCAGCGCCGCCTGGAAGGCGTCGCCCGCGCCGATGGTGTCGACGACGTCGACCTCGGGCGCGGCCACCCGTACGAGGGCGCCGTCGGTCACCGCGAACGCGCCGTCCGGACCCAGCGTGACGACCGCGAGCCGCGGCCCCTCGGCGAGCAGCGCCCGGGCGGCCTCCTCCGGGGCGAGCCGCGGGAAGAGCCAGGCCAGGTCGGCGTCACTGGCCTTGACCACGTCGGTGACCCCGGCCAGCCGCAGGCACGCCCGGCGGTAGGCCGGCCGGTCGGGCTGGACGGCCGGCCGCACGTTGAGGTCGGCGACCACGGTGCGCCCCGGCAGGGCGTGCAGGTCGCGGCAGAGTTCCAGCACCCGCGTCGCACCCGGTTCGACCACCGCGGCGAGCGAACCGGTGTGCAGCACCGCGGTGTCCGCGGGCAGCGGCAGCCGCTCCGGGTCCCACGCAGCCAGGAAGTCGTAGGAGGCGGAGCCGTCCCGGTCCAGGTAGGCCATCGCCAGCGTGGTGCGCCCGGCCGGGCTCGTGGCGCGGACGACCTCGACCCCGGTGGACTCCAGGTGCGCCCGCACCAGTTCGCCGGGCGGGTCGTCGCCCCACGTGGTGACCAGGGTGGTGGGCCGCCCCAGCCGGTGCAGGCCGACCGCGACGTTGGCCGGGCTGCCGCCCGGCACGGGGGTGACCTGCCGCTCCCCGGAACGCCACAGCAGGTCGACGAGGACCTCGCCGACGACGCCGACGCGGGAGGGGGAGGACGGAGCGCTCATGCGGGCAGCATAGGAGGCCGTCGTACGGGCGCCGGAGCGGTGTCGGACCCGGCCGGTGGCGCCGCTCCGGCGGTGATTGGAGAAACCCCACTAAGGCCCGGGTGACGAAGCTCACGCCCGGCGCCGCATCCTTGTAGGAAGCCGACCAACGCCGTGATCAGGCCTTTGTGATCGGCGGACGATGATCGGCGGGGGCGACGCGGGTTAACGTCACGGTGTCCCGAACCGACCCTCACCCCGCGGAGTCACCCGATGGCCAGCGCAGTTCCCGCCGCTTCCGCCGTACGGACCCACCCGGTCCTCGCCGACCTCATCCCCACGTCGCGGGTGCGCGGCGTGGCCCTCGTCACCGGTGGCGCCGTACTGACCGGCCTGGCCGCGCAGTTGTCGGTCCCGGTCCCCGGGTCCCCGGTGCCCGTGACGGGCCAGACCTTCGCCGCGCTGCTGGTGGGCACCGCCCTCGGCGCTCGCCGCGGCTTCCTGGCGCTCGCGCTGTACGCGGTCGCCGGTGTCGCAGGCGTGCCGTGGTTCGCGGAGGGTTCGTCGGGCGCCGCGGCGCCGAGCTTCGGCTACATCCTCGGCATGGCGCTGGCGTCGGCGCTCGTGGGCGCGCTGGCCCGGCGGGGTGCGGACCGCAGCGTGTGGCGGATGGCCGGCGTCATGGTGGCCGGCAGCGCCGTCACCTACGCCGTGGGCGTCCCCTACCTCGCGCTGGCCGCGCATC
Source organism: Streptomyces sp. NPDC059718 (assembly GCF_042733315.1). Taxonomy (NCBI): domain Bacteria; kingdom Bacillati; phylum Actinomycetota; class Actinomycetes; order Kitasatosporales; family Streptomycetaceae; genus Streptomyces; species Streptomyces sp. NPDC059718. Next base: position 125,401 of record NZ_JBHWGA010000003.1, read on the forward strand.
TGACGCTGGGCCAGGCCGTGACGCTGGGCCTGACCCCGTACCTCATCGGCGACGCGCTGAAGGCCGCCCTCGCCATGGGCGCGCTGCCCGCCGCCTGGAAGCTGGTCGGCCGGCGCGACTGACCGGCCACGACCTGCGACGCACCAGGGTGGGGGCGGGGCGAAGGCCCCGCCCCCACCCGTTCTCCGTCAGTGCCGCGGCGCCGGCTCGCGCCGGGTCAGCCACAGGCCCGCGCCGCCCGCGGCCAGCAGCAGGCCGCCGCCCAGCAGGAGGACGGCCGTGCGGCCGGGAGCGCCGGTGTCCGGCAGCGTGCCGGGTGCGGAGGGACTGGCGCTCGCGGAGGTGTCGGGGCCGAAGGGCACGTTGTCGGTGCCCAGCAGCAGCGGGGTGTCGGGGGCGTTCGGCGTGGGCTTGCCGGTGCCGAACGGGACCGGTCCCTGCTGCCACAGCAGGGTGCCGGTGTCGCCGAGCATCACGGGCAGGCAGATCTTGCCCTTGCCCTGGAGGTCGTAGGTCGCGGACACGGTGTAGGTCCTGCTCTTCCCCGCGGCCAGTTTTCCGACGGCGCAGCTGAATCCGCTGTTGGAACCGTCCGGGAGCTGTGCCTTCGGAATCGGGTCGCAGCCCCGCACGGCGGTCACCGCGAGGGCGTCGAAACCGACCACCAGGAGCCGGAGCCCAGGGGACTGCGCGTCACCCTTGTTGACCACCCGGGCCGTGATCGAGGTCTTTTCCGTCGTGTTGTCGACGGAGATCCTGGACGGCAGTTCCGTGCTCACCTTCACCCCGGCCGGGGCGCTCGGACCAGGTGTACCCCCCTGGCCGCTGCCCGGTACGGGCTCGGCACCGTACGCAGGTCCGGCGAACGCCAGCGCCAGCACCGCGGCCGCCGCGGCCGATTTCCGAACATGAATTCGCCGATTGAAAAGGCGCATTGTTCTTCCCCCTTCTGCCCCGCATCAGCGGTATCTGAAGAGAAGTACCACAAGATTCCGGGCAACTATGCTGTCATGGTGGCAAGTTCATACTTCTGTCCCGGTCCCCGCGTGAATTGCGGGCCACCGGACAGGAATTGAGGGTCATGGGGAATTCTTCCCGCAGTGGGGAGTCCGGGCATGGTGGGAAATGCGGGTGGTGAGGTGCGCGGCCGGCTGGTGGTCGGCCGCTACCGACTGGGGGAGCCGATCGGTCAGGGCGGCATGGGCCGCGTCTGGCGGGCGGTCGACGAGGTGCTGGACCGGCAGGTCGCGGTCAAGGAGATGCGACTGGACGACATGGAGGCCGAGGACGCCCGGGTCCGTCGCGAGCGCAGCCTGCGGGAGGCGCGCGCCACGGCCCGGATCGACCATCCGAACGTGGTCCGGATCTACGACGTGGTCCGGGAGGACGACCGGCTCTGGATCGTGATGGAGCTGGTCGACTGCCGGTCCCTGGAACAGATGCTGGCGCAGGACGGCCCGGTGGCCGTGACCGAGGCCGTGACGATCGGGACCGGGCTGGCCCGCGCGCTGCGCGAGGTGCACGCGGTCGGCGTGCTGCACCGCGACATCAAGCCCGGCAACGTGCTGATCGACACCCGGGGACGGGTCGTCCTCACCGACTTCGGCATCGCGGCGATCCAGGACGCCACGGCGCTGACGATGGCCGGGATGCTGGTCGGCTCGCCCGACTACATGGCCCCCGAGCGCGTGGAGGGCCGCCACCAGGGACCGCCGTCGGACCTGTGGTCCCTGGGCGCGACCCTCTGCGCCGCCCTCGAGGGCAGGTCCCCGTTCTCCCGGGCCACCACCCTGGCCACGCTGCACGCGGTGCTCTACGAGGAGCCCCTGCTGCCGGCCGGCGCCGGGCCGCTCCACGGCACCCTGACCGCCCTGCTGCGCAAGGACCCGGCGGAGCGGATGACCCTGGACGGCCTCGACGAGGCGCTCGCGGCCCTCGCCGCGCCCCCGGGCGGCCCGACCGTCGTCACCCGGCAGGCGCCGTCGCCCGCGGAGGAGGGGCGCACCCCGACGCTCGCCGTCGGACGGGCCGCCCAGGAGCCGGCCGCCGGGCCGGAAGCGGCGCCCGAGCCGCAGGACGCCGTCCCGCCGGGCTGGGAGCGCCGCATCACGGAGGCATCAGCGGCGCCAGGACCGGAACCGGACCCAGGACCGGAACCGGACCCCGGACCGGAACCGGACCCCGGACCGCGACAGGGCCCCGGACCGGAACCGGACCCCGCGGCGCCGCCGGTGCCCGCGCGTTCCCCGGCCTCCTCGCGCGTCCGCCGGGTGGCCCTGCTGACCGCCGCGGGAGCGGCCGCCGCGGCCGTCGCCGTCACCGCCGTCCTGCTCACCGCACCGCGCACCGGCCATCGCGAGGGCCCCGTCGTCGCGGGCACCAGCCGTCCCCCGTCCACCGGCGCCACCTCGGCCGGCGGCACGTCCACCGGCACGCCCGCTCCCGGGGAGCGCAACGAGACCGGCTTCGTCTGGGAGCCGCCGCGGGGCTGGACGCGCAGCGCCAAGAGCCCGTCCAACGTCCACTACCACGCCCCGGACGGACAGCAGGAGATCGCCGCCTCGTACGCACTCGCACGGGGCGGCGATCTCCTGGAGCAGTGGCGCGCCTTCGAGGCCGGTTCCCACGACGTGCCCGGCTACCGGAATACCCGGCTGGAGCGGACGTCGTTCCGCGGTCGTCCCGCCGTCGTGTGGGAGTACGCCTTCACCCAGGCCGGCGCGCCCTGGCGGGCGCGGCAGCTCGGCTTCACCGAGGGGGGCAAGTCGTACCAGCTGAACGTCTGGTACGCGGCTTCCGCCGAGTCCGCCGCGCTGGCCGCCTACGACCGGGTGGGGGAGTCCTTCCGGCCCTTGTGAAGCAGCTGGCGCACCACCGCGACGGCGACCACGCCGAGCCCCACCAGCACCGAGACGACCACCTGGTCCCGGCCGCCGCCGTCGGCGGTGTCGGTGAGCATGTAGCCGAGCACGAACACGATCATCGCGATCGTCGCCCAGGTCAGGTACGGGTACAGCCACATCCGCACCCGCAGCCGCTCCGGGGCCTCCTTCAGGATGATCTTCCGCATGCGCAGCTGGGAGAAGCAGATCACCAGCCACACGAACAGCGCGATCGCACCGGAGGCGTTGAGCAGGAAGAGGAAGACGGTGTCGGGGTACTTGTAGTTGAAGAAGACCGCGACGAAGCCGAAGACGACCGAGCCCAGGATCGCCGCCTGCGGCACACCGCGCTTGGTGGTGCGGGCGAACGCCTTCGGCGCGTCACCGCGCCGGCCCAGCGAGAAGGCCATGCGCGAGGCCGTGTAGAGGCCTGAGTTGAGGCAGGACAGCACGGCCGTGAGCACGATCACGTTCATGATCTGGCCGGCGTGCGCGATGCCGATCGAGTTCAGCGCGGCCACGTAGGAGCCGTCCTTGGCGATCGACGGGTCGTTCCACGGCAGCAGCGACACCACGATGAAGATCGAGCCCAGGTAGAAGACGCCGATCCGCCAGATCACGCTGTTGGTGGCCTTGGTGACCGCGCGCTCGGGGTCGGCGGACTCGCCCGCGGCCAGTGTGACGATCTCGCTGCCCATGAAGGAGAACACGACCAGCAGCACACCGGTGAGGATCTTGCCGGGGCCGTTGGGGAGGAAGCCGCCGTGCGCGGTGAGGTTGCCCAGTCCCACGGCGTCGTCGTGGCTGCCGGGCAGCACGCCGAAGACCGCGAGCGCGCCGAGCACGATGAAGCCGGCGATGGCCACGACCTTGATCCCGGCGAACCAGAACTCGAACTCGCCGTAGGAGGCCACCGAGGCCAGGTTGGTCGCGGTGAGCACGACCATCACGATCAGCGCCCAGCCCCACTGGGGCACGGCCGGGACCCAGCCCTCCAGGATCTTAGCCCCGGCGGTCGCCTCGACCGCCAGCACCACGACCCAGAAGAACCAGTACAGCCAGCCGATGGAGAAGCCGGCCCAGCGGCCCAGCGCGCGGTCGGCGTAGGCGGAGAAGGAGCCGGAGGTGGGGTTCGCGGCCGCCATCTCGCCCAGCATGCGCATCACGAAGACGACCATGGTGCCGACGAGGGCGTACGACAGGAGGATGCCGGGGCCGGCGGCGGCGATGCCGGAGGCGGAGCCGACGAAGAGGCCGGCGCCGATCACGCCGCCGATCGCGATCATCGACAGGTGGCGGTTCTTGAGCCCGGCCTTCAGGCCCGAGCCGTCCTGCTGTTCCGTCGCGAGTTCGTGGGCAGCAGTGGAGTCGGCCGCTGGGGTGGAGTCGGCCACTGGGGTGGGGGGACGTGTACTCATGGGGTGGCATGAAACACGGCCCGGCGCGACCGGGGGAACCTTTGATTCCGTTTTGTTGTCCTACCCTCAAGCCACCCTCAAATCCCCCTCACGCAACACCCACGGCATGTCGCCCAGCGTGCCCGTGCGACACTCGTCCGTATGCGCGTGTACCTCGGTTCCGACCATGCCGGCTTTGAACTCAAGAACCACCTCGTGGAGTGGCTCGAGGCCAACGGGCACGAGCCCGTCGACTGCGGCCCGCACATCTACGACGCCCAGGACGACTACCCGCCGTTCTGCCTGCGCGCCGCGGAGCGCACCGCCGCGGACCCCGGCTCCCTCGGCATCGTGATCGGCGGCTCGGGCAACGGCGAGGCCATCGCGGCAAACAAGGTCAAGGGCGTGCGGGCCGCGCTCGCCTGGAGCCGGGAGACCGCGACCCTCGGCCGCGAGCACAACGACGCCAACGTCATCAGCGTCGGCGCCCGCATGCACACCACCGACGAGGCCACCAAGTTCGTCGAGGTCTTCCTCGGCACGCCCTACTCGGGTGAGCCGCGCCACAGCCGCCGCATCGACATGCTCACCGCGTACGAGACCACCGGCGAGCTGCCCCCGATCCCGCCGCACCACCCGCAGGAGGGCTGATCCGGGCATGCCCGAGGGGCATACGATCCACCGCCTCGCCGCGGACCACGAGGAACGCTTCGCCGGCCGGGTGGTCCGCGCGAGCAGTCCGCAGGGCAAGTTCTCCGACGGCGCCGCCCTCCTGGACGGCGCCGTGATGGAGTCCGCGGAGGCCCACGGCAAGCACCTCTTCCTGGGGTTCGGCCCGGTCGGCTGGGTCCACGTCCACCTCGGGCTGTACGGGAAGTCCGGCTTCGGCACCGGGCCGGGCGGGGCCCCCGTCGGCCAGGTCAGGCTGCGCCTGGCCACCGACGAGCACCACGCCGACCTGCGTGGGCCGACGGCCTGCGAGCTGATCACCGGGGCCGAGAAGCAGGCGATACACGACCGGCTCGGCCCGGACCCGCTGCGGCCCGCCGACACCGGGGAGCGCGCCTGGGCCCGCGTGGCGCGCAGCCGCACCAGCGTCGCCGCGCTGCTCATGGACCAGAAGGTCGTCGCCGGCGTCGGCAACGTCTACCGTGCCGAGGTCCTCTTCCGCCACGGCGTCGACCCGTACCTGGCGGGACGCGACCTGGACCGCGCGCGGTGGGACGCGATCTGGGCCGATCTGGTCGCCCTGATGCGCGAGGGCGTGCGGAACAACCGCATCGACACCGTCCGCTCCGAGCACACCCCCGAGGCCATGGGCCGTCCGCCGCGCGTCGACGACCACGGCGGCGAGGTCTACGTCTACCGCCGTGCGGGGATGCCGTGCCACGTCTGCGGCACCGAGGTGCGCACCGCCTCCCTGGTGGCGCGCAACCTCTTCTGGTGCCCCGCCTGCCAGCCCGTCCGGGGCTGAGGCCGCCGGGCCGGAGGCACCCGCGTACGGGAGCACCCCGGCCGGTCGACACGGGCCCGAGCGGAACCCTAGAAACCGTGCGGCAGCCAGGGGGCGATGTCGCCGCCGAAGGCCACCGCGGCCTCCCGCAGCGCGCCCTGCCGCAGTTCCCGCACCCGGCCGGCCCGCGCCAGCGCGGTCAGCGAGACGCCGCCCAGGTAGGCCGCGCCCAGCTCGCGCACCGACAGCGCCAGGTCCGCGGCGTCCGCCGTCCGCTCGCACGTGGCGCCCTTGGTGTCGCCGCCGAGCCGCCAGCGGCCCTCGTTCCACGGGCAGAAGGGGTCCGAGACGTCCAGCACGACGTCCAGCGGGGCCGCGTACGTACGGGCCGACAGGGCCGCGCCCACCTCGACCGGGCGCAGCAGCAGGCCTTCCCTGACGCGCACGCCGCAGCGGCGCACGTCGTCGACCAGGTGCAGGACCGGGTCGTCGGCGGGACGGTTGCGCGCGGTGATGCGGCAGGTGAGGTCGATGCCGAACAGGTAGCGCCACAGCGCGGCATATGTGTCCGGATCCAGTGCCTCCAGGTCGCGCAGCACCACCGTTCCGTCCGGTCCGGCCGCGTTCCAGGAGGACTTCACCGCGTACCGCGTGTAGCCCCGCACCTCGCCGTCGCGTTCGGCGACCACGCAGAGCAGTTTCGACGCGCCGTCCCGGAACGCCTCCGGGTCGAGCACGCCCTTGCGCTCCCAGTTCGGCCGCCGCTCCAGCATGCCCGGCCGGGTGGGCACCTGCCGTGCGTAGACCTCCTCGCAGGCCGCCAGGGCCTCCTGCGGGTCGGCGAAGCGCAGAGTGACCCCGTCGGCGCCCGCGGGGACGGTGAGGCCGGCCCGCAGGGTGTCGACCTCCAGGGTCGTCTGGCGGGTGGCGACCTCGTAGCCGTACCGGCCGTAGATCGCCGGCTCGGACGCGGTGAGCACCGCAAGGGGCTCGCCCAGTTCGTGCACCTCGTCCAGCTGCCGCCGCATCATCGAGGTCAGCAGCCCGCGTCGGCGGTGCGTCGAGGCGACGCTGACCATGGTGACGCCCGCCGCCGGGACCACGGCGCCGCCCGGCACCGCCATGCGGAAGGAGAACGCCCCCGCGGTGCCGACGACCTCCGCGCCGTCCCAGGCCGCGATCGACCGGGAGAACTCGGTCACCCCGCGGTCGAACTCCCGCTCCTCCGTCGGCCAGACCGCGCTGCCGAACGCGCGTTCCAGCGTGCTGAACCACTCGTCCCACTGTTCGGACTCGAGAACCCGCAACTCCACCGTCATGTGCCCTGCCTATCAGCCGCCCCGGGGGCGGGCGAACGGTTTTCGCCGGTCGTGGCGGCGAATCGGCGCACCATGAGGGGCACCTCCGATGCGGAGAACGGGTGAGGGTGGATAGGGTCGCCGGGAACATGGCACGACGCCCGGTAGGAGACGGATTCGGGGCCCGGTGGCGCAGGACGGTCCACCGGGCCCGCGTAGGCCTGCGCAAATCCGCCGTGGACTACTTCCGCGGCGACGCGGCCGACTGGCTGGCCCTGACCGTCCTGACGATCAGCGTCCCGCTGATCGCCTGGGCCACGGTGCTGGCGCCGCAATGGTGCCCGCCCACCACCCTGGTGCTGCCCGTCCTCGTCGGCGGCCTGCTGCTGCGCCCCTCCAGCCTCCTGCTGCTGTACGGGGCGAGCGCCGCCGCGATGGTCGTGGAGTCCGCCGTCCTCGGCCCGTACCGCGACGGCGTCGGCCGGGTGACGCCGGGCACCGTGCTGGTGGTGGCGGCCGTGGCGCTGGCCGGGCTGATCGTCGCGCAGTTCCGCGCCCGGGTCGGCGTGCCCTGGATGCGCGGCGGCACGATGCTCTTCGACCTGCGCGAGCGCATCCGGGTGCAGAGCAGGCTGCCGCGGCTGCCCGACGGCTGGCACGCCGAGATGGCGCTGCGGCCGGCCGGCGGCCAGTCCTTCTCCGGCGACTTCGTGGTGGCCACCCGTACCTCGGGCGGGCGGATCCTGGAGGCCGTCCTCACCGACGTGTCGGGCAAGGGCATGGACGCCGGCTCCCGCGCCCTGCTGCTCTCCGGCGCCTTCGGCGGCCTGCTCGGCTCACTGCCGCCGCACGCCTTCCTCACCGCCGCCAACGGCTACCTGCTCCGGCAGAACTGGGACGAGGGCTTCGCCACCTCGGTCCACCTGGTGCTGGACGTGGAGACGGGCGACTACGAGCTGCTCTCCGCGGGCCACCTGCCGGGCATGCAGCTCAGCGCGGGCACCGGCCGCTGGGAGGAGAAGGCGGCCGAGGGCCCGCTGCTGGGGGTGTACGACGGCGCCGAGTTCAACGGCGTGAAGGGCACGCTGCGCTCCGGCGACGTCCTGCTGCTCTTCACCGACGGCCTGGTCGAGGCCGCCGGCCGCGACCTCACCGAAGGCATCGACCGGCTCATCGGCGAGGCCGACCGGTACGTCGCGCACGGCTTCCGCGGCGCGGCCTGGCAGCTGATCGAGGCGGTCGCCAAGGACGTCAACGACGACCGCGCCCTGCTCATCGTGTGCCGGGACTAGCCGCCGGCCGGAACGCCCAGGACATCTTCGGCTCCATCGCGAAGCGGAACAGCCGCTGCACCGGCGGGGTGCACAGCGCGGTGACCACCACGACGGCGATCGCGGTCACCGCGACCTGGCCCGGCGGGGTGTGGATCCAGTCGTGGTCGTACCAGCTGCCGAAGCGCGAGCCCTTGGCGAGGAAGCCGTGCAGCAGGTACCCGTAGAGCGTGCCGGCGCCGAGGGCCGTGAACCACATGCGGCGGCGTGGCACCCAGGCGAAGAAGCACACCGTCAGCGCCAGGGAGCAGCAGAACAGCGCCAGCGTCATGACCGGCCCCGTCCACCAGGGCGCGCCCAGCTCCTGGGCGCTCGTGCGGTGGTAGAGCCAGGCCCGGTTCAGCCGGGGCACCACCCAGTAGGAGACGACCAGCGCGGCGAGCCCCACCGGAACGGACAGCACGCGCACCACCCGGCGCCGGGCGAGGTGGAAGTGCTCCGCCTTCAGGCACATGCCGAGCACGAAGAACGGCAGGAACTGCAGGACGCGCTGGAGTTCCAGGTCGGCGCCGATGGTCGGGGTGACGGACGCCGCGGCCGCGATCACCAGGGCGACCGCGACCGGCTGCCGGACGATCCGCCAGATGGGGGCGGTGAGGCGCCAGATGAAGAGGGCGGCGAGGAACCAGGTGAGGTACCAGGGGTCGAGCAGGCTCAGCGGCTGCGGCGCCGCGTCGTCGGCCCAGTTCCTGAAGAGCGAGTAGGCGGCCTCGAAGAGCAGGTACGGGACGGCGACGCCGGTGATCAGTCTCCTGACGCGGTCCGGCCGGGCGTCGAAACTCTTCGAGAAGTAGCCGGAGATGACGATGAAGGCCGGCATGTGGAACGCGTACACGAGGATGTAGAGCGCGCCGGCGGCCCTGCTGTGCCCGGTGAGCGGTTCCCAGGCGTGGCCCATCGCGACCAGGACGATCGCGAGGTACTTGGCGTTGTCGAAGAACGGGTCGCGCCCGGCGGAGGGTACGGAGGCCGTGGCGGGCGCGGAGGACCCCGCGGGGGCGGCCGGCCCGGGGCCGGGGACCGCCTCCTTGCGGGGAGCGGGGAGAACGGAATTCCCGGTCTGGGTCCTGCCGGGGGACAGGCTGTTCGTGCGGTGGGGCTGGAACATCTGATGCACCATAGCGGGCGCCTCTGCCTGAGTAAATTCTCGATCGGAATGGCGGTAGCGGCGCTGCTACCCCGGAATGCATGTGTCATGCCACTGTCCGTTCCATGATGCTATGGGCGGTCATATAAGGGTTGAACAGGGCATATCGGCAGACGGGTTGGCGTCTGTGCAGGTTTTTTGATGATCGTTTGTGTGGCAAGTGCATGTGCGGGGAAATAGCTTGGGGGAAATTCACTCGAACGTGCCATGCAATTGCGAGATTAGCCTCATCCGAAGTGATCAGAAGTGATCGCGATGTCCTGCGTCACAGGTGTGCGACCCCGGCGCGCGGGGAAGGGGTGTCCCGCGGGGTCACGGTGTCGGTGGCAGGTGGCACGATGGACGTCGCGGGGGTGCGGCTGCGTGGCTCCCCCCGGAACGGTGAGGCGTCAGACCGAGGATGTGATCCCCAGTGGCCATCTCCCTGTCCGTGGTGCTGTTGTTGGCGATCATCATGATCGTCCTGATAAGGGGCAAGACGCTCAAGGTCGGTCCGGCCATCGTTGCCGCGCTCTTCGGCTTCTTCCTTGCCTCCACGGGCATGGCGCCGGCGATCAACAAGTTCCTCGACTCGTTGGCGGACACCATCAACCAGATAAACCTCTGAGCGGTCCCCGTCACAGGTCACCCGTCACCCGTCACCCGGCGCGGTGGCCGCACCGGGTGACGGGGAGTCAGGCGACGGCCGGTGTGCGGTCCTCGGCCGTCCCGATGATGCGGCGCAGCGCGGCGGCCCGCTCCTGCGGGCCCCGGGCGGACAGCAACGCCGTCAGTACGGCGATGCGGGCCTGCCCCGCGCGCAGCGTCCCGGCCAGCACACCGCCGGCCGCGGCGAGGTCCACCGCGCCGCCCCCTGTGTACATCGGCGCCACCGGCCCGGCCGCCACCCGGGTGCTCACGGCGACCAGCACCCCGGCCTCCACCGCGCGGCGCACCGCCGCCACGAAATCGGGCGTCGCGTTGCCCGCGCCGGTGCCGACCAGCACGATGCCCTCGGCCCCCGCGCCCAGCGCGGCCTCGAAGAGCACGGGGTCGGCGTCCACGTGGTGCATCACGACGTCGACGCGCGGCGCCGCGACATGTGCGTCCGGCAGCGGCAGCGCCGCGGCACGCGGCCGCGGGGCGCCCCAGGCGATCTCGCCGAACTTCACCCGTCCCAGCGGCCGGCCCGAGGGGTCGGCGAAGGCCTGGACGTCCAGGGTGTGTGCCTTGACCGTGCCCCGGGCGGCGTGCACGAAGCCGCCGAAGGCGATGACCACACCGATGTCCTCGCCGGTCGCGGCGGTCAGCAGCGCGTCGTAGAGGTTGCCCGCGGCGTCCCCGTCCACGGCGTCCAGCGGGAGCTGGGCGCCGGTGAAGACCACCGGGCGCCGGTCGTCGTGGTGGAGGTCCAGGAGGAAGGCGGACTCCTCCATGGTGTCGGTGCCGTGGGTCACCACGACGCCGTCCACGGCCGGGTCCGCCAGCACCTCGTGGACCGTCCGCAGCAGTTCCAGCTGGTGGGCGGAGGTCAGCCGCGAGCTGTTCACGGTGAACAGGTCGCGCACGGTCACCTCGACGCCTTCGGGGATCGCGCCCGCCGCCAGCACCTCGTGGCCGGCGGCCTCGGCCGCGTACCCAGCCCCCTGCCACCGGCTGGCGATCGTGCCGCCGGTGCCGATCACGACGATGTGCTTCACGTGTCCCTCACTCGTGCGTTCGCCTGACCTCTCCGCAGCAAGGATATGCGGTGAACCCCGGCATCGGATTGCCAATCAGCCCGCGTAGATCGGCGAGACGTGGTATCTATCGCCCCCATGGATGCCATCGACAGAAGAATCTTGCGCGAGCTCCAGGCCGACGGCCGGCTCACCAACCAGGAACTGGCCGCCCGCGTCGGCCTCACCCCCTCCCCGTGCCTGCGCAGGGTGCGCCAGCTGGAGGAGGACGGGGTGATCCAGAGCTACCGGGCCGTCGTCGACCCGGCCGCCGTCGGCCGCGGCTTCGAGGTCTTCGCCTCCGTCGAGGTACGGCGGGACCGCGAGTCCGTCGCCGCCTTCGAGGAGCAGGTGCAGGCCATCCCCGACATCGTCGAGGCCTACCGGCTCTACGGCGCGCCCGGCTGCCTGCTGCGGATCGCGGTGGCCGACAGCGACGCCTACGAGCGCTTCTGGACCGAGAAGCTGATCGCCCTGCCGGGCGTGAGCGAGGTGAACTCGCAGATGATCATGAAGCGGATCAAGGGCCCGAAGGGTGTGCCGGTCGGCTAGGGCCCGGGTTCACCGGGGTCCGGGTTCAATGGGCCGGTGGACTACCAGCGTTTCCTCGAGCAGGCCATGGCCGCGGCCCTTCCGGAGCTCGGCCGCGGCAAGGTCGCCGACTACATCCCCGCCCTCGCGGCCGCCGACGCCGGCGCCTTCGGCATGGCCCTGGCCACCGTCGGGGGCGAGGTCCACGGCGTCGGGGACTTCGCCGAGCCGTTCTCCGTCCAGAGCGTCTCCAAGCTCTTCACGCTCGCCCTGGCGCTCCACCACGGCGGCGACGCCCTGTGGCGCCGCGTCGGCCGCGAGCCCTCGGGCAACCCCTTCAACTCGCTCATCCAGCTGGAGACCGAACAGGGCGTCCCCCGCAACCCCTTCATCAACGCCGGAGCCCTGGTCGTCACCGACGCCCTGCTGACCCTCACCGGCGACGCCTCGGGCGCCGTACGCGAACTGCTGCGCGCCGAGTCGGGCAACCCGGCCCTCGCCACCGCCCCGGCGGTCGCCGCCTCCGAGGCCGCCCACGGCCACCGGAACGCCGCCCTGGCGCACTTCCTCGCGCACTTCGGCAACCTGCACAACCCCGTGGACACCGTCCTGGAGCACTACTACGCCCACTGCGCCCTCGAGGCCTCCTGCCGCGACCTCGCCCTTGCGGGCTGCTTCCTCGCCCGGCACGGACTGCGCGCCGACGGCGACCGGCTGCTGTCCCGCACCGACGCCAAACGCCTCAACGCCGTGCTGCTCACCTGCGGCACCTACGACGCCGCGGGGGAGTTCGCCTACCGCGTGGGCCTGCCCGGCAAGAGCGGTGTCGGCGGGGCCATCCTCGCCGTCCTCCCGGGCCGGGGCGCCCTGTGCGCCTGGAGCCCCGGCCTCGACCCGGCCGGCAACTCCGTCGGCGCCATGGCCGCCCTCGACGCGTTCACCACCGCCACCGGGCTGTCGGTGTTCTAGACGGAGCCCGGGGCGCGTCCCAGCGCGTCCCGCACCGCCTCCTGCGAGCGCGCGACCACCGCCGTGCCGTCCTCGGCGGTGATGATGGGACGCTGGATCAGCCGGGGGTGCGCCGCCAGCGCCCCGATCCAGCGCTCCCGCTCACCCGGCTCGCGCGGCCACTCCTTCAGTCCCAGTTCCTTCGCCTCGGCCTCCTGGGTCCGCACGATGTCCCACGGCTCCAGCCCGAGCCGCTCCAGCACCGTCCGGATCTCGTCCGTGTCCGGCGGGTCCTCCAGGTAGCGCCGCACGGTGTACCGCGCGCCCTCCTCGTCCAGCAGGTGCAGCGCGGAGCGGCACTTCGAGCACGCGGGGTTGATCCAGATCTCCATGCCGCCAATGTAGTGAGGCGCTCAGCGGTCGTCGCGCCCGTCGTCGCGCAGCCTGCGCCAGATGCGGGTGCGGTGGAGCACGTAGACGGCGACGGACAGGACGAGCGCCTGCAGCCCCACGGCGAGCAGCCAGAAGACGATCTTGCTCTCCAACTCATCGGTCATGTAGGTGAAGTTCATGCCGAAGAAGCCGGTCAGGAAGGTCAGCGGAAGGAAGATCGTCGACACGATGGCCAGCCGGTTGATCACACCGTTCTGCTCGCCGGACACCAGGGAGGAGTAGCTGGCGAACGCCCGCCGGGCGGCGTCCTGGAGCGACTCGATGCTGGAGAGCACCATCCGCGCGGCCCGCTGGTACGAGGCGGCCAGCCGCTGCCGCTCCTCCGGGAAGCTGCCGCTCATCATCCGCCGGGTGATGGTCTCGTCGGTCGCCTGCAGGTACGGCAGCAGGGCGTGGTGCAGCAGTGCCGCGCGCCGCCGCAGCCGCGCCAGCCGGTACACCTGCTGCGGGTTCCGGCTCTCGAACATCTCGTCCTCGAGGTCCTCCACCTGCAGCAGCGCTTCCACGGCGGACTTGCGGAAGGTCTCCAGGGCGTCCTCCAGCAGCAGGAAGAGCGTGGCGGTGGTGTCCGCGGGCCGCTCGTGCGGCAGCCGGGTGATGAACCGCCCGAGGAGCGTGTTCGGCCCCCGGTGGACCGTGACCAGGTACCGCCCGGTCACGAAGACGTGGAGGTGGACGACCTCGTCGTCCTCGATGACCGGTACGACGAACCGGGCGTTGTCCCCGTGGAACTCCGCCCGCGCGCTCTCGCCCTCCCTGCCCAGCCACGCCAGGTCCTCGGCCTCCAGGCCGAGTTCGTGGGCGATCGGCGGCTCGTCGGGCCGTCCTTCCCCGGGCACCTCGATGTCCACGAGGAGGAAGCGCGACGCCGCGAGCCGCTCCCGCGCCTCCGACACGGCGGCGCGGGCGACGGTGCCCTCGGGCATCGACACCACCGTAACGATCATCGTTCCTCACCGTGGATCACCGGCACACCTCCCAGCCTGCGCAGACTCCGGCGTCCACGCATGCGGAGGTGCCCGGTACAGGGGATCCGCGGTACCGGCGGGCCGTCTTTTAACGAGCCCCCGGTCCCATGTCAAGCCCCGAAATGCAGCGACGTGACGCGGGCGGAGCACCGGGGCTTACTGGAGTCAAGAGGTCGCGCAATACCGACCGAAAGGAATCACCGGGACATTCCCCCGGTGCCGGGTCACCCGAAAAGGGGTCATCCGGAATCCCCGCCCCGCATCGCCTGAGGAGAACCGCCATGTCCCGCACCCGCAAGATCGTCATGCTGACCGCCGCCACCACCCTCGCCGCCGGTGGCGCCCTGCTCCCGACCAGCGCGTTCGCGGCCGCCCCCGCCCACGTCAGCGCCGCCCAGGCCGCGCCCCAGCAGCACAGCCTTCACGTCAGTGACGGCGGCGGGGTGAACAACAACATCCCCCTCTTCAACAACACCGGTGGTTTCTTCGGAGGCCAGGTGAACAACAACATCCCGGTCTTCAACAACGGCGGCGGTGGTTTCTTCGGAGGCGGGGTGAACAACAACATCCCGATCTTCAACAACGGGGGTGGCGGTTTCTTCGGGGGCGGGGTGAACAACAACATCCCGGTCTTCAACAACTGACCCCTCAATCCACCACCCAGGCGCGGCCGGCCCCCACCCCGGCCGCGCCGCTCCGTTGGGGTGATCCGGCAAGCCGCCCGCACGTCCTTGAGCGGCGATCGGACACACTCCGGGAGATCCCCGACACGTAGTGTGACGCCGGTTGGGCTGCGGCGTCATTTCGAGTTTGGCGTGGCGCAACCTTCCGGATGGGCCTCGGTCGTCGCGGTGTAAGATCCCCGCTCGGCTCTCGACCCTTGGGGCGGGGCGCTCCGTGAGACCGAACCGTGTGGTAGGGGCGGCTCCAGAGACGGTTTTCCCTTTTCTTCCGGATCTTGACTTTTGCGTCAGCGATCCACATTGCAGAAAGTGGCGGATCGCCTGCAGTCGGGCCGTTCGCCGGTGTGATCAGAGGTGCGCTTCAGGCTGCGTGAGGGCCCGAGCGTGGGAATCCAGAGAAAGGCAGGCTGTGCGCAACGAACAAGAGGATCGCTTGGGCACGCTTCCTCGCCCACTGCCCGAAACCTGGGCGGCGACGCCTCTGACCGTGGTCATGCCGACCTACAACGAGGCAGCCAATCTGCCGGGAATGGTCGATCTGCTCATGGGCCTCGCCCTGCCCGGGCTGCGACTGCTCGTTGTCGACGACTCCAGTCCAGACGGTACGGGCGACCTCGCGGAGGACCTCGCGGCGCGATTCAACGAGGCCGGCGACCCACCCCGAATCTCCGTCCTGCACCGAGCCGAGAAGAACGGCCTCGGCCGTGCCTACAGCGCCGGCATGAGCCTGGCGGTGGCCGAGGGCGCACACTACGTCCTGCAGATGGACGCCGACGGCAGCCATCCCTCCTCGAAGATCCCCGAGATGCTCGGCGTCGCACTGTCGACGGGCGCCGGCGTGGTGATCGGATCCCGGTACGTGCAGGGCGGCAGTCTCTCCGAGGCATGGGGCCTGCACCGCAAGCTGTTGTCGCGCTGGGCGAACACCTATGCCGGGACCATCCTCGGTACCCGGATCCGCGACATTACCGGCGGCTTCAACCTCTGGCAGGCCGATGTGCTGCGGGCCATCGACCTGGCCTCCGTCGACTCGGCCGGCTACAGCTTCCAGGTGGAGATGAAGTACCGGGCGCTGCGCCGGGGCGTAGGAGCCATGGAGGTGCCGATCCACTTCGAAGACCGCACGATCGGCGAGTCGAAGATGAATCTGGCGGTCCAACTGGAGTCGATCGTCATGCCGTGGAAGCTGCGGGCGCGCAGGGCTCCGGGCGAGCACTCGTGATACGCACCGGCGCAGTCCAGGACCGCGCCCCAGCCCCCACCCGCGGGCACGGACAACCGGTGGCTGCCACGCGCTTGTCCACCGCTGTGTCGGTTGCCGTCGCCGTGCTGCTCGGCATATTCCTGCTCCTGGTCGTGGTGAAGCTGCCGTGGAACGGCGACCTGGGAGTTCACGCGGCGACCTTGCAGCGGCTCTCGCATTCCCCGGGGGACCCCGGGAACCCGATGGTGGACTCGGACACCACCAGCCCCTATTACTCGCCGTGGATGCTCCTGCTCGGGTTGCTGGCAGAAGTCACCGGATGGCCGGTGTTCGGGGTGCTCAGGATCGCCGCACTGATCGCCCTGCCGCTGCTCATCTCCGGGATCTGGCGATTCGCCCGATCACTGGCCCGCCCCGGTGGGGTCGCACTCGCCGGGCCGCTCGCCGTGCTCTGCATCCTGCTGCTCTGGGGCACCACGGAGTTCTCCTGGAGCGGCTTCGTCGGGCTCAGCTCGCTCTCCCTGACCTGCTCGTACCCGTCCACCTTCGCCCTCGGCTGCGCCTTCCACCTGTGGGCATGGCTCCACCGTCAACTGGGGTCCGGACGTGGACCGACCTGGACGGCCGCGCTCGCCATGGGACTCCTGTGGGCGGTGACCCTGCTGAACCACCAGTTCACCGGGGTCATAGCGACCCTCGGGGTGCTGGCCCTGCTCGGCGGAGCGCGCCCCTGGCCCGCGCGGAGCGTCTGGCTGCGGCTGGGCACCGGGGCGCTGTGCGGAGTGGCACTGCTCGCCCTGTGGCCCTACTACGACTTCTTCGCGCTGGCCGGGGTGGGTGGTCTGGAGGCGATCCACGAGCCGCTCTACCACCGTTTGACGGTCCGGTTCGGCCTGGTGCTGCTGGGCGTGGCGGCGCTGGCCCTGCGTGCCCGCCGGGACCTGCGGGATCCCCTGGTGCTGTTCTTCCTCTCCGGCGCGGCGGTCTTCGCCGCGGGTGGGCTCACCGGACACTACTCGTGGGGACGGGCGCTGCCGGCGGCATTGATCCCGGCGCAGCTGGCGGCCGCTCTGGAAGCCGCTGGGGCCGGGCGGCGGAGCGTCGCCCGCGGATTCGCGTTGCTCGTCGCCGCGGCCCTGCTGGTGGGCGCGTGGGCCCAGCGTGGCGCGCTCGGCTACGTCGTGCCGCCCCGACTGCTGCCAGGACCGGTCGCCGAGGCCTACCGAACGCCATGGCCCGGCTACGCCTGGGCGACCGACCGGATGAACTGGGGCGATGTGGTGATGGCGCGGGAGCGGCCCGGCCGGCAACTGCCCGCCTACGGCCCGTACACCGTGGCGCCTGGCTACCCCGATTTCTTCCTGCCCGACCAGCGCCGGCGACTCGCCGACACGGCCCGCTTCTATTCCCCGGCGACAAGCCGGCAGGAACAGGAACGGATCCTGACCCGGTGGAAGGTGCGCTGGGTGCTTCTGGACCGAGGTGACCCCGCCCCACCGCGCGGTTTGCTCTCCCTGGTTGCCGAGGGGACCGACGGGCAGCGCCTTTACAGCGTCCACGCGCAGTAGGTGATGCGTCGTCGTGACCACGGTGGCCCGCCCGATCCCCTCGATGCGGTGGCGGCCGTCCGTGGGCACGGAGATTGCCGTACTCCCGTGCTGTACGGCGTGCATCGGGGACTCACGCGACGGCTCCGCACATGTCAATCGGGTTCAGCGGGTTCGTGCTTGACGAGCCCTGCGCTGACGCCGCCCCTCGGGACGCTGCGCCTGGAACGCCGCGGTACAAGGCGCTCGTCCTCCTGGCCGACTTCCACGGCCTCCGATGGGGTGAGTTGATCGGCCTGCGTCATCAAGATGGTGACCTCGACCACGGCGATCCGCGTACGCCGTTCGGTGGCCGAGCTCACCAGCGGGCAACGGGTCTGCAAGGCACCCAAGAGCGAAGCAGACAAGCGCGGAGACCGGCGCCGCCGGGCGTGTCTTCGCCGGGGCGAAAGGCGCCGTGAATCGTCAAGGCTGTGAAGCGGGGATCGCGCCGACAGGGGCACCTGGCGGGCACGGACGACTGGTCCGGCCGAGGAACGACGAAGGCCCAGGACCGGGGTAAACTCCCCTGACCTGGGCCTTCGTGTGCAGAGCGGGCGACGGGAATCGAACCCGCGTAGCCAGTTTGGAAGACTGGGGCTCTACCATTGAGCTACGCCCGCAACGGCCAGTCATTCTGGCACATCAGATCGTAGCCGATCGACCCGGCTCCCGCGTACGGCATATGTGGCCGTCAGGGTGTGCGGAGGCATGTACTCTACGTGTCGCACCGACGGGGTGTGGCGCAGCTTGGTAGCGCGTCCGCTTTGGGAGCGGAAGGTCGTCGGTTCGAATCCGGCCACCCCGACCAGTGCTCGGCCGCCCTGTGCCGAGCAGGGCCCGGCCGCAGGATTGTGGTACCGGTAGGATGGGTCGTCGGCCACTGGAACGCGGAAAAGCCAGGTCGAACACCAGCCGCCCCGCACGATCGCCGAGCGGCCGCCCATCAACGTAAAGCCCCCAAGGAGACCCAACCGTGAAGAGCGCCGTCGAGACTCTGAACCCGACCCGGGTTCGACTCACTGTCGAGGTGCCCTTCGAGGAGCTCAAGCCCAGCCTCGACGCGGCGTACAAGAAGATCAACCAGCAGGTCACGGTGCCGGGCTTCCGTAAGGGCAAGATCCCCGCGCGCGTCATCGACCAGCGGTTCGGCCGTGGCGCGGTCCTCGAAGAGGCCATCAACGACGCACTGCCCAAGTTCTACACGGAGGCGGTCAACGAGGGCGAGCTCAACGTCCTCGGCCAGCCCGAGGTGGACATCACCGAGTTCAACGACGGCCAGGAGCTGAAGTTCACCGCCGAGGTGGACATCCGCCCGGTCATCGAGATCCCGGACTACTCCGGCATCGAGGTCACCGTCGACGCCGTCGAGGTGTCCGACGAGGACGTCGACAAGGCCTTGGAGCAGCTGCGCGAGCGCTTCGCCTCCACCACCGTCGTGGAGCGTGCCGCCGCCGACGGCGACGTCGTCGTCGTCGACCTGGAGGCCTCGGTCGAGGGCGAGGTGCTGGAGGACGGCGTCGCCAGCGGCGTCACCTACACCATCGGCTCCGGCCAGCTGCTCGACGGCATCGACGAGGCCGTCACCGGCCTGGAGGCCGGCGGTTCGGCCACCTTCACCTCCGAGCTCAAGGGCGGCTCCGCCGCCGGCAAGGAGGCCCAGGTCAAGGTGGACGTCACCACCGTCCAGGCCCGTGAGCTGCCCGAGCTGGACGACGACTTCGCCCAGCTGGCGAGCGAGTTCGACACCCTCGAGGAGCTCCGCGCCGACGCCGTGAAGCGCCAGGAGCGCATCAAGCAGTACGACCAGGCCACCCAGGCCCAGGAGAAGGTGCTGGACGCCCTCCTGGAGCTGGTCGACATCCCGCTGCCGGAGAAGCTGCTCAAGGACGAGATCGAGACCCGCGTCCACAACCTGGAGCACCACCAGTTCCCGGCCGCGGGCCTGGACTGGGACTCCTTCCTGGAGAACGAGGGCAAGACCCGCGAGGAGTACGACCAGGAGATCGAGGGGCAGGCGAAGAAGGGCATCAAGACCCAGTTCGTCCTGGACGAGCTCGTCTCCACCGAGAAGCTCTCGGTCAACCAGGAGGAGCTCACCGAGCACCTCATGCGCCGTGCCGCCTCCTCCGGCATGAGCCCGGACCAGTTCGCCCAGGCGGTCGTCGAGGGCGGCCAGGTGCCGCTGCTCGTCGGCGAGGTCGCCCGCGGCAAGGCGCTGGCCCTGGTCGTCGAGGCCGCCACGGTCAAGGACACCAACGGCGAGGTCGTCGACCTGGAGGACGAGGAGGACGAGACCGGCGAGACGGTCGAGGCCACCTCCGAGGACACGGACGCCGAGACCGCCAAGGGTGAGGGCTCCGAGGCCTGAGCCTCGCCCCGCAGCACCATCCGACGGGCCCGGACGACCAGTTCGTCCGGGCCCGCTCTGCTCGGTTTCGCTCTCCGCTTACACCCTGCCTGCGCTGACAGCGAACAGTTCCGCGTGGGGGATTGCTGGGCCCCACCTGCGCGTTAGGGTCCGTAAGTACGAGGGCCCGTGCCCTACGAGAAGACCCTGTGACGGCGTCCGCGCCGTCCGACAACGAGCAGGTGGATACGTGACGACTCCGATGCCTTCCGCCGCCGGCGAGCCGACCATCGGTGGCCTCGGCGACCAGGTCTACAACCGGCTGCTCGGCGAGCGGATCATCTTCCTCGGCCAGCCGGTGGACGACGACATCGCCAACAAGATCACCGCGCAGCTGCTCCTCCTTGCCGCCGAGCCGGACAAGGACATCTACCTCTACATCAACAGCCCCGGCGGTTCCGTGACGGCCGGCATGGCGATCTACGACACCATGCAGTTCATCAAGAACGACGTGGTCACCATCGCCATGGGCCTCGCGGCCTCCATGGGCCAGTTCCTGCTGACGGCCGGTACCCCCGGCAAGCGCTTCTCGCTGCCGAACACCGACATCCTGATGCACCAGCCCTCCGCCGGCCTCGCCGGCTCGGCCTCCGACATCAAGATCCACGCCGAGCAGCTGCTGCGCACGAAGAAGCGCATGGCCGAGCTCATCGCGGAGCACTCCGGCCAGAGCGTCGAGGCGATCACCCGTGACTCCGACCGCGACCGCTGGTTCTCCGCCGACGCGGCCAAGGAGTACGGCCTGATCGACGACGTCATCACGCACGCCGTGAACGTGCCGGGCGGCGGCGGCACCGGGGCCTGACCGGGCCTGACGCCCGTACTGCCCCGCAGGACCGACCCCAGCCCACTGCTCATCTTCAGGACGGTGAACGTGACCACCCAGAACTTCCCCGGCAGCGGCATGTACGACCGCGCGAACGCCGCCGAGGCCCGGTACGTGGTGCCGCGCTTCGTGGAGCGCACCTCGCAGGGCATCCGCGAGTACGACCCGTACGCGAAGCTCTTCGAGGAGCGTGTGATCTTCCTCGGGGTGCAGATCGACGACGCCTCCGCCAACGACGTCATGGCGCAGCTGCTGTGCCTGGAGTCGATGGACCCGGACCGCGACATCTCGGTCTACATCAACAGCCCCGGCGGCTCCTTCACGGCGCTGACGGCCATCTACGACACGATGCAGTTCGTGAAGCCCGACATCCAGACGGTCTGCATGGGCCAGGCGGCCTCCGCCGCGGCCGTGCTGCTCGCCGCCGGCACGCCCGGCAAGCGGATGGCGCTGCCGAACGCCCGCATCCTGATCCACCAGCCGTACAGCGAGACCGGCCGCGGCCAGGTCTCGGACCTGGAGATCGCCGCCAACGAGATCCTGCGGATGCGGGCCCAGCTGGAGGAGATGCTGGCCAAGCACTCCAGCACCCCGATCGAGAAGATCCGCGACGACATCGAGCGCGACAAGATCCTCACGGCCGAGGAAGCCCTCTCCTACGGTCTGGTCGACCAGATCGTCTCGACCCGCAAGGGTTCGGCGGTCGCGGTCTGACGCCCGGCAGGGCATTCTGCGACAAGAAGTCCCCTCTTGGAGCCGCGGGGTTGTGCAGGTCACGGCCCAGTAGCTCCAAGGGGGGCCCGCACTGGGGGCGCGGCAAGGTACCGTCGATAGGCAAGCACCAGGACTCGTCGAACTGACGGGACCCAGGCGAAGGGGAAGCACCTCGTGGCACGCATCGGTGACGGCGGCGATCTGCTCAAGTGCTCGTTCTGCGGAAAGAGCCAGAAGCAGGTGAAGAAGCTCATCGCAGGACCCGGTGTGTACATCTGCGACGAGTGCATCGACCTCTGCAACGAGATCATCGAGGAGGAGCTCGCCGAGTCCTCCGAGGTGCGGTGGGAGGACCTGCCGAAGCCGCGCGAGATCTACGAGTTCCTCGAGAGCTACGTCGTCGGCCAGGAGCCGGCGAAGAAGGCGCTCTCCGTGGCGGTCTACAACCACTACAAGCGGGTGCAGGCCGGTGAGAACGGCGGCGGCCGCGGTCACGACGACGGCATCGAGCTCGCCAAGTCCAACATCCTGCTGCTCGGTCCCACGGGCTCGGGCAAGACCCTGCTGGCCCAGACCCTGGCCCGGATGCTGAACGTGCCGTTCGCCATCGCGGACGCCACCGCGCTGACCGAGGCCGGGTACGTCGGCGAGGACGTCGAGAACATCCTGCTCAAGCTGATCCAGGCGGCCGACTACGACGTCAAGAAGGCCGAGACGGGGATCATCTACATCGACGAGATCGACAAGGTCGCCCGCAAGAGCGAGAACCCGTCGATCACGCGCGACGTCTCGGGCGAGGGCGTGCAGCAGGCGTTGCTGAAGATCCTGGAGGGCACCACCGCCTCGGTGCCGCCGCAGGGCGGGCGCAAGCACCCGCACCAGGAGTTCATCCAGATCGACACCACCAACGTGCTCTTCATCGTCGGCGGTGCCTTCGCCGGCCTGGAGAAGATCATCGAGTCGCGGGCCGGCGCCAAGGGCATCGGTTTCGGCGCGACCATCCGCTCCAAGCGGGAGATCGACTCCGCCGACCAGTTCTCCGAGGTCATGCCGGAGGACCTGGTGAAGTTCGGCATGATCCCCGAGTTCATCGGCCGTCTGCCGGTCATCACCAGCGTGCACAACCTCGACCGTGAGGCGCTGCTGCAGATCCTGGTGGAGCCGCGCAACGCCCTGGTCAAGCAGTACCAGCGGCTCTTCGAGCTCGACGGCGTCGAGCTCGAGTTCGAGCGCGGCGCCCTGGAGGCCATCGCCGACCAGGCCATCCTCCGCCAGACCGGCGCCCGGGGCCTGCGCGCCATCATGGAGGAGGTGCTGATGTCGGTGATGTACGAGGTGCCCTCGCGCAAGGACGTCGCCCGCGTCGTCATCAGCGAGGACGTCGTCCACTCCAACGTGAACCCGACCCTGGTCCCGCGCGAGCCCCGCATCATCGGCAAGGGCGAGCAGAAGAGCGCGTAGCGCACCCCGGCACACGAAAGGGGGCGCCCGGCAGCTGCCGGGCGCCCCCTTCGCCGTACGGGCGGGTCACTTCGTGACGCGGACCTCGTCGCGGATCTTCACGGTGCTGTCCGCCCACTCCGTGAGGGAGGGGGGCTCGGTGGCGCCGGTGATGTCGACGTTCATGTCCATGGCCATGGCGACCGTGCTGTCGTCGGCCCATGCGCAGTACGGGAAGCTGACCCCGGCCGAGCCGATCGTGCCGCACTTCATGATGTCGCCGTCGAAGCCCGAGGGGTGGACCTCCTTCGGGGCCTCGCCACCGGAGCTGCCGGCCTTGGAGGTGAAGGCGGCGAGCATCTTGTCGAGCACGCTGCCCGGGTCGCTGACGTCACCGTAGGCGCCGGTGACGATCAGCTGCTCGGTGGCGCCCTTCTTGTAGTTTCCGGAGACCGTGGTGGCGTCGTCGATGCCGGTGTCGTCCCCGGTCTCGCCGTTGCTGAGTCCGGGGTCGTTGCCGGACTTGGTGTACTGACCGTCCAGCAGCGTGGCCGGCATGACGAGCTTGTGGTCACCGCCGCTGCCGCCGCTGCCCGTGAGGGCGAGGACGCCGCCGCCTATGACCGCGACGGCGACCACGACGCCGACCACGATCCCGATGATCTTGCCCTTGCCCCCGGACGACGGCGGCGGCGGGGCACCCCAGGCGCCGGGCTGCTGGCCATAGGGGCCCGGCTGCTGGGCGTACGGGCCGGGCTGCTGGGCGTACGGGCCGGGCTGCTGCGGGTGGCCGTAGCCCGGGGCCGGCTGCGGGGCCGTGGGCTGCTGCGGGTAGCCGTAGCCCGGTGCGGGCTGCTGGGGCGGGCCGGGCGGGACCGGTGGCTGCTGGGGGTGGCCGGGCTGGCCCCCGTAGCCAGGCTGGCCGCCGTAACCCGGCTGTGGCGGCGGCTGGTTGAAGCTCATCGGTGAGTCCCCTCGTTGAACTGCTGTCTCCTCGTGCTCATCCTTGCGGATTGTTTAGGCCGTCTTTACACCGACCTCGTCAGGACTTGGTAACAAGACGGTGCAGATGCCCGGTTGATCACCCCGACCACCGGTGCGGACGGGTACCGCCGACCCGTCCGATCTGCCGGTTCCCCATCAGGAGTCCCTCGTCCGGTGGTGGTTCGGACGCGGCGGCCGTCCCCCCGGAGACCGGCGGGGGTCTCCCGGCTCCCGGCCCCGGCCGCCCGGCGCAGCCGGGGGCGGCACCACGCGCCCCCGGATCCGGACCGCGAGCGCCCCCTGCCGGGCCCCGCGGCGGGCGCGCGTCGCCGGGGCCCCGTCCCGCCCCTCGCGCCCGGGCACCGGTGGATTCGTAACGGGGCCCGCCCCGCCCGTAAACTGAGCGCCGTGACCGACAACACTCAGCAGGCCGCCGAGAGCGGACCGAACAGCGCGACCCCCGAACTGCCGACCCAGTACGCGCCGGCCGAGGTAGAGGGGCCCCTGTACGAGCGCTGGGTAGAGCGCGGTTACTTCGAGGCCGACGCCAAGAGCGGCAAGAAGCCGTACACCGTCGTCATCCCGCCGCCGAACGTCACCGGCAGCCTCCACCTGGGCCACGCCTTCGAGCACACGCTGATCGACGCCCTCACCCGCCGCAAGCGGATGCAGGGGTACGAGACGCTGTGGCAGCCCGGCATGGACCACGCCGGCATCGCCACGCAGAACGTCGTCGAGCGCGAGCTCGCCAAGGAGGGCAAGTCCCGCCACGACCTCGGCCGCGAGGCGTTCATCGAGCGCGTCTGGCAGTGGAAGGCGGAGTCCGGCGGGCAGATCTCCGGGCAGATGAGGCGCCTCGGTGACGGCGTCGCCTGGTCGCGTGAGCGTTTCACCATGGACGAGGGCCTGTCCAAGGCCGTCCAGACCATCTTCAAGAAGCTCTACGACGACGAGCTCATCTACCGCGCCGAGCGCATCATCAACTGGTGCCCGCGCTGTCTGACGGCCATCTCGGACATCGAGGTCGAGTACCAGGACGACGACGGCGAGCTGGTCTCGATCCGCTACGGCGAGGGCGAGGACTCCATCGTCGTCGCGACGACCCGCGCCGAGACGATGCTCGGCGACACCGCCGTCGCCGTCCACCCGGAGGACGAGCGCTACCGGCACCTCGTCGGCCGCGAGATCGAGCTGCCGCTCACCGGCCGCCGCATCCCGGTCGTCGCCGACGAGCACGTCGACCCGCAGTTCGGCACGGGCGCCGTCAAGGTCACGCCCGCACACGACCCGAACGACTTCGAGATCGGCCAGCGCCACGGTCTGCCGAACCTCGCCGTCATGGACGAGCGCGCGGTCATCACCGCGCACGGCCCCTTCCAGGGACTGGACCGCCTGGAGGCCCGCTCCGCCATCGTCGCCGCGCTGCGCGCCGAGGGCCGGATCGTCGCCGAGAAGCGCCCGTACGTCCACTCCGTCGGCCACTGCTCGCGCTGCAAGACCACCATCGAGCCGCGGTTGTCCATGCAGTGGTGGGTCAAGGTCGGCCCGCTGGCGAAGGCCGCGGGTGACGCCGTCCGCGACGGCAAGGTCAAGATCCACCCCCAGGAGATGGAGAAGCGGTACTTCGACTGGGTCGACAACCTCCACGACTGGTGCATCTCGCGCCAGCTGTGGTGGGGTCACCGCATCCCCGTCTGGTACGGACCGGACGGCGAGATCGTCTGCGTCGGTCCCGACGAGGAGCCCCCGGGCGGCGAGGGCTGGACCCAGGAGACCGATGTCCTCGACACCTGGTTCTCCTCCGGTCTGTGGCCGTTCTCCACGCTCGGCTGGCCCGAGGAGACCGAGAGCCTCGCGAAGTTCTATCCGAACTCCGTCCTGGTCACCGGGTACGACATCCTCTTCTTCTGGGTCGCCCGGATGATGATGTTCGGTCTCTACGCCATGGACGGCACCCCGCCGTTCCACACCATCGCCCTGCACGGCATGGTCCGCGACCAGTTCGGCAAGAAGATGTCGAAGTCCTTCGGCAACGCGGTCAACCCGCTGGACTGGATGGATACCTACGGCTCCGACGCGCTGCGCTTCACGCTCGCGCGCGGCGCCAACCCCGGCACCGACGTGCCGATCGGCGAGGACTGGGTCCAGGGCTCCCGCAACTTCACCAACAAGATCTGGAACGCCACGCGCTTCGCGCTGATGAACGGCGCCACGGTCGGGGGCGACCTGCCCGCGCCCGAGGAGATGTCGGCCACCGACCGCTGGATCCTGTCCCGGCTGAACGCCACGGTCGCCGAGGCCGACGCGCTCTACGACGACTACCAGTTCGCCAAGCTCAGCGACGTCCTCTTCCACTTCGCGTGGGACGAGGTCTTCGACTGGTACGTCGAGCTGTCCAAGACCACCTTCCTGGCGGGCGGCCGCCCGGCCGAGGTCTCCCGGCGCGTGCTGGGCGAGGTCCTGGACAAGCTGCTGCGACTGCTCCACCCGGTGGTCCCCTTCGTCACCGAGACGCTGTGGACCACGCTGACCGGGCGCGAGTCGGTCGTCGTCGCCGACTGGCCGGCCGACTCCGGCTTCCGCGACGCGGCCGCAGAGAAGGAGATCGCGGCGGTGCAGTCGCTGGTCACCGAGGTCCGGCGGTTCCGCGCCGACCAGGGCCTGCAGCCGGGCCAGAAGGTCCCGGCCCGGCTCGACCTCGGCTCCACCGGCCTGGAGGCCCATGAGGCGGCGGTCCGCCAGCTGCTGCGCCTGCAGCCGGAGGGCGAGGGCTTCACCGCGACGGCGACCCTCCCGGTCGCGGGCGCGACGGTCGCGCTGGACCTCTCCGGGGCGATCGACGTCGACGCCGAGCGGAAGCGGCTCGCGAAGGACCTGGCCGCCGCCGAGAAGGAGAAGGCGCAGGCCACGGCGAAGCTGGGCAACGAGGCCTTCCTCGCGAAGGCACCGGAGCCCGTCGTCGCCAAGATCCGCACCCGCCTGGAGGCGGCCGAGGCGGACATGGCCCGCATCACCGCGCAGCTGTCCTCGCTGCCGCAGGGCTGACGCACCCGGGGTGGGCAGGCGGAAACGC